>NZ_CP028922.1:4536705-4888410 GCF_003060825.1 Paenibacillus sp. CAA11
TATATCGATAGCTATTCTGGTCCTGGAAGTCATCGGGAATGGCGCGGCCATTGTCGTGGCCCAGTACCTTGGCTCCAAGAAGCTGAGCGAAGCTGCTCAGGTTACAGGCAATGCCATTACGTTAAATCTGGCCGTAGGCCTCATTCTAAGCGGGGTGTTCCTACTGTTCGGACAGCATATGCTGCAGCTGCTCAATGTACAGGGTGACATTTACGCTTATGCAAAGTCCTATATGCACATTGTCGGCGGAGGGATCTTCCTTCAAGCCTTGATCAATGCGCTGGCCGCTACCATCCGGACGCACGGCTTTACCAAGGAGACGATGGTTGTCTCCTTCCTGATGAACATCATTCACGTCGCAGGCAACTATATCTTAATCTTCGGCCACTTCGGTCTTCCCGCCATGGGCGTGGAAGGTGCGGCGATTTCAACCGTAGGCAGCCGTCTCATCTGTCTTCTGATCTTCTTCTGGCTGCTCTACAAAGTTATGGATGTACGGGTACAATGGAATTATTACGTCAATCTGTCCAAGAAATTTATCTTCAAAATTCTGAAGATCGGGGTGCCTTCTGCTCTCGAATCCATCACTTATCAGTCCTGTCAGCTGGTCTTTACGATGTACGTGACCTACTTGGGCGCAGAAGCGATGGCTACCCGCCAATATGCCGTGAATATATCAAGCTATATTTACCTGTTCAGCATGGCGATCGGCATGGGCACGGCGATCGTTGTCGGGCATCTCGTCGGGTCCCGGGAGAAGGACAGCGCCTATACCCGGGTGTTTACCAGTGTGAAATGGGCGCTGATCGCCACCGTCATTATCGACGCGATCATCATCCTGTTCCGGGTGCCGCTGATGGGCCTGTTCACCGAGAATCAGACCATCATTGCGATGGGAGCCCAGGTCATCCTGCTCAGCATTCTGCTGGAGACGGGGCGGACCTGCAACATCGTCATAATCAACTCGCTGCGGGCTGCCGGTGATGCGAAATTCCCGGTATTCATGGGCCTGCTGTCCATGGTATGCATGAGCTTGCCGCTCGGCTACCTGCTCGTGTTCAAGCTGCATCTCGGCCTTACCGGGGTCTGGCTCGCCATCGCTGCCGATGAATGGACGCGGGCCGTCATCATGTTCTTCCGCTGGCGCAGCCGAGCTTGGGAGAAGCACTCGCTGGTCGAGCAGGATGCGCCGGAGCCAGCTCTTACAAGAAGCGAGCCTGTCATCGCTGGGTAATCTATAGCTTTTGCACCACAGCAAATACCCCCGAGTCATCTTTTACGATGATACGGGGGTGTTTTTTCATGAATTTCACTTAATAGTATCATGATTTATGTAAACGAGGCCGACATATAAATAATGCTGGTTAATTCCCTAGCTATTATATGTATTCAGCATAAGGATAGAGAAGCTTCCGTCTCCTTGCATGCACACCATGAACAAATGCAGCTTGCCGGGATAAGAAGCAATCTGGTCTGTTCTTTTGTCATGCCCAAATCCGGTGGAGCAAGAAGCTGCATCCTGCAAACTACTACATAGAAGGACTGATCATAATGAATATCACAGAAGCTTTAGTTCGTTCCATCCCTTATTTCGCACAAATTATGCGTGAGCCCGTATCCTTTAACCTTTTAGGACGAACCCATGTCCTCGAATACTATCCCGTTGGCGATGCGATCGATATCGGCTTTAAGCCAGGCGATCCGCTTGATGAGGGTTACACAGACTTTAGCATGCTGAAGAACGGTCGCGAGCCTCAGATCATTACGATACCGGAAGAAGCCTATGGCGTGCCCATGGAAATGATCTCGATTCCGATCTTTAATGAAGATGGCGAAGTCGAAGCTGTTCTATCTGCAGCCTATCAACAGACCAACCAGACAAAGCTTCAGACCGTCATTCAAGAGACGAGCTCAATCTCCGATCATCTAGTGGACATGGCTCAGCATGTAGCGGCCCATGCCGAAGAACTTCAAGCAACGGCCGAACAGATCATGCAGAACACTCAAGTTACTGTTCATAATTCCAGCAAGATCAATACCGTAGCCAGTGTGATCAAGGAGATCTCCGATCAGACGAACCTGCTCGGCCTCAACGCAGCTATTGAAGCCGCCCGCGTAGGCGAGGCCGGCGCCGGCTTCGGCGTCGTAGCCAGCGAGGTGCGCAAGCTGTCCGTCGGCGCCAAACAAGCGACAGGCGACATTGAAGCCGCCCTGCTGGATGTACAGCGCTCCATTCGTGATATGGAGCGTGAGATTAGCCAGATTGTGGCCTCATCGCAGGAACAAGCTGGCCTTGTTACTTCGTTTACAGAAGCCATTGAACGTATGCAGCAGACAGGGGAGTCTCTGAAGCATGTAGCAGATCACCTCGTTAAATATCAAATCGCCAGAGAATAGGTTTTTAGTGAATAAATATTTGAATTTTATGAGGCAGCCTGTCTGTAGTTAGCCAACAGACAGGCTGCCTTTCTATCATCAACAGCTTAGGTCCATTCTCCAAATCATGGGAAGAACACCCATTATCCCTAGGGGCATACAACTCAGGCATGAATTGATCCACAATGCAAAATTTGCTATTATTTTCCATATGAAACTCTGCGGACGAACCCTGCTTAGGTCTCCCCAGTAAAGTCCTCCGTATTCTCCATAGATTCACAGAAAGGAGTCCACCCATGCGCAGACGAATCGCATACATTCTCCCCATCCTGATCTGCTTGGTTGCAGCCGTTATTGCCGCCGCGATCCCCGCTGTTACCAGCGCAGAGGGAAGCTCCCCCGATATCGGACGGGCAGCCGAGCTTAGCGAAATTTACGGCTTAGATACTCCTGACAGCAGCGCATCGCCTCCCGCGGCCGCTTCTCTCAGAGGGGATATTGGAATGAGTTACAGCTCCAGCCTGCTCTATCTTCTACTGAACCCTCTTACAGCCATCCTTCATTTCGTGGTTGAGTTCATTCGCTAGAGCAACCCCGGGAACGACAAAGGCTTCAGGCAGGCCCCTTAAGAAGGGCGCCAGCCTGAAGCCTTGTCTTTGCTGTCTTTGCCGCTCGTGCTGCTGGTGCGGCCGCTGCCGCTAAGAGGCAGCGGCGGCTAAAGCTGGAGCTCGAACAGCCGCGCGGTCTGCGGCTGCGGAAGCTCCACGCGCAGCACGCCTTCGGCGCTGCTCCAGCAGCAAAGGCTGCCCGCTTCCTGCGGATAGGCGCAGCGAGCGCTCAGCTCGCGGCCCCGCAGCTGCGGAAGCGGCATATCCGCGGCGGGCTCATCGCCGCGCACATGCCAGACCGCCAGGTAGAGGCGGTCCTCATGGCGCAGGCCGAGGGCGAGCCAGTCGGCCTGCTGGGTGGGCAGCCCGAGCGGCCAGAACGGCTGCGCCTCCTTGATATCCGCCCGGATCGCCTTGTAGTAGTCCAGGGCCTCCTTCACAAGCTCCCGGCGGCGGGGGCTCAGCTCTGCCAGATGGCCGCTCTGATGAACCCGCAGCAGCAGCGCGTTAACCATGTTGAAGATGACCTCTTCATCATCGCCCTCGCGCAGCGGATAAGACCAGACCGCAGCCTGCTCCGGCGTCAGCGCGGCTGGGGCGGAGGCGGCAATCGCCGCATAGTTCACATAGTTCTCCTGGTCACTGGTGGACTGGATGCTGTGCCGGCTGAGCTGCGCATAATCCATGCGCATGCCGCCGCTGGAGCAGTTCTCGATCACGAGCTCCGGATAGCGGGCGAAGATACTGTCCAGCCATGCCAAATATGCCCGGTTATGGCCCAGCAACCCGTCGCCTGCGCTATCCGCATCAAGTTCGGTACCGATGCCCGCATTGATGTTGTAATCCATCTTGATATAGCCTACACCATAATCCTCGACCAGACGGCGGATCACCTCATCCGCATAATCCCGGACCTTAGGATTCCGGTAGTCCAGCTGATACCGGCTCCGGTCCTTCACCCGCTGGCCATGGCGCATAAAAAACCAGCTGTCATCGGTATCCGCAAGCTTCGGACTGTGAATCCCCATAACCTCCAGCTCCAGCCACAGGCCGGGAACCATGCCCTTGTCTCTAATATAGTTCAGGACATAAGGCAGACCTTCCGGGAACCTCTTCTCGGAGGGCAGCCACTCTCCAACACCGTCCCACCACTCGCCGTCCGCATACCAGCCTGCATCAACACAGAAGTACTCACAGCCCATCTCGGATGCGGCGTCAATCAGCGGGAGCAGCTTGGCCGTGGTCGGCTGGCCCCACAGACAGTTCATATAATCATTGAAAATAATCGGCAGCATGCGGTTATCCTCATTCGGCCTCCGTATGCGGCGCCTGTATGTCGTCAGCTCTGCAATTGCCTGCTCGAACCCGCCGGGTGCAGCTCCCACCGCTACGGGAACCGAGGTGAATTCCTCGCCAGGGGCAAGCGACAGCCACCAATGATTGTCATGCTCATTCGGGCCGCCCAGCAGCAGGGTGAGCTGATCGTACTGCTCGAAGATCTCCCAATGCCAAGAGCCGTTATGCTCAACTTGCCAGAAGAGGCTTGCCTGTGTCTCGTGATCGGTCAGCATCGCCATGGGGATATACTCTGCCGCTGACCAGGAACCGGTATTGCTGCAGGCAATCCGTTTGGAGCCGCGGTCAATGACATGGGACAGCCCCAGCTCCGGCAATGTGTAGGCTCTCCACTGCAGCTCGCTTTGCCACCCGTTATGAGCCAGGAACAGCTCCATCTTCTCATCCCGGCTCTGTATGCCTCCCTTGGCAAGGCCCGTTAAGGCAAAGGAGGAGAGATATTCCAGTCCTACAGCAGCCTTCCCTTCATTCCGCACGGTAGTCCAAGCACGAACAACCGGGATTTCCTTATAGAATTGCAAATGCTGAACCGCATTAAGCCCGGTTGCGGGATCGCGCAGTTCAATCTCCAGCAGACGGCCTGCCTGACTGTACGTATCCGTATGACCTTCATACTGCAGGCGAAGCCCCGGATAGGTTGCCCTGTGAACCCGTCCATGGTATTCCTCCCGGTCCTCACCGGTCAGCTGCAGCTCCAGCAGGCGAAAGCCCGGCTTCTGCGCCTCCGAAATCGCATCCTCTTGCAGCGGCTGTGAACCAAAATGAAGAAAGCGCACATCCTTCGTCTTGGTGACTTCAAATACCAGAAACAGACCATTCTCTTCTACTTGAATTCTCTTCTCCAATTGTTCTCCTCCTTTGATCCCTGCCCAAGAGTTCAATGCCTAAAATACAGTTTAACCCAGCGCCACAAGGACGCTGAGTTAAACGGATCACAAGTGAAATTGTCTATTACTGTGCGGAGCCGAACTGAGTCCAAGCCTGCTCGATTTCCTGTACAGCTTGATCTTTCGTTTTGCTGCCGCCGATATAAGCCTGCATGATTTCACCGAACTTCTGATGGAAGGTATCCAGCGAGTAGTTGACGGACAGGTCACCGGATTTCTGTGTCTTCAGAATCTCATCCATTTCCTTCGGCATCGTCAGATCAGGAAGCGGCGCATCTTTGATTGGCGGAATCACCTTGGCCACTTGGGAGAACCAGTTCTTACCGTAGTCGGAGGTATACAGCCAGTTAAAGAATTCAATCGTTTCCTTGGCTACTTTGGAATCCTTGTTAATCCGCAGCGCCTGGTCGGCTCCTGTAATAATTACCGCTTGCTCTGGCTTGTCACTAACCGGATAACCCATGATGCCGATTTCCAGATTCGGGTTGATCTTCTTGATCGCTTCTTCATCCCATGCGCCTTTACCGCTCAAGAATGCAGCTTTGCCGGAAGCAAAGTCACTAACCTGGGCGTTGCTGTCCCGCTCCAGCGGCTTATCTGTTCCATGCTTAACCGTTAGATCAATAAAGTTGAAGAAGTTGTTGTATAGAGCAGGATATTCCTTGATCGTCGTCTTGCCCTCGATGAACTTGTTCACCAGGTCCTTCGCACTTTGGCCGGAGTCCTCAGCGGCCGCATCTACATAATGCTGGAAGATATGCTTCCATACCCACCACTCTTTGTAAGCGTTAGCAAAAGGAGTGGTGCCTTTGGCTTCCAGCTTCTTCACAGCATCATCCAACT
The DNA here is from genome assembly GCF_003060825.1 of Paenibacillus sp. CAA11. NCBI lineage: Bacteria > Bacillati > Bacillota > Bacilli > Caryophanales > Paenibacillaceae > Paenibacillus > Paenibacillus sp. CAA11. The sequence goes on from NZ_CP028922.1 coordinate 4,542,776, forward strand.
GTGCAGTTGTCTTCGGCACTTCCGTAATGCCCGCATCTGCCAGCAGCTTCTTATTGTAGATCAGGGTGAACAGATTCCCCTTGATTGGCAGGCCAAGCACTTTACCGTCAGAAGAGGTCATGTTGGCACGAACCGCATCCGTCATCGCTGCTGCCAGCGGCTCATTCGTCAGGTCTGCACTGTAGTCGGCGAAAGTATCAATATCACCGCCAGCTGTTGTCTGGAATACATCCGGTGTGCTGCCTGCTGCGATTCTGGATTTTAATACCGTATTATAGTCGGATTGCATGATTTCAAGGTTGATGGTTACGTTAGGCTTAACCTTCTTATACTCCTCAATATAGGCATTAAATGCGTCGGTGTACTCCGGTGAAGCTGTGAACATATTAATTGTAACCGGTTTCGAAGAATTGCTTGCGTCGTTCGTGGCAGCTCCGTCGTTCCCGGCCGCATTGTTGTTCCCGCCGCAGCCTGCGAGCAGACCGCCCATCAGCACCAGACTGGCCGATGCCGCCATCAATTTCTTCAACATAGGTACGCCCCCATTTTCTTTGTGAGATTTGCTTTCTTGTTCGTTATTTTATAGAAAAGAGGTCTGCTGCAAAATGTAGATAAGTGAAGTATTAAGGGTAAAAAAGTGATAATTCGAAAGGTTAGCCTCAATTCAGATTGGCACGATATTCGGATGGGGACATTCCGTAGTAATTACGGTAAGCCTTGCTGAAATAGTTCTTGTCCTTATACCCCAGCATTTCTGAGATATCCTGTATTTTCAGGGCAGGGTCGCCAAGCAGCTGCTGTGCCTTGTCCATGCGGACCTTCTGAACATATTCATGGATGCCGAATCCGAACTGCTGCTTGAACCGCTTCATCAAATACTCACGGCTTAAATAGTATTTCTCCGTGAACATCGCAATCTTGAAATCTTCAAAATAATGCTTGTCGATATATTCCTTGATATCTCCGGCATCGAACGGACGCTGTGCGGCTGTAGACTCGCGAACCCTCTCTGCGTACAGCTCCAGCAGTGCTAACATCAGCCGCTCATACTGGGTAAAATCAGCCGTATCCATCGAGAAGCCCTCTTCGCGCCAATCTCCTCTTCCGCTCCTCTGCAGCCGATCGCCAGACACGCCCAGCGCCTTAGCAACATCATGGAGCAGGAACAAATATTCCTGCAGCAGCCAGTCAGCATCGCCCAGGCGGAAGACTTCTTGTCCGCCCAGCATTCTCAGGAATTCGGCCAGCACCGTGCGGGCGTGATTCAGATTGCCCGATTCGAGGGCGCTGCGAATCAGCGGCATGCGGCTGACGATGGAAGGAGGCGGCTCCTGTCCTGCCGGCTGTTCCGGCTTGGTGCTGACGGCTCCGCCCTTAAGCGTGAGGAAGTTCACGCTAAGCATCGCCGCCCTCGCCGCCTCATAGGCTTCGGCAATCTCCGGCAGCTCCCGGCACACCGGTGCCGTCCCTGCCACGGATACGATGCCGAAGAGATCCCTTAACGAGACCGCAGCCTTCTTAATCAGAAGCTCGAGCTTGAAGGCGGTATCGAATGAGGAGGTTTGCTTCAAGGTAAAGACCGTCACGATTTCACGCTCCTGCTTCGGATCAGCAAAGCTGAACCCGCGAATCCCTTCTTCGGACATCCCGTCAATCATATTGGCTACGGCAAAATGAAGCAGCTGCTGGTCCTGATGGAACCGTTCCTTCGTCACCGCATCCATATTAAGCATGCGGAACACGGCAATACCAAACCGGTGGTTCGGATTATCAGCTCCAATCAGGGGCAGGAATGCCTCATTCGTCTTGCGGTTAAAGCTGCGGTCGAGGATGGACTGATACACCTTCTCCTTGAGCTTCGGCAGAGACATATTCAGCGTAATATTGCGGGAGATGAATTCGCTCTCCGTCTGCCGCTTGGCCTCAAGTACACCTACCGCCTTGGAGAGCGCCTGGTTCAGGTCGTGCCGGTTCACCGGCTTCAGCAAATAGTCCACAACTCTGGAGTGAATGGCCTGACGTGTAAACTCAAAGTCATTGTAGCCGCTAATGACAATCGTGAGTAAGTCTGGGTATTCACGCTCTACGACCTGCAGAAATTCCACCCCACCAAGCTCGGGCATCTTCATATCGACCATCACAATATCGATCTTGTGGCTAGCAAGCAGCTCCAGCCCGCTTCGGCCGTTCGTCGCCTCCAGCACCTTCTCAATCCCAAGCCCCTTCCAATCTCCAAGAATGCGGATCGCTTCGCGCAGCGGCTCCTCATCATCAATGATTAACACCTTATACATGGCTGTTCCCTCCCTGCGGTATAATCATACGCAGCTCCGTTCCGGGGCTGGCAGCCGTAATCAAGAGCCCGGCCTGCTCCCCGTACAGCAGCTTCAATCGGGTATTCAGATTCTTAAGACCGATGCTGCTCCCGCCGCCATCTCGCTCTTCCCAATCTTCCTCGAAGGAGATCAGTACCTCGCGAAGCCGCTCGGACGTGAAGCCCGGCCCGTTATCAGTCACCGAGATGATGGCCTGATCTTCATCTAAGCTTGCCCGGATCACAATCAGGACGTCGGTGGATACCTTCTCAAGCCCATGCTTGATGGAGTTCTCCACCAAGGACTGAAGCGACAGCTTCGGCAGCTCCAGCTGCTTCAGCGATTCATCCCACTCAATCTCCACCTGCAGCCTGGAGCCGAATCTGGCCTTCTGCAGCGATAAATAACGGCCTACATGTTCAAGCTCCTCCCTGGCTAGAACCCTATCCTTACCACTGATACAGTACCTGAGCGTAAGCGCCAGCGCATCGACCATGTCGGCAATATCAAAGCGCTCATGCTTTAGCGCCTTGGTGGAAATCGCCTGAAGCGCGTTATAGAGAAAGTGAGGATTGATCTCTGCTTCAAGCGCCTTTAGAATTGCATTTTTCTCCACAAGCTTCATTTTGTAGCGTTCATTAATCAAGTCATTGGTCCGGCGGACCATCTGATTGAATTGACGGTTGAGATAAGCGATCTCGTCCCGCCCATTCACGGCTGCCTCGGCATCAAAGGTCCCTTCGCTAAACCGCCGCATCTGATGGGAGAGCTTCTTCAACGGCTTGGTAATCGCATTTGCCGTAAGGCTCACCAGCACCACGGCTACCAGAAGCAGAAGCAGGCCGATAAGAATGCTGAGATTCCGAGTCCGGGTCGCCGTCTCATAAATGCTTGAATAGGGGAGCGTCTTCACCAGCTTCCAGCCCGACCTCTCCCCTTCGTTGAACACGACCAGATATCGCTTCCCGTCATCTGTCCAGGTTAAACGCCCCTTAGGACTTTCAGATAGGTGGCTCAGCAGCTTCTCCTGCCGGATCTTCTGATAATAGCCCAGGTCATCCACATGAAAAGGGATATAATTCGGGTCAAGGAACATCACATGATCCCCTGCCGCGAACGGCACATCCTTCATAATTTTATCCTTCACCGAGGCATTGAAGTAGAACGAGAGAACCGCCTGCGGCTCCCGGGAGGCAATAGACCGCAGCACCCGGTGATAGGCCATAAAGCTGTTCTTCGTATCCACCGGATAACCGGTGCTCTGCTCCCCCGGCTGTACGAAGGATTGGAAGGCCCGGTTCTTATCGCTGGAGAGGGCCTCTTGGTACCAAGGCTGCTGCGGAATATCTGTCAGCACAGCCGAACGCACTTTGCTGTCGTAAGCCTCACGGGTAATCGAATAGTATTTGTGCTCATCTACCAAATATAAATAGATCGCCTCCATATCACCGCGTGAGAAATACAGACTGCGCAAATACTGTTCGAGATACATCCGCGAGGCATAGTTCGAAGGCTCCGTTAGAATCGCCTGAATAATCTCATCATACCTAAGCTGCGGCAGAGACAGCTGCTCGATGCCATCCAGGAAGTCCTCCAAATTGCGATTGACGAGCAGCAGGTTGTTGCTTGTGCTGGCCACACTGTTAGATACCGACTCTTTTTGAAACATTTGATAAGAAATGACTGTAATCGACACCACAATCAGAAGAATAATAGATGTAAACAGCAAGATCAGCTTGTTGACTAGTCTTCGTGAAATGCGATCCTGCAGCATATAAAGCGGCTTAAACAACCTGTTAAACGCTTTCATTTCTCCTCCCTGCTCTCTCTTTACAGTTCACCTTTTTACCCCTAACTGTACTCTTAAATCCATTTCTGAGGGGGACTCGCTAAATTATAATCATTATATCCGATACGGAGAGCTTGTGAAGATAGTCCAAATATTCCCTCAGGTCCCTGAGGGCTGCAAAAGAAAAAGGGGTGTTACGATGCGAAGACTAGGGAGAAAGTGGTCGGAGAAGCTGGAATTCGGATTCTTTACTTTACCGGTTCTAATTTGTATTGCCGTGGTGTTCTATATTCCGTTTGCAATGACGATTCGTTATTCACTGACCAAATGGAATGGCATTTCCAAGCATCCGAAGTTTGTCGGTCTCGACAATTTCCAACAGATTTTTACGGGGGATGCGAACTTTACGAACGCCGCCTGGTTTACGGTAAAATACGCCATTCTGTATATCGTGCTGGTCAACGTGCTGGCCATTCTGCTGGCCGTGGTGCTGGATATGAAGCTTAAGACTTCTGCCTGGCTGCGTGCCGCCTTCTTCATACCTTATATTCTGAGCCTTGTCATTGTCGGATTCATCTGGAAGTTCATCTTCATGCAAGGCTTCCAATCGTTCGGCGAAAGCACCGGCTGGGGCGTCTTCGGCCTAAGCTGGCTCGGTGAACCGGGACTGGCCTTCATCTCTATTCTCGGCGTATCCATCTGGCAGTCCATCGGATTCTACATGGTGATCTACATTGCGGGCCTTCAGTCCGTTCCTGATGACCTCAAGGAAGCGGCAACCGTCGATGGGGCCGGCCCGATCCGTAGATTTGTCAGCATCACCCTGCCGCTGCTGGCGCCATCCATCACCATCTCGGTGTTCATGGCACTCACGAACTCTATCAAGGTGTTCGACGTTATCCTGTCCTTGACCGCTGGCGGACCTGGCGGAACCACTTACAGTATCGCCTATGATATTTATCGGGACACGTTCCAGAACAACCTGTACGGTTATGGTACAGCCAAAGCACTAATTCTGTTCGTAGCTGTCCTGATTATTACCGCACTGCAGCTTACGATCTTCAAACGCAGGGAGGTTGAAGCCTAATGACACAGCGCAAGACAGGCAAGATCGTACTAGAAGTCGTCATGGTTCTGCTCTCGCTGATCTTTCTGTACCCACTATTTCTAGCCTTGATTAATTCCCTGAAGAGCTTCTCGGAGGTCATGACTGATGTCATCGCCCTTCCTAAGCACTTGGCCTTCGAGAACTATTCTTATGTATGGAAGTACATTAACTATCCGCGCCTGTTCGTGAACAACATAGTTATTACTGTGCTGGGACTGGTCGGCATTATCCTGGTCTCCTCTATCGGCGCTTACAAGCTGGCGCGGACCAAGTCCAAGCTTAGCGGAATTATTTACTTCCTGTGTATCATGCCAATGCTGATTCCGTTCCAGTCCATCATGCTGACCGTGCTGCAGATGGCGAAGGACTTTCACTTGTCCGAGAGCACCTGGGGACTCGGCCTTATGTACTGGGGCTTTGGCGCACCGCTTGCCCTGTTCATCTATCATGGGTTCGTGAAGAGCATTCCGAAGGAGATTGATGAGAGCGCCACCATTGACGGCGCATCGGGATTCCGGCTGTTCTTCTCGGTCATCTTCCCACTGCTCAAGTCCGTAACGACCACCGTAATCATTATCGATGTCATGTGGATCTGGAATGACTTCCTGCTTCCACTGCTCATGGTGAACGGCTCGCCGGACACCAAGACGCTGACTTTGGCTGCTTATACATTCGTCGGCCAGTATACCTCAGACTGGCAGTATGCAATGACCGCCATGGTTATGGCCGTCCTGCCATCCATCATCGTATTTATCTTCCTGCAAAAATATATCGTAAAAGGCGTTGTTGCCGGAGCCGTAAAAGGCTAATCGGCCGCAGCATCTCATATTTAAGAGGGGCTCGTGACTGGATTGTCACGAGCCCCTCTTGCTGGTCTCATTCTCATCATATTTATCTGCTTCAATCCCTGTTTCCCAAAAACTGAACCAGCCGCTCCTCTTGCAGCAGATGATGCCTGTAGTGCATCTCCACGAGAGCGAACCATTCCCTTGCGTTCAGGCCGCCAAACCGCGGATGCTCAACCGTCCGCTGATCATCCGATTCCGGCAGCAGCGCCATGACCTCCTTCATTAGGCCGCTCACAGCCTCAAGGCCTTCACGCAGCTGCTCATGGCTCTCCGGCTGCTGCGGCGTGTACTGCGGAGAAGGCGGTACATGAACGCGCTGCGGCGGAAAGGCGCCGCTTGCATAGATCATTTCCCCAAGCGCAGACTTGCCCGTCGTACCTGCCGGTCCTTGTCCTGATGCATCAGGGCTCATCAGCTTCATTGCATTCCCCAATTGCATGTGCCTGGCAGACTGAATTAAATGGGCATACATCTGACCCAAGGACCACTCGTCTGCTGCCGGCTTCCTCCTGAGCTCTTCAAGGGTATAACCCGCAAGTGTCTCCATACAGTGATTGTTAAGCTCTTCAAAGCTGTTTAGAATTTCCTCGTTATTCATCGCTTTCATGGCTAGCATCCTCCTAGGCTTATCAAGAATATAACTCTACTATATCCTCCCCCTCCTGACAGCTGTATGTCAGTAGTGCCTTAGTGCCTAGCAGGCTGCTCCAATCTTGGCCTGCATTTATTCCGGTGCGATACGTACCGCAATATCCCGTTCGTCCCCGCTATAAATGACTAATTGATCCGCCTGTACCCCTTCCCCGGTCACGAACTCCAGCTCTACCGGCAGAGAAGGGAGAAAATATCGCGTTTCTGAAGAAGGATAGATCGGCAATCGGACTTGGCCAGTGATCTGAATGAACAGCTGCCCGCTCTCTGTACTGATCTCTGCCACCAGATCCTCTGCTAAGCGGTACTGCCCCGTGTAACGGTCATATAGGGCCGGATTCACACTGACGGCCTGCCGCTCCCTCGGGGGCTCGGGCAGCCGGTCATAATCCTCCCCGAACAGCACCTGTTCCGCGCATTTCAGCACATCTACCTCGAAACCAAGATCCTGTTCCCGATTGTTCAAGTAAATCAGCGTCTTGTGCTCATCGACGAAGCGCATCAGCGAGGTAGAATATCCCGGCCAACCGCCATTGTGGAACACAATCCGCCCACGCTTCGGATCGTCTTTAATAATCCAGCCGAACCCGTAATCAAAGGTCTCCCCGTTATTCAGCTTCACCGGGCGGAAGGCTTCATTCAAGGCCTCCTTGCTAAGCAGACGGTCCGAGTACAAAGCTTGATCGAATATCAGCAAGTCGCCTGCGGTAGAGTTCACTGTACCATCTCCTTGAATGCCATCCAGATACTTCACATAATCCAGCTCAGGCAGCTCATCGGGCAGCTTGTACTCCCCTGTCTTCACATCCAGCACATAGCCATAGGCGTAATCATCCAGTTCACGCGGCCGATGCCTGCGGTTGTGAATCAGAGTTCGGCTCATACCTAAGGGTTCGAACATATGCTGCTGCATATAATCCGGGAAATTCATTCCCGAGATTTGTTCAATTAAACAAGCTAATAAGACATACCCTGTGTTGCTGTATTCCCAGCGGTCTCCCGGAGCGAACAGCAGCCCCGGCTTATCCTGAACGAGCATATCCAGCACATCCTGGTTCACTGCAATGCGGGAATGATCCCAGTTCATCAAGAAGTGGGTCATATAATCGGGTACACCTGAGGTATGTGTCAGCAGATGCCGAACGGTAATCTCCGCATAGGGAAGCGCCGGGATATACTGCTGAACAAGGTCATCATACCCCAGTCTTCCTTGGTCAGCCAGCAGCATTATACCTGCCGCGGTAAATGGTTTGGATACCGATGCCAGTTCGAAGATGGAGCGGCTTGTCAGTGGCAGCCCCTCTTCCCTATTGGCCTGTCCAAAGGCCCCTTCATAGATGATCTGCCCCTGTTCTGCCGCCAGAACCACCCCGTGAATATGGTTCTTCCGATAAAGGCCGCTAAACATGTTCTCCAACTTATTTCCTATGGCCTGCATTCGCCCTCATCCCTCCAAGTCATGTCTTGTTCTTATCAACAATACGAATAAACTTGGAAAAAAGTATCATTTTGCTCAAGAAACGGATGCTCTAGCCACGCAATTCCTTCCTTTACGCTTGGCTTCATACAGCACTTCATCACTTAACTGGTAAAGCCTATCCAGACCTGTCCTTGGCTCGGCCTCTACGGTTACAACTCCCATGCTGACCGTATATTTCACAGCTGCCTGCAGCGGGTATGCCTGCTCCAGACGCATTCTCAGCCGCTTGGTAATCTCATCCGACTCCGCTTCCCCCATCCCGGGGAGCAGAATAGCGAACTCATCTCCGCCGTACCGTCCAAATATGCCTGTATCCTTAAGCTCGCTATCAAACACATGGGTTATTTCCTTCAGGACCTTATCGCCAATATCGTGGCCATGGGTGTCGTTAATCAACTTGTAGTGATCAATATCAAACAGGATAAAGGTCACGGGCTGTCGATTCGTTAATCTTGCGATAGCCTGTTCCGCCTGCTCCATGAATCCCCGCCGGTTCAGAACGCCTGTCAGATCATCATAGTTCGCAAGGTAAAGCAAGCGCTCATCCGCGCGCTGCTTGGACAGCAAGATGAAGCCTGTGTTGCCCAGAATCATAATTAAATACAAAGACAGGAACGAGAGGGTCTGATATATGCTTGGCGAGAACAGGCTCATGGCCCGCTCCATTTGCAATGCGGTAAAGGCTCGTCCAGCAAGGCCAATAACTACGCTCATATACAGGTATCCCATCGTAGTCTGAAGCCTGCTGGCTTTAGGGGCGGTAATCATCCGATAGGCAGGGTATACAATGAAGCCCGCCGTGGCAAGGGAGGCATAGGCGATCCGCACACTCTCCACATTGTGAACAATAAAGATCAGGTTAAATCCGGCGATGGCTGCAAGTGTGTAGGCCAAATACAACCTTAGCAGCCGCTTTCCAACATGAACCTGAAGCATAAGTAAAGAAAAGGTCTCCAGGGCAGCTCCCGTCAGCAAAATGGAATTCGCGACCGATATGCTGATGACATCCGGCAGCAGGCTGCGGAATATTAATAGCCCCCATGCTAGAGACTGTACCCATTTCGACATGTAAAAAGTGTTTGCAGCCTTGTCATCCGTATGCTTATTTCTATAGGCGCTGATTAGAATGACCGTGAATAAATGCCCAACAACAAGGGACGCGAATACCGTCTTCATATCCAGATTAAATGTCATTCCTGCAAGCTCACCAACTTTTTCTCAGGTAATGATGCGCATAATGCATGATTATAGCAAATAATGGGGGCAACCCATAACCCATACAAAAAAGCTGCCCCAAGGCACTGATCATGACCTTGGGACAGCCGTGTCCTTAAGCGAATCTCCTATGCAGCGACTCAAGGCTTCCAGCATTCAACGTTCTCAAGCCCCGGCTTGCCTGCCTTGTTGAATACAGGATCTTTGCCCTGCTTCTTCTGGTTAATGTAATCAGCCAGCGCCATAAAGGCTACTCTGGACAGTAAAGTTATTGCGGTTAGATTGACTATGACCATCAGACCCATGAACAGGTCCGCCAGATCCCATACCAGTTGAACCTTGGCTAGTGCGCCGAAGAGAATCATTCCCAGGACCGCTACGCGGTAAGTCCACAGCCAAATTTTGCTCGATTTCAGGAACTCGATGTTGGTTTCCCCATAGTAATAGTTCCCAATAAGTGTACTGAAGGCGAACAAGAAAACCATGACCGCTAAGGCGCCGGATGCCCAAGAGCCCAGATGCACACTAAGCGCAGCTTGGGTCAGAACAATTCCGTCAAGTCCCGGCTGGTTATAAACTCCGGACAGCAAAATAATAAAGGCCGTGCTTGTACAAATGACAAGTGTGTCGGTCAGCACACCAAAGGCCTGAATGAGCCCCTGCTTGACCGGATGACTTGTTTCGGCCGAGGCTGCAGCATTGGGGGCACTGCCCATGCCCGCCTCATTAGAGAAGAGGCCGCGCTTAATGCCGTTCATCAGGGCCGCACCGAGAGAGCCTCCGGCAACTTGATCGAAGCCGAATGCGTTTTTGACAATCAATGCAATAACATGCGGCATCTCTGTAATGTTAATTAATACAATAATTGCTGCAATACCGATATAGAGGACAGCCATGATGATAACAATATACTCTGACATACGGGCGATCCGCCTGACCCCTCCAATAATAATTCCGGCAAAAACGAACACCATTACGATTCCCACCATCCATTTTGGGGCACCGAATGAATTTTGGAAAGCCTGTGTAATAGTGTTGGACTGCACAGCGTTAAAGACTAAGCCGAAGCAAAGGGTTATCAGAATCGCAAAGAGCACCCCCATCCAGCGCTTTTTGAGACCTAACTCCATATAATAAGCCGGGCCGCCCCGGTAGCCTATCTTATCCCGCACCTTGTATATTTGAGCAAGCGTACTCTCAATAAAGCTGGAAGCAGAACCGATAATGGCAATAACCCACATCCAGAACACCGCGCCCGGGCCGCCCAGTGCTATAGCTATGGCGATCCCCGTAATGTTCCCTGTGCCTACACGGGCCGCCATACTGATGCAGAAGGCTTGAAACGGAGAAATTTGGCCCGGATGACGTTCCCGGGATTCAAAGAGGACCCGCACCATTTCCCGCAGCATGCGAACTTGAAGGAATTTTGTCCGGAAGGTAAAATAGACCCCTCCAGCTACAAGTAGTAAAATAAGTAATTTGGACCATAGAAAGTCATTCGTTACAGTAATGATATCTTGCAGAAGATTCATGTTGGCAATTCCTCGCTGTCTATTAGTAATATCGCATGGTTTTACTGAGAATATTGCACCTAGTATACCAACTCCGGTAAATTAAGCAAAGCACTTTCATGTGTTTTCAGGAAATGGAAGATGATGCCGGCGAATATGGGCATAAAAAAACTGCCCTTAATTCTACATTAAGAGCAGTTTGCTAAATTCGCCTGGTTACAGCTTAACTACGTTCTCAGCTTGTGGCCCGCGGCTGCCTTGAGTAATGTTAAACTCAACGCGCTGGCCTTCATCCAAGGTCTTAAAGCCTTCACCCGTAATGGCGCTGAAGTGCACGAACACATCGTCTCCGCCTTCAACCTCAATGAAGCCAAATCCTTTGTCCGCGTTAAACCATTTCACTGTTCCTTGCTGCATAAACTTAACTACCTCCGAAATTGTTTGATATTAGCATGCTTTTGTTATTGTTGCCCATATTGCGGAGAAAATACTCTAGAAGCCCTTCCTGAATTAACAAATTCATGACCGGGAGGAGAACTTAAGCTCCGCGATCTGTCCGCAAGGCTGAAATCCGATATTCTGATAAACCTTATTCGAAGTGGGATTCGACAAGTCTGCATACAGCAGCGGGAGCAGTCCTTCGCCAAGCAGCAAGGTGCAGAGCCTTGCAACCAGCATGCTGGCAAAACCGTTCTTACGAAACTCAGCAGGGGTATACACGGCGTTAATCCGCCCATGTCTGGCCGAACGATGGGAGATTTGCGCCATGGATACCGGTTCGTCCCCTTTCATCCACAAATATAAATTTCCGTTGCCAATCATTCGCTCCGCCGCCGGAATCTGGCTGGCCGCATCAACCATACGATCGAATGCATTCTCTACGAACCCGGCAAGAAATGCAGCAACGCGGCTAACGTCCTTATCTTCGGCCTGTCTGATCTCCCCGCCTGGTCTTACTGGAGGCACAACCTGAGGGCAGATATAAGCTGCCATGACCATCTGGGCATGGAAGGTCATATGGTGACGCTGGGTATAACGCTCCGCAAAATCCATGACGATCTGGGAATCGCCCGTTATCCCAGGCAGTAAAGAAGCTGCCAGAAATTCGACCATCTCCTGCAATCTTTGTCCCCTCTCGCACTCAGCCAGTTCCTCCGCGAGCCACAGCCAGCCGTTATGCCCTGGCGAGCCGGCAAAAATGAGCTGTCCGTCGGGCGATTTCACGCATAGAGATTGCTCCGACGCATTAATCGTATGAAGAAGGTTGTACCTCGCTTCGTCCTTCACAAATGAAGGGCTGTTAAGCATCTCATCCCCCTGCTTCATTCTCTCAAGCATATGTATCCTCTCCTCCTTAACGCAAAGCCATATACAAAACTCCGCCCCTAAAGGACGGAGTTCATATCAAGTCATTTTTTCCGAAGTGAATTGGATAAAGTATACGCGGGAAGAGAATTAACCGTCAATCCTGCAATCTGACTAGTTCATCCAGAAGCTTAATCTGCGTACCCGGCTAAGCCTTTGTCCATTAAGTAGTCCATCTCCGCATCCAGAATGCGTTCCACTGTCAATTCATCCAGCTTCACATCACGCCGGGACAATACGTAATCCACCAGGTCGTCGCTGTCGATATCGATATCCCCTTTGCTATTCTTGTGGGCCTTATCAATGAAGTCCTGTTCATGCTTCAGAATTAGACGAATATCCAGCGGGTCGGCCTGCGTACGTCCGGCTATATATTGAACCAGCTCTTGTTCATTGAGGGTATCTGCCATGCATATCTGCTCCTTATCCGTCGTTATTTCCTTGCCTATCTGAATATATAGTGTGCCCGTTAAGAATGCAATCTTGATCCCAGCCTTTTCGCTATTCTCTACTAAAGCTGGTAGGGGTCCTGAAAGCCGATCTCAGCCAATCTCTCTGCAATTCTTAACTTCTCCGCTTCTGTTAGAACCCCGTTCGGATTAAGCTTGAAGTTTCTGCCCGGCTTAAAGCTGATATCTTCATCTTTCCCCCGGGTTGTATAGGGCAGTGCAGGTATAGGTCCCGTGTAGTTCGTGAAATCAATCACTCTCCAGGCGGCTTCATGATCGGCTTTGCTAAGAATCAGTCGTTCGGTACGAGTCTCTGTCCACAGATACTGAAGACTAGGATCGGAGACCTGGTAACCGGAAGAAACCCCCGAGCCTCTGAACTGGAGCGTAAAGGTATTCCCTTCATTATGAGCACCGGACAACATTCCAAACCTCTGTGCAAAATCAGTCAGCCCAATCATTTCTACACTGCCGCTCCGCCAATGTTGAACCGTGTATTCCCATGCAGCTTTCAGATCTGGCGTCCGGTATACCCAGTTCGGCTCAAAAATCAGCGATAAATAATTGATTGTATTATGATTTCGATAGGGATTATCAAGGTACTGTTCTAAGATGTGGACCTGCTCTTGCCCTCCGCTCAGCGGATCTGCCGGATGAAGAGTCCATCTCGATTGATCCTGAGTATACGTGCTGCCGATAGGGTCAATGGTAATGGTATTCATAAATAAATTGCCGCTGTCTGTAGATTGATCCTGTGCCGGGACAAGGACATTGCTCCGGTGGCTAACATACGGCATCAGCTCTGACCCCTCACCGGAAAGCTGGTCAACATTGTACTGGGTAGCTGTCCACCCCATGAAGGTGTGAATTCCATAATGCTCCTGTACCCAGGCTGCTTGCTCAGGGTTAATGCTGTACGTCACAAAGGATTTCGGCTTAAACTCTTCAGGAATGGACTGCCATACACTAGGTTGCCCTAGTGTATTTCCTTCATGCTTGTTTGGAAGGGCATTGTACCGATACATATAAGCCCATTCCTGCATTTTATATATAAAAAGATCGCGATCCGCCTGATTATTAGGGAAGCCAAAAGCGATAGCAATTTCGTCACCGTAACTGAGAACATACTGCTTAATGAGCTCAAGCTGATTACGATGGTCTTCATAAAATACAAAATCATTATCCAGCGCCCAGGTTACTCTGGCATTCGGATCGATTCGCTTCACCTGTTCCCGGATTTCCCGGATCTCATCTACACTCGTAGCTTTATCCCTAATGCCTTCACATAAGACAGCAAATGTGAAATACATCTCCTTAGCCGGGGACACAGTAAGAGGGAGGTCATAGGAGAACTGGTCGTATACGGCGGTTACCGTTGTCGCGCCCGCCCCCTTGGCTGTAATCCTCCCACTCGAATCAATAGAGGCAACGGACGGATTGCTGATGGAATACTGAGCGGAAGCCGTCAAGTCTTGATAGGACCCGTCTGTGTAAATCCCTTTCACCTGAGTAGGAAGCCTGTCATTAACTTGAAGAGAAGATCGGGGCGCCTCAAGCCTGATGGATTGCAATGCAGCCAGGTTAGATTTGACCTCGAGATCAAAGCCAAGGCTTTTCCCTCCGTAAAGAATAGTGATATGAGCCTTGCCTGGAAGGTTGCCTAGAAGTTCCCCTTTTGAGACAACCTTCACAATATCTTCGTCACTGCTCTGGAAATCAGACATCTCGGTTACCTTTGCTTGACTAGCATCTGTGAAATGAGCTATTACTTCAGTGCTGTACAGCTCACCTGAATTTACGGAATAGGTATCATTCGTTACCGATATGGACTCCAGAAGCCGCACCGGAATAGGCTTCGAGGGAACCGTTGGCGAATTTGAATCATGATTTGGTATTGGAATTGGTGACGTTGGTTTTGGTGTAGGTTTCGGTGTAGGCGTCGGTTTCGGTGTAGGTTTCGGTATCGGCGTCGGTACCGGTGTTGGTGCCGGTGTCGGTGTGAGCGCCGGTGTCGGTGCCGATGTCGGAATTGGCCAAGAACTACTTGAGCTCCCTGCTGAAGTCGGCTCCCTGCCATCTTGGACAAGGCTCGGGCTATTAGCACTAGTGCTCAGCTGTTTTTTAAAATATTCCTCGGCCTTAGCTGTGTAAAAATCACGATTGTACTTTAATTCATACAACAGCTTGGCAATAACTTCGCGGGGAATGGAGGCTCTATAATCAATCTCGCCTTCCGTAAAAGCGAGCAATCCCATGGCTCTTGTCAGCTCTACTGCCGGACGGGCATAATCAGAGACACCGGGCAGATCAGCCTGCTTGGCATCCTTTAAACGGGCAACCTGTTCGTCATATTGGAGCAGATGTGTAAGAATCAACAGAATTTGCTCGTAGGAGAGCTCCGCCCTCCCGCTAAATTTGCGTTCACTGATACCATACATCAGACCGGACTCATGAATAGCTGCAACATAAGGCTCGGCCCAATCAGACACATCTACAAATTCAGTCTTAGCTTGTGGGTTCACAGCAAGCGCTTCATATCGGACTAGCAAAGCGGCAAACTGTTCCCGCGTAAGCATGGCTTTCGGATGATAGCGCTGAGCTCCGTCCCCAGTTATAATCCCTTCCTGCTGAAGGGCCGTAATTTCTTTTCGGTAAGCCGAGTCGGCTATATCCTTAAACTCTACAGCAGCCCCAGCTATCGAATACGGGATAAGGATAGGTACTAAGAACAAAACAATGAGACAACTAATCAAACACTTTTTAAAATTCATATAGCAACGAGCACCAGCCTTCCTCATCTACAACAGAAAAACTGCCCAAATTCAGGATCGTCTACTGTTGTCAGATTGGCGGCAGTCTCTCTAACTTTGATATCGGAGGTGCATGGGCACAAATAAATAGTCTATAAGTTCCTAATTTTCAGCGGACAGATTCCATTTATGTAAAAATATATAAGTTTAATCTCTAGGAAGAAGGACATGGCCGTTATCTATATACCCCACAGGGTATGTTAAACTTAACTACATTTTTTATAGGGGGACAACCAAGTGAATATCGAGCTGCTAAAGGATTTGATCAAAGACGAGCGGGGGAATTACTATGTTGCCGTACAGCTATATTGATATGATTGAATTCTATCGTTATCCCAAGCTGCACCGTTAGTTCCTGATTCCCAAACACCAGAGCCGGTTAACCGGCTCTGATCGATCCACGGGCATACAGATGGTGATATGAGGTAGATGGTGGATTCACAAATGAATAGAATCTACTGCCGCCACCAGGCACTTACAGGGTAGGGTGCTTCACCTAGGATAACCTTCTCACCTATTTCTGGGGTAGTTATCGTTACGCCCTTCTGCTTTGCAGCTTGAATGGCGCGCTCCACGGGTTCGGTCCAAGGATGTAGTGCCAGCGTAAAGGCTGCCCAATGTACAGGAAGCAAAAGTCCGCCCCGCACATCAAGATGCGCCTGTATTGTCTGCTCGGGAGTCATATGAACAGCAGACCACCTTCTATCATATTGCCCGCATTCCATCAGAGCTGCATCGAAGGGCCCGTATTTACGGCCAATTTCCGCAAAATGCTTGTCGTATCCACTGTCCCCGCTGAAAAAAATCCTGCGGGACTCGCCCTGAATAGCCCACGAGCACCAGAGCGTGGTATCCCGGTCACGCAGCCTTCTTCCTGAGGAGTGCCGGGCTGGCGTACAAGCAAGCTTCAACCCATCATATTCGGATTCCTCCCACCAATCAAGCTCTTCAATCTGAGATGAATCAATTCCCCACCGCTGCAAATGTGCCCCGACACCCAGCGGGACCAGGAAGCAGCCAACCTTGTCTTTTAGCTTCCGGATCGTTCTATAGTCCAGGTGATCATAATGATCGTGAGACATCAGCACTAGGTCGATCAAAGGCATTTCCTCTGGGGCAACTGGCAGACCTCCATACCGCTTGCCTCCAATAAAAGGAATAGAAGAAGGATAACGACCCAGCATCGGGTCGAGCAGCAAAAGCTTACCATCCATCTCCAGAATTGAAGCGGAATGCCCCAGCCAGGTGATTGCAGTGCGTTCCCGCTCTGAATACGCTAGCGGTGCCCAGGTTCGTACCTGCAGCTGCCCCTGGGGTCTGCGCAGCGGATCGCGCTTGATGAAGTCCCAAAGCAGCAACATTGACGAACCGAAACCGCTAGCCTCTGGGGGTGGCATAGGATTGGTAAATTTGCCGTCTATGTAGGGAAGCGACTTCGCTGCCTGCTCCATCCTTTCTTGATCAGGCTTCCCTCCAAAGGGGGGATACAGTACCATGGCGGCATAGCCTACTCCCCAGAGCGCAGCAAGAATGAGAGTTACGACAATTGCAGTATTCACCTTCGTCCCCTCCTATCTTAATGAACAAGCAGCCCTGCGAATAATGCTCACTATCTAGCATAGACATATATTTTAGTTTGATAAGTATCCCGGCAGGTAATGATGCGCTCCGGCGTCCAGCCGGGAAGCGCGAAGCAGACGCTGATCACCTTGGCTCCGGGCGAAAGACGTGTTCGCAGCAGTTTACTCAGACGGGTCATCGCACCGGGAAAAAGATAACACACGACCACATCCACATCCTCGTAAGGAAAGGTATATAAATCTCCCCGCAGGAAGCGAACATTCCTAAGTCTGCGCAGTCTAGCAGCAAGCTGGGAGACCCCAAGCGGGATTTGCGAATTCTCAATTCCTACGATGCTCCATCCGCTACAGTGCGCCCCAATCTCCAGAGCAAGATGCCCCCAACCCGATCCAGCCTCGACCAGATTCCCCCGCGTTCCAATTTGCTTAAGCTCCCTCGTCACGACGCGCCGGGCGTAGGCTGAGGATGGCATAGGGGTAATGCCGTTCTTCCAGCTGATGAGCACAATGGATAAGGCACCGAATAGGATGACTGCCGCCAGCACGCCTGAAATTACTTGATAGATTAACCCTGCCATAGCCTCACCTCCATTCCCACAATAGCACCTGTGAAATACGTTGTATATGCTTGTTATGTAAGAAAGTAAGCTAGTCCTTGTAAAAAAAACGTGATGGCCAAAAAATGATGCTAGACAAAGAAAGAGGCTGCCCGGTCACTCATGTGACTTCCGGGACACCCCCTTCTTCGTAAAGATGCTTATTTAATAAACTGAAGATATTGCAGCAGGCGCTTCACCATCACTACAGCTTGAGCTCGTGTAGCAGGGTCATGAGCGAAGAGCATGCCATCCGCCGTTCCCTGAAGGATGCCTGCAGCTGCAGCCTTAGCCAGGGCCTCTTTGGACCAAGAAGCTGCGGTACCTGCATCCTTGAATCTGCTCAAGACTTCAACATCTGCCTGCACATCTGCTCCTGCGGCCGCCAGTGCACGGGCGACCATCTCTGCCATTTGCTCCCGGGTTACCTTCTCCTGAGGCAAGAAGCTCCCTTCGCCGGTACCGAAAATCAGCTGGAGACGCTGAGCAGCTCCAATGGCTCCATAGTACCAATCGCCTGGCCGTACATCGTTATAAGCTGCGACAGGCGCCTGCTCGGCATAACCTAGGGCACGAACCAGAAGTGCTGCGAACTCTGCACGGGTCACATCACTGCCCGGTGCGAAGCTCTGGGCGGCCCTGCCATTCACAATCAGTTTACTCGCGAGAAGCTCAGCATCCGACTTAGCCCAGTGCTTTTCCATATCGGCAAAAGTCCTGTTCACCTGAATAACCAAAAACGTTCCATTATAAGGGGAGAACAGTTCCAATTGAGCTGTGCCCTTCTCTGTGGTAAGCCTCGAAGGCACATAATGAAGCTTGTTCGCAGCATCTGCCCATACCGCTGTCACTTCGGACGGTTCAGTGCCGCTAGGTAGTGATAAGGTCCTCTCAATATAACCTCCGTTGAAATCCCGAATCTCTTCCCCGTTCACCTTCAGACCAAACTGCACCGCGTGCTTCAGCATGACTTGAGCCCCCAATGCAGCAGCCGCTTGTTGAAGCGTCCCATCGTCAGCCTGACTGCCTTCTGCAAGAGTGACTACTACAGCTTCGGACGGGGTTAAGTCCGGCAGGGCGGATATGGGAAGCAGATAACTCACTGCCCCACGGGTGCTTATCTTTACAGCCGCAGATGAATTCTGCTTGGCTGCGCTTAGCAAAGGCTGACCCGGCAGCTTCACCTCAATGATCGGCGCCTTGCTGCTGACCTCAATTGTGACCAGCTTAGAACTGGAAGTGAACGCTTGATGCAGAGTAGACTCATCAATGCTGGCCGTTGCGATCGTTCGGCCGTCTTCAGCTTTCCGTTCTGTAAGTTTAAGCTTGATGCCTGCTCCGTTAATCGTAACCTCGATGGGTACCTCAGGGGACGGTGATGGTGTTGGTGACGGAGTCGGGGCTGCGGGTGCAGCCGATACTCCACCGCCCGAGCTTGAAGGAGGAGCAGGGGCTGGCGGCGTACTCGGTACCGGCTCCGAAACTTTGGTCCACTTCGCATACAGCGTGAGGTTCGCCGTCACGGGTGTGCTGAAATCATACGGCGCGGTTAAGCCGCTGTCCGTGTACCAGCCGCCGAATGTGTAGCCGCTGCGTGTCGGCGCTGGCGTTGGCTCAACAGCCTTCTCGCCCTCCTTCAACGTCTGGCTCGCCACAGCCGAGCCGCCGCTGCTCTCAAAGCTCACCGTGTACTCCTTCTCCGTCCACTTCGCATACAGCGTGAGGTCCGCCGTCACGGGTGTGCTGAAGTCATACGGCGTAGTTTGGCCGCTGTCTGTATACCAGCCGCCAAATGTGTAGCCGCCGCGCGTCGGCGCTGGCGTTGGTTCAACAGCTTTCCCGCCTTCCTTCAACGTCTGAGTCGCCACAGCCGAGCCGCCATTGCTCTCAAAACCCACCGTGTACTCCTTCTCCGTCCACTTCGCATACAGCGTGAGGTTCGCCGTCACGGGTGTGCTGAAGTCATACGGCGCGGTTAAGCCACTGTCTGTATACCAGCCGCCGAATGTATAGCCGCTGCGCGTTGGCGCTGGCGTGGGCTCAACAGCTTTCTCGCCTTCCTTCAACGTCTGAGTCGCCACAGCCGAGCCGCCGCTGCTCTCAAAGCTCACCGTGTACTCCTTCTCCGTCCACTTCGCATACAGCGTGAGGTTCCCCGTCACTGGCGTGTTGAAGTCATACGGCGCGGTTAAGCCGCTGTCTGTATACCAACCGCCGAATGTGTAGCCGCCGCGCGTCGGCGCTGGCGTGGGTTCAACAGCCTTCTCGCCTTCCTTCAACGTCTGGCTCGCCACCGCCGAGCCGCCGCTAGTCTCAAAGCTCACGCTGTACTCCTTCTCCGTCCACTTCGCATACAGCGTGAGGTCCGCCGTCACGGGTGTGCTGAAATCATACGGCGTGGTTTGGCCGCTGTCTGTATACCAACCGCCGAATGTGTAGCCGCCGCGCGTCGGTGCTGGCGTTGGCTCAACAGCCTTCTCGCCCTCCTTCAACGTCTGGCTCGCCACCGCCGAGCCGCCGCTGCTCTCAAAGCTCACCGTGTACTCCTTCTCCGTCCACTTCGCATACAGCGTGAGGTCCGCCGTCACGGGTGTGCTGAAATCATACGGCGTGGTTTGGCCGCTGTCTGTATACCAACCGCCGAATGTGTAGCCGCCGCGCGTCGGCGCTGGCGTTGGTTCAACAGCTTTCCCGCCTTCCTTCAACGTCTGGCTCGCCACCGCCGAGCCGCCGCTGCTCTCAAAGCTCACCGTGTACTCCTTCTCCGTCCACTTCGCATACAGCGCGAGGTCCGCCGCCACGGGTGTGCTGAAGTCATACGGCGTAGTTTGGCCGCTGTCTGTATACCAGCCGCCGAATGTGTAGCCGCTGCGCGTTGGGACTGGCGTTGGCTCAACAGCCTTCTCGCCTTCCTTCAACGTCTGGCTCGCCACGGCCGAGCCGCCATTGCTCTCAAAACCCACCGTGTACTCCTTCTCCGTCCACTTCGCATACAGCGTGAGGTTCGCCGTCACGGGTGTGCTGAAATCATACGGCGTGGTTTGGCCGCTGTCTGTATACCAACCGCCGAATGTGTAGCCGCCGCGCGTCGGCGCTGGCGTGGGTTCAACAGCCTTCTCGCCTTCCTTCAACGTCTGAGTCGCCACGGCCGAGCCGCCGCTAGTCTCAAAGCTCACGCTGTACTCCTTCTCTGTCCACTTCGCATACAGCGTGAGGTTCGCCGTCACGGGTGTGCTGAAATCATACGACGTGGTTTGGCCGCTGTCTGTATACCAACCGCCGAATGTGTAGCCGCTGCGCGTTGGCGCTGGCGTGGGCTCAACAGCCTTCTCGCCCTCCTTTACCGTCTGGTCCGCCACGGCCGAGCCGCCGCTGCTGTCAAAGCTCACCGTGTGAACAACCGGAACCGGAGTCGTTCCTCTTTCAAATGTTAGTGTAACACTCACTTTTTCGCTGCTCTTATTATTATTGCTTGCTACATAAGTAAAGCTGTCCTCCCCACCGGTATAATCGGGGTAAGGGTAGTAAGCAAAGGCTCCATCCCGCTCAAGGGTCAACATACCATGCGATGGCTGATCTACCACTTTAGCCGTAAGAGCATTAGAATCATTGCGAAGCACTCCTTCGGCAGGCAGAACCTCCAACATAGGCCCTTTTACAATATAACTGTCCGATTGTGCCCTAGGCAGCGGATCATCAGGCAGCAAGGGATAGCTTCCACTAAGCTGGATGTAGTAGTAGAGGTTTGAATCATACAGCGAGATTAAGTTAGGAAGAAAAAATACCGTACGTCCATCCCCACCATATATCTCCCCTATTCTCGAGTACAACACCTGATTTTCCCGGATCCCCACAGCCGAACCATCCGCCAAGGTCCAATTAGAATAAGGCATCTCTTTGGGAAAAAGAATCAGTTCCCCTGTGTATTCACTTCCTGTAGTGCTAGAGCTCGGGGGATATAATCCTTGAGTTGACACATAATACTTAATGCCTGAGTACTGAAAGCTCAGACCAGGGAGATTAAACTTCTCCAAATTCCCCCCATTCGCAGTGAAACTATCCCCATAGACACCAAACAGATTAGGATAGGCCGCCGTAACCAGGGATCTTCCATCCGCTGGCAGCCAGCCCCCAGGTGTAAAATCAAACGGAAACAAACGGACTTCCCCTGTAAAGGTATCGTCTGCAACTTGATCTACAGTCGGATATTGCCCCTCTGCAGCAATATAGTAGCCTGTGCCCTGCAAAGGTTCCAAACCTCTTAAATCCGGAAGCGCAAAGTCTGTAACTCCGTCTCCCCCAAATTTATTGCCGATTAACTGATATAAGGCTGGATGCTCAGAGATGTTCAGCTTCTGGCCCGCACAAAAAAGCCAGCCCTGAACTCCCCTAGCATAAGGAAATAGACGAATTTCACCTGTGATGGGATTCATCCCAGCCGCAGCGGCCCTTTTATCGGGTCCAATCCCTCCTAAGATTCCTGAAACTACCAGGACTACCGCTAATAAGCCTTGTATCCACCTTTTCCATGAATTACGCACCTGCTTACTCCTTTCATTCCAAATTGGATTATCCCTCCAATTAGAATGTATTTATATAGAATCTACCATATTACTCACGAGTAACATGTAGTGATTATATTAAATTTAATCTATTGAATACAAGAAATATTTTCTTGCAGCTACCCTCGCTGATTCTGTCGATAAAAAATCCCCTTCTGGGATAAAAGAAAGCAGGGCTGACCCGGACAGCTCACTCTTGTCTCAAAAGGGGAGAATTAACATATAACTACTCTATGAATCAAGCATCCGCTAGTGGCTTCAGCAAACTCTGAATTTGCTGTTCCAGCTTGGCAGGCTCTTCAGTAGGTGCAAACCGCTTCACCACATGGCCATTGCGGTCCACCAGGAACTTGGTGAAGTTCCACTTGATCGCTTTGGACCCCAGCACACCCCTGGCTTCCTCGGTCAATTGCTTAAACAGCGGGTGGGCTTCGCTCCCATTCACATCAATCTTAGAGAAGAGCGGGAAGTTCACACCGAAGTTCAGCTCGCAAGCCTCAGCAATCTGGGCATCATCACCCGGCTCTTGATTGGCGAATTGTCCGCAGGGGAAGCCCAGCACAGCAAATCCCTGATCTTTGTAAGTGTCATACAGCTTCTGCAGCCCTTTGAATTGAGGAGCAAACCCGCACTTGGTTGCTGTATTAACAATGAGCAGGACTTGGCCCTTATAAGACTCCAGCGTAGTTTCTTCTCCCTTGATGGTCCTTACGGGAATACTGAATATTGACATTGCTCACAACCTCCCTAAGTCAATTATTGGTTTTATGCAATTTAATTTTAGAAAATTAATATGACAAAGTCAATGCCCGCCGCCCCTTTGATCGGTCTATTTATCTAGTCTATAGAAGTCCATTTTCGATCCATAGATATGAATCCACCCAAGGAAGAATAGAGACATAAGCTTCTTTTCTTCAAGGCCGTTCTTCCGCCCTCACCCTTTGTCCTCTGTTTTACTACTAATACAGTAGCTCAAATATGAAAGGAGAGGAACGAAATGAGAAACAGGCTTCTAGTTATTATGGAAAAGGGACGGAAGCGGATTATTACTCAAACTCCGCTAAAAGGTATAGGCAAGATCACCGTGGTGGTCAACCACCAGTTCACCAATGCTCCCAACACGACACAAATTGCCAGTGGAGCAGGCAGAAGCAGCGCAGCGGGCAACAATGCGGCTATTGATTCGCCTGACACCCGCCAACAGCAAAGCGTAGGCGCCGGAGGCGAAGCGATTAACAAGGGAATCTGTGGGCCGTCCTCCAGTCGTGGACATTCAAAGAAGAAGCAGAGACGGAAAAAGAGACGGGGTAAAGAAATCACCATTGTACTCAACCATCAGAAGGTTAAGCTGCCTCCGAACAGCCCTGAGGCAGCAGCTACCCAAGTAGCCAGCGGAAGCGGGCTAAGCAGTACAGCGGGCACCAATTCGGCGATCGATAGTCCGCGCACTCGCCAGCAGCACGCTGTCGGAGGCGGCGGGGTAGCACGCAACAAGGCTCATGGCAAAAAGTTCAAACATGCGCATATCCGCCGGAAGCATCGGAAGCACCGCCATATGTCCCACAGGGCTTTCGACCACCTAGTCATTTGACTCCAGGATTTATTTTCTTCATAGTAGGGTAATAGTGTGTTTAGATGATTCTTACTATGGAGGAACAGACCATGCAAAGTAAATTACTTAAGATTACATTACCTACAATTCTCTTGCTGTCATTGGCATTGGCCGGATGCAGCTCCAATAGCAGCAGTCCAAGCGAGAGTGCCCCTCCTTCCAGCAACACCGGAGCCAATGCAGCCGAGACAACGAACCCGCCAGCCAACACGGGCACGCAAGACACTTCGGCGGTAGATAACAATACAGCCAGCCCCAACGAGACGACCACGACTCCTCCTTCGGAAGGAACAAATACGAGCTCGTCCTCTGACCAGAGCTCCACAACCTCTCCGGCAGCGGTCATCCAAAAGGTTCAGAGCCAGCTGAAGATGAAGCAGGCGCTGCTGCCTAGAGAGTTCCCTCTGGAGAAGGGCCAATATCTAGGCGCAACCATTCAGAATAACGAGGCTGACGCTTACAAGGTTGTCTTCTATCAGACGGACCAACCCGTACCGGTCAACGACGCTTCTCTAGCACAGAAGAACACTCCCGTACTGGCCACCATGGAGGCCAAAACCTATAGCGACCCCAAAAAAATAGCCAATCTCTTCCCAGACTATGGCGAAGGGGCAGACCATGTCGATTTAGGCCACGGCATTAAGGGAACCGCGGACGCTGGTGCAGGCAACCGGTACTTGAACTGGAGCGAGGGACGCTGGAACCTGCTGATCCATTCCCTGGGTGAGGATAATATGGATAACCCGGACATTGCCAAGAAGATGGTTGATTATCTGGAGACACACACCCTCCCTATTCCCAAGGACAAAGGCCAGGTCAATGTAGATTACAAACTGGGGGGCAAGGATGTGGAAGTTACTGTCTCCTGGCAGGACGGCAGCGTAGTCTACCAGCTAACCACCTCACAGGTTCCGAACAATGCACTGATGATGGCAACCTCCATGAAATAATCCGCCTTCTTAGTGCAAGAAGACCTGTACAGTCTGTTCCCCTTCGGAACAGACTGTACAGGTCTTTCTCATTTCAAGGCCGCCCGTCAGCAAGAATTAGACGTCATATTCCAGCTGCTTTTTGGCCTGAAGCATGAAGTCCATCGGGGTGGGCATCAGCTCCCGGCTGTATTCGACCGCACCGATTTTGAGCTGAAGGTCAACCCTGTATTTCCTTGCGGCATCAGATGTGTTGAGTTCGGCCATTTTCTCCCGAAGGCGCTCGATTACAACCTCAGCCCCCTGGCGCTCCGTAAACAGCAGGAGCCCCCAGGTCGGATGATCCGGCGTCCCCAGCATATACAGCGAATCATTCGATCTGATGCTGGTCTGACTGAGCTCGGATACATCATAGATGACGGCGGTTATTTGCTCCGCACTAATCATCCGCTTCAGCTCATCCCAGTACTTCACATGAATGACGAGCAGGGTCAGCGGAATTTGATAACGGGTGGACAGCGCCATGAAGGTGGCGGCATCCTTTTGGAATAAGCGATTATTCTTAAGATTCGTATGCTCATCCAATGTGGCCAGTGAGCTGTTCACACGCTGCAGCTGACCATTCTCCTCCTGAAGCTGCTTCGTCCCAAGGGTAAGCAGCCATGTGACGAAGGTGAGCAGCGGTGTCATCACCAGCCAGAAATAATTTCCCGTACCCATCGCGTCTCCTACAACTACGGTCTGATACAGTGTATACGTCCCATAGCCGAAGATGAACAGAATGTTCAAGATAAGTCCTGCAGTCACCTGCGTAAAATACGTCACTATAGCTATCAAAAAGGCCACATTCAGAAAGATCATATTCTGGATATACTGGCTCTGGTCACCGGCCATAAATACAATGGCTATAAAGCACCAGATAAACAACAGAAGAAGAGCTCCGTCGGAGATCAGACTTGCGTTTCTTCTCATCGCTCTTCCCTCCGTCCCTTACGATATTTACGAATCATGAAGATCAGGGAGATTAGAACAAGGGCCAGCACCAGAACAGCAGCTACCGCAAATCCCAGCACATCCTTGCGATCAAGTATCTGGCTCACGATCCCTTCCGAGTTATCCTCCGTCTCCTTCTTGAACCGGTAAGCCTGCACATTGCCATCTTTATCTGTTACGACAGCATCCCCATATACCTTGTATTTAGCGGCTTCACTGGCTAGCAGCTTGGATGCCAAATCATAGGCCTCGGAGCTGGCTCCGGTTACCGCCAGGAGGCCATGTCCGGCTCCATACGGAGATTCAATCAGCTGGAGCGCCCCGATCCGCTTGCCATATTCGCCCTCTATACTCATCTTCTCATTAGACCGGATGCTAGACCCGCTATCATCGTACTGAAAATAGAGCTTATCGTTGCTGTCCCGAATCACTTTGTTGTCCTTGTAACTGCCAATTGCGATAATTTGACGGTCCTCAAGCTCCTTCGCTGCGGCGTCGTCCCGGTAGAACTTGACCTCACCGCTGTTGGACTCCGCATACTGGCCGAGCAGATTGAACAGATTGGACAACGTATAGAACGTATGGCTGTCCAATGATTTTGGCAGCACTACCGCAACCTGATTGAAGCTTCCGTCTCTAAGAAACGGATAGGGATAGTTATTGAACAACAGCTCGGTCCGATCCTGCGTATTTAACTGAAGCACGGAATCAGAGGTAACATAGGCCCACGGCTGCTGAACAGAGTTCGGCGTGCAGTAAGCATCCTGCATCTCCAGGTCGAAAGCCGCCGTTACCGAGAAGTTCCCGGCGACCTGCAGGTTTTTTGGAATCGGCACCGTTAAGGTGTCTCCGTCCGCCAGCTCGGCCGTTAGCTTCTTGCTGCCTATAGGCGTATTGTTAACCAGGAGGGTCACCATGGAACGATTGAAATCCAGGTTCTTGGCGTAGCGAAAGTCCAGCTTGATCTTGCTCGTATCGGCAATCGTACGGTTCGCCGGCAGTGAGATGAAATAGGATTGCTCCCGATGACCCTGCCCTGTTAGCGAATCGCCGGTCTCTGTCAGGCTGATAGTTCTGCCTATGCTTAACTCAGGCGCCGCTACCTCTGTACTGCCATCCACTTGCTTGACGCCAGCGTTCAGCTGCTCCACGAGCTCCTGGTTAGCCATCAAGCGTCCGGCTTTAACCAGCATTTCCTCGCTCGCCGAGGTAATGACGAGCACTTTCTGCTGCTTCCAATCGACCAATTGGATCAGCGCCTTATTGGCTAAATCCTGAGTGCTCAGCTTAGACTTGAGCTCTGCGGGCAGGTTGTTCAGCATCGCGACAAATACCAATGCTTTCTTACCGCTCACCTGCTCCTGCCCATAGCCTGCAAGGGGGATCGCCTTCTCCTTAAGAGAATTAGCCTTGGCGAAGCCGGATAAGGCATAGACTGCCGTTTCCAGCTCAGCCGGCTCCCCGGCTTCAGGAACAACGATGGTCCCATCCCCCCTGCTCACCATATCCAAGCCTATAAAGTGACGGTTAAAATCGCTGATGCTGTTTGTAATCGGTGCAGAGTGGTATTCCACGGCAACCGATGAGGTATTAAACAGCTGGAGCCAATTGTCCCGTGGCTGTTCAGCAGGACAGCGCTCAGACGCCTCCAGGGTCCGGATATTGCCCTCAATGGACAAGGTATTCGTTCCCTTCACCACCAGAGCCTTAGGCACAGTCACGCTGACTTGCTGCAGCTGCTGATCGCTGACCACCGGCCGGAAGGAATAGAACGGCCTGCCGTTCAACCGCAGTGTCACGCTCGACTCCTCATTGCTGGCAAGCGGGGACGCCTTATAATCCAGCCGCACCCTGACCTGCTCTATATTCCAGTAATCCATAATCTGAAAATACTCCTGCTCGGAAGCGGATACGCCGGATAAGGCCGTATCCGTATTCGCGAACGAAGTCTCGTAGACCGATCCCGCGGGCGCTGCCGCTCCCGCCTGCGGCATCAGGCCCAGGCTGCCCAGGATCAAGCAAAACGTGCACATCCAGGCTGTTATTTTTCTGCTCATTCTGCCTGCCTCCCTTTTTAAAAGCGTTCGGTTTTGTACCATTTCGCCTCTCTTTTAAACAGTAAATCCTTGATATAGTTGTAAAGGCCGTAGGCTGCTACAACCATCCACATTTGACAATAAGATACGTACATCAGCATGATGACCCATATATTCGAGAGCCTCATTTCCCCTTTCTCCGTGACTAGGGTAATGAAGGTGCCGACCACAAACAGAATGACGGCAAGCAGCCACAAGAAGGAGCTGAAGCCTGCGATCGTGGTCCTTACATAGCCCACTGCATGCAGAATGAGCAGCAGATCGGACATGATCAGGGAGGTCAATAAGAGGAAATAGATCGATAGAAAATATAGAATATCAAAGCGGATATTTCTGGCCGAGCGGTCGAACAGCAGCCGGGTATTTTTGACAATCACATAGATATTGCCCTTCGCCCAGCGCGTCCGCTGCTTGAACCAGACCCGAACCGTCTGGGGCTCCTGTTCCCAGGTGACCGCCTTCGGCTGGAACTTGATCTTGTAGCCCATCATATAGATGCGGAAGCTGATCTCCGTATCCTCGGCAATCGCCTTTACATCCCAGCCGCCGATGCTCTCCACAATATGACGGCGCATAATAAAGTTGGTGCCGGGAATTGTACAGAGCTTGAACAGCTTCCATCTGCCCGCCTGGGCCATCCACTGAAAGGACAGCGTCTCAATATTAATAAACCGCGTAAGCAGGTTGGTATCCCGGTTGCGGGTGCGGAACTTGCCGATAACCGCCCCCAGCTTATCGTCATTCATGATCTCTGCGACCAGGTAACGCAGTGCTGTCTTCTCCGGGGTATTGTCGGCATCATAGATCGCAATCAGCTCGCCCCGGCTTTGAGCGAACCCGATATTGAGGGCATTGGATTTCCCCTTCCCTCCGGTGACTGCATCCGTATTGATAATGATCAGATTCCTCCCCGGATGCCGGACTTGCAGGTTCCCCAGCAGCTCCGCACTGTTGTCGGACGAGTTATCATTAATGACAATAATCTCGTACCGGTCCCTCGGATAATCAAGGCCTAACAGAGACTCGACAGTCTTGGTGATCACTATGCCCTCGTTATGGGCCGGCACCATGATCGTGACGAACGGGGCCTCGCCCTGGATAGCTGGCACAGGCTCCCTCTCAAGCTGGATGTAATAGAGATAACCGCCAATAATGAGGACCACGTTAACCAGCAGAAGCGACCAAATACACAGCACCGCAATCAGCATGAGGATATCTGCTACAGTCATACCGTCACCTCCTATTTGTAATACTTGCGCTTGTACAGACGGTATCCGATGATCAGGAACAGGGTAAACACTACTAATGCCGTGGCGATAATCACGACCAGAATATAATTTTGCACTCTAAACAGCCCGCTAAAGCTCTGCACCGCCTTCTGCGTATAAGCATAGTCTTCAGTCACGCGGCCTGTACTTCCCGTCAGGTCCACGGCTTGACCGTCGATCTGGAGGGTGCCGTTCTGAGAGGCCGAGGTATGCGAGGATGTCTTCACCTGATGATCGGCCTGCTTATAGTCATCGAAGACGAGCCAGCTGTCCTTCAGCTGCTGCAGCAGCTGCTCCTGTGCCGCTTCATTCTCTGGAAAGTTGACAGTCAGGGCCGTGTCCATCGGCAGCAGCGCCGGCGCTTCCTCCTTCTGCTCCAGCTGCTGAAGCTTGTCCATATCCAAGCTATAAGCCGAAGAGGCAAAGCTCATGGAAGTATTCATCTGCTGACTATATAGCACCTGCCGGTTTGGCAGCAGCACGGACGAATCGAAGAAGCCCATTCCTTGTGCTGCATACATCTTATCGTATGACCAGTACATTTCCCCCACTACGCCAAGCGGGGCTATTCCGTGCTCGGCCAGCACATCGATAAATCCAGCCATGTTCTGCTTCAGTACATCAGCCCCCTGGCTGATGGCTTCAGCGACGACCGGCACCTGCACCAATATGCTGCCGTTACGGGTCTGCACGTACTCCAGTGCCTGCAAGTACCGCTGCATAGCCGGGTAGTCCGTGTTGCTGAAGACCGGCCTTACACTGACCGCAAAGGGAACCCCGGAAGTGTACAGCCGATCGGCCAGTTCCGTCAGCCGCGCCAAATCAGAGAAGGGGTAAACCTCCTGGATTAGCAGGTACTGATGCCCTTTCTCCTTAATCTGAAGCCAGTCTTTCAGGACATAGGCAAGCGCGAATTCACTTAGATTCCCCTGCTGAAAATAGGGAATGAACCCGGAGCCTCCTTGAAGCACGGCATATGGCGAATTAATTCCCAAGGACTGCGAAGACAAGCTGCCGTACGCACGGCCCTCATAGTGCGTCATGTAGAGAAGATGGGTCACCTTGACGGAAGGTTCAATCAAGGAGCCTGCCTGCAGGCGCATTACTGCCTCTGGAGCCACAGCCGTCTTCAGGCTCAGCTTACGCTGAAGCTGACCTGGAATATGGTTCCCAATATGGAGATACTCGCCCTGGTAACGAGCCATGTCCTGTTCGTAATCCTTATTGGCCATTTGCAGATCAGGGGCGCTACGAACAGCGATAACTCCGTTATAGCGGGACAGCGTTCCCGGCTCATAGCTGTCAAAGTCTGTTAAGACGACCTTCACCTTGAAGGCCGCCAGCAGCCGCTGCAGGGCCTCAACATTCCCCTCGCTCGGAGTTCCTTTGGCCAAGCTGTCATAGATCAGCAAGATCGACATGGGCTGAGGAACTGCAGCTTGAGCAGCGCCCTTAGACAGAGATGCCAGAGAGAGCAGGCATATTGCTAACAGCAGTATTAGGCTGCGCCTCGCCAGCGTATAGGCTGCTTGGATCCTCATGCCTGTACACCCCCTCCTGTCTCTGTCTCAGGGCTGCTGTTCCATAAGCGGCGGCGAATCGCATCAGCTATCACCACAAAGGTCACTAAATCGAAGGCCGCCGTGAACAGAAATTCATGCTTAGCCAGATCCGCATCCCCGGCTCCGATGATGGACACAGCGATGCCGGTAAGGCCCAGAGCGATCATCATCCCCAGCATCGGCAGGCGAAGCATTCCTCGCATCTGCCTTGCACGCAGAGCAGCCAGGAAGGAAGGCATATAGAGCCCGATGATCAGCAAGGCCCAAATCATAATGAAGCCGAAGGTCTTCGGCGCAAGCGCCGCCTTCATCGTGCTGTAGCCAGTGAAGAAATGCGTCTGCGCTCCGGACGGGTGTCCTCCCGCCGACTTCTCATAATTTCCGAGACCTGTCGGGCGAATTTGAAAGGCGTTCTTAGCCGCTGTATTGAGCATGCGGCTTGCTTGATCTGGGTGAGCGGCATAATAGGCAAGAATGGAGCCAAAACCATAGTGCCGATAGAATTGATTCTCCAGAACCGGCGAATCGACATCCACGGTGGTGAATGGCTCATAATATATGCTCCCATTCAAGACGGCGTACTGTGGATCAATGCCAAAGGCCTTCAAAGCCGCCTCCGGGTCACTTGAACTTTGCAGCACTCCCCGCGTCATGGCATGGTATTTGTTAATGTTCACAAACTCCTTGGGAATCAGGGCATAGGCAGCCACACCGGTCAATAAGACCAGAACCAGCAGCGAAGCCATAGAGACGCGAAAGGTCTTGGTCCGTCGCGCGAAGATGAGCAGGATGCCCAGCAGGCCGACAATGATGCCCGCCGGCGCATTCTGCGGCTTGCTTGTCGTCAGCAGCAGTGCGCTGATCCCGAAGCAAGCCATTATCACATAATCATTGTACCGATGGCGATAGAGCAGCAGCCCCGAGGCCAGCAGGAACAAGAGTGCGATCAGCACGACACTTTCACTATAGAAAGAGTTGAAATAAGCGGTGTATGCCGTGTCTCCGAACATAAAGATGGCGAGCAAGGCGATGATATAGCCATGGACCGCCTTCACCCTCCAGGTCAGGCTCTCCACCAACAGATAGACACCGGCCGCATACAGCAGCGTATATATTGCAGCTTGAACGCGAAGATCGAAGTGAAGAGGATCAAACCAGCTGTTCACCCAGATCGCAAACTGGATGAACAACGATTGGGAGGAAAACAAAGGAGCCTCGTTCTCGTTGTAATACTGATAGATTCCGTAGTCCTTAACAAAATAGCCGAGATACCTGCTATGATCTGAATCCGCAGGGTACAATCCATTTCCATGGATTACTCTAAAAAAATCCCCATTATCAGCCATACCGATATACGGAGGCGTAAACAAGGCTATTCCGGTAATCAGCAGAACACCGGCTGCTGCGATCCAGGCCGGAGAGATATAGCGGCTCAACTGAATTAAAATGTGATGTGCACGGGTTAAGGAATTTTTGGCATTCATGTTGCACACCCCCTTGTTGGTCGCTTGTATTCCTTAATAGGTATAAGCCAGTAATGCCATCAAATTGTCGAAGGAATAGGCCTGCTGCGTCTTCCCATCCGCAAAGGCTCCATCCAAAGGGCTGCCCATATCCTGAAGCTGATAAGCGGACATGCGCCTAATGCTGTCCTCGTACAGCTCCTGGTCTGAAAGCACAGAGCCGATCATGGCTGCAATAGCGTAG
Organism: Paenibacillus sp. CAA11; assembly: GCF_003060825.1. NCBI lineage: Bacteria > Bacillati > Bacillota > Bacilli > Caryophanales > Paenibacillaceae > Paenibacillus > Paenibacillus sp. CAA11. Next base: position 4,575,222 of record NZ_CP028922.1, read on the forward strand.
ATCGCCGTTGACTGAACGTCTGTTGTCGGCTGCCCCTTCTTGGTGTATTCCCCATAAAGCGCGCCCGATTTGACCTGCTCCTTAATGAAGCTGATGCTCGCCTCCTGCTGCTGCCCAACCTCAGCTAGTGCAAGAATCGTAAGCATGGACTCCACGGTATGTATATGGTCCGAGCTGTAGGCCTTTGCATCATAGTTATATCGGGTCTCGTAAAGGGGAAAGGCATCCGACAAATAGCCTCCGCGAACGATATTCAGCATATTGGAGTACAGCTTGTCTTTCGCGTCCTGCTCCAGATCCAGCATGCCTAGCGTCCTTAAATCGATATAACACAGCGTGATAGAAGGGCCTGTCATCCGATATTGATCATCGTAGAAGTCGTACATATAGCTATCTTTAACGTTATGCTCATAGAATCGCTTGCCATAGCCATCCGCTTCATTGCCATAACCCGCTTTAGGCCACACATAATCAGCCTCATACAGCGCACGAATGATGCGCAGATCATCTACAGCTGCATTAACGGTGTATCGCTTATCCTGCTTAGGGCTGTATCTATAGCTGAAGCCCGTATTCTGATCAAAGGTCTTCCGGGCGAGGGCCCAGTCTTTGCCGAAAGCTTCTCTACGCCCCGCGAGGACATCGTAGCGCATGAGAAGGCCGGCCGATTCACTAAGCACCTCATGGCCTGTAGCGGCTGCCGAGGTTTGATCTGTGTCCAGATAATTGGTATAGACCCCATGCTCCCCTGACATTCGCCTCGCTATGAACTGCTCTACTGCATTTCTCGGCGCAATATAGCCCAGCGTCTTCCCGTAGCGGTTCGGCGGGAGATCTATCCCAACTGGCGCTTTGGCATTCGTATCGGATTTGGAACAGGTGCTGAGCAGCAGCGGTAGACATACGAGAATGGTATACAGCAGCGCCTTCTTCTTCATAATCATGCTCCCCCGAATGAAAATTCCTTAGATAAATCAGATATAGCTGATTCTCGCCTATAAGCGCCTTGTCATTCATTAAACGCATTTCCCATTCCATAAAATGGACCTTTAGAAGCAATATTGACGTTAAAAAGAAGCAAATGCATAGCTCCACTCCGAAGACAGGCTCCTCCCTTGTCCGCCTGCCTGCCATTCCTGAACAGAAGCAGATCAACCCAGTGACGTTATCATAAAGCGACGTAAGGAAAAGTCCTACTAGTAATTTATGGTATGTACGAGGATAAAAAACAAGCAGGGCCCTCACTGCACAAGGAATCAGTGTGAGTCCTGCTCTAAGAAAATAACGCTTTAAATCAGACCGCTATTTAAATATGTTGTAGAACCTCGAGCCGTTAGAGAAGGTGAGTCCCATTGAGGCCACGGCAATCCCCAGAATGAGCGCAAGGGCGACATAGTCTCCCCGTGAAAAGCGGCGAAAGCTGTACCAGGTCCGCTTGCGGCCATGCCCGAAGCCGCGAAGCTCCATGGCCGCACTGATTTTCTCGATCCGGTCAACGCTCGTCAGAATGAGCGGCATGAGGATCGAGACAATATTCTTCAGCCGCTTCGGCAGCTTCTCCTTCCGGGAGATATCAATCCCGCGAGCCTGGGCCGAGAAGGAGATGTTCTGAAAGTCACGCTGCACATCCGGAATATAGCGCATCGCCAGCGAGACAGAGTAGGCGATCTTGTAGCTGACACCGATCTTGTTCAAGGAGGCGGCGAACTCGCTCGGATCGGTCGTCAGGATGAACAGCAGAGCCATTGGAATGACAACGATGTATTTCAGCGTGATGTTCAGCTGATAGAAGAGCTGCTCCCAGGTCACATCATACCAGCCCACAATATGGAACAGCTCATGGCGGGTTCCGTAAATTTGTACGCCTTCATGCGGGGAGAAGAGATAGATTGCAATGTGATTCAGTAAGAAGAAGAACAGAATGACATAGAGTATGAATGAATAGTCGCTGAACTTCACTTTAGATACTTTTAGGATAATCAGGCTGATGACCAGCATGACAGCCAAGCTGCGGGTATCATACGTAATCATAGCTGTCACCGACCAGATGATGAAGAACAGCAGCTTTGTTACCCCTGTCAGACGATGTACAGGAGAGTCGAGATCCGAGTACGTCAACATATTTACCTTCATGAGCTGCGAACCCTCCTGTCCTGATCGATGAACCTGTGCATCAATTGCTGAGCATCGCCGATGCCGACCCGCTGAGCCAGCCTGGCGATGGAAGTTTCCTTCAGATTAGCCGCCTCCATCACCTCCGGCAGAGTAAGGACCTTTGCCGGGTGAGCATCCGCAAGCTTGCGGCCTTCAGACAGCACGATCGTCCGGCGGGTATATTCCAACATGAGATGCATGTCATGGGTGATGATGATCACGGTCATGCCCTGGCAGTTCAGCTCCCGCAGGAACTCCATCATATCATTGTAATGCTTGAAATCCTGTCCCGCCGTCGGTTCATCCAAGATGATCACCTCGGGGCGCAATACGAGAATAGAGGCAATCGTCACCCGTTTCTTCTGCCCGAAGCTGAGTGCGGAAATGGGCCAATTGCGCATAGCATAAAGTCCACAGACTCGAAGGACTTCATGTACCCGCTCCTGAACCTCCTCCTCACTCACTCCGCGTACACGCAGTCCAAGAGCGATCTCGTCGAAGATCATCGTCTTGGAGATCATATGATTCGGGTTCTGCATCACAAAGCCGATGCGTTCTGCCCGCTGCTTAATCGTATCGCCCTTCAGGTCCTTATCTTTATAAAGCATGCGCCCAGATGTAGGGCGATAAAACCCGCAGATCAGCTTGGAAATCGTTGATTTACCTGCTCCATTCCGTCCGACAATACTCACCATCTCGCCCTGGCGAATCTGAAAGCCAATATCCCGAAGAATCGGGTGCCCCTTCTCATAGCTGAAGGAGACATCCTCAAGCTCCAGAATCGGCGGCTGCTCAGATTCAGCTTCTAGTACCGGCGTCTCTTCAAGCCATTCGTACAGCCGATCTTTACAGCCCTCAAGCTCAATCGTATCCACATGTCCCGGATGCATATCGGGAGTTATCGTACAGCCTGCATACTTCAATGCCGTGATATACAGCGGCTCCCGAATCCCTGTCTCGCTTAGAATTTCCGTAACTAGCAGCTCATCCGCAGACATGTCGGCTACAATTCGCCCATGCTTCACCACCACAATCCGGTCCACATGCTGCTGCAGCACATCTTCAAGTCGGTGTTCAATTATAACGATGGTCTTCCCCGTCTCCTCATGTACCTGGTCGATCAGCTCGATAGCCTTCTTCCCTGCAGCCGGGTCCAGATTAGCCAGCGGCTCATCGAACAACAGAATATCCACGTCATTCACAAGCACTCCGCCAAGCGTCGTTTTCTGCTTTTGCCCGCCGGACAAGGCATGCGGAGACGCCCCCAAATATTGCTGGATGTCCACTGCATGGGCTGCCTCTGCAACCCGCCGCTTCATCTCCTCCTGGGAAATCGCGTCATTCTCCAGCTTGAAGGCAATGTCCTCTGCCACCGTTAAGCCGACGAATTGACCATCCGGATCCTGCAGCACGGTACCCACCTTCTCCGACAACCGGGAAATGCTTGAATCCTTAAGCTCTTCACCCAGAATCTTAAGAGAACCCGTGATCTCCCCAGGGTAATAAAATGGAATCAGACCGTTCAAGCTGTGTGCAAGCGTGCTCTTGCCCGATCCTGACGGCCCGACGATCAGCACCTTCTCCCCTTCATACAGCGTCAGCTCAATATCGTGAAGCGTCGGCTCTGACTGGGCCCGGTACTGAAACCCGAAGTGATTAAATTCGATGACAGCCTTCTTCATAGTTGAATCTTCCTTATTCATGGTTTGTTGGATAAAAAAAAAGAGAAAGCCGGTGGGACCCACCGACTTTTTTTGCATGCATAACAACATTCCCCAAGACCCTAGTTCAGCTCCCGCTTCAAGCTGCCGCGCTTCGTTCTTGTCTTGGAATAAGCAAGGGCAAGCAGGGTTCCTAGAATGGCCACCGTAACCATGTTAGATATTCCGGCGATCAGCCCCTGAGTATAGACTTTGTTGACCGGCTCCGCATAGATCAGGATATCGAACGTTGGCGCGATTAGGAACCACGCTAGAGCATTAGCTACAATCTGCCCGAGATTAAATCGGATGATTTCCTTGTTCCCGAACTCCCCATCATGAATGCGGATTCTGCTTGAGAACAACCCGACGATCAGTCCCACTGCTGCCGATGCGATCACCCAGCTGAACCAGGGCGACCCATAAAAAATAGCATCCTTCAGCGTATGCCCGATCAGCCCGATTAACAGCCCGGTAACCGGACCATACAGCAGAGCGAACAGCGCAAGCACCGCATAGGTTGTCTCAATGTTCGTATTCGGAATACCGGAGGGAATAGAGCCGAACCTCCCCAATATTACGAATAATGCTGATCCAATCCCGATAGCAACCACCTTTTTGATGGATAACGATTGATCCTTTGCCAATGTCCTCTCCCCCTGATATGCGAATAATAAACCCAAATTAATAGCGTACCGTTCGTATTAACATGTGATTACCTCAATTATACATGGGGGAAGTTGGATATACAAAGCTAAATTCAAATTTTAATGAAAAAAATTCGGGCGCGCCTTTTAAGGGGAACCTGCTAATGCTTGGACCAAGGCAAAGTGTTATAAATTTTATCCCCAGCCGGAACCTCTTTGCCATGTTCTAACCGCATCCCGCCTTTTGGCATAGACGGCCCTTCAATGTCACGGAAATATAGAGGCAGCCCTTCTGACAAGAACATACTTGTGCTGGACGGGTCCTGCCGCTGATGATGGATATGCAGGTGCGGTTCGCTGGAGCTTCCGGAGTTACCGACCTTAGCCAACAAGTCACCCTCTGCTACATGGTCGCCCACCTGTACTTTAATCGAGCCCTTCATAAGGTGAGCTAAGACCAAATAGGTCCCTGTCTCATCGAGACGAATATAAATATGATTGCCTGGCATAGAATCATGCTCATCCGTTCCGGGTCTGTGATCCTCCTCTTTATCAGAGGCTCCCACAATAGTCCCGGACGCTGGTGCGAACACCTCTGCGCCATAAATGCCATAGTCCTCTAGCCGCTGACTCCCCGTTCCGGCTGGCTGCACCAGCAGATCATAAGCCCAGCGTTCGCTCGGAACTACCACATGCGGATAGTTCGACTTCAGCGTGTCTCCGCCCCATCCAACCAGTACATGCTCGTCCAGCGGCAGACGGACCGATACGGCCGGGCTCATCTTGCTTAAGTCAGCCGGATAGGCTATTTGCCAAAGGCCGAGCAGCCAAAAGAGCGGCCACGCAGCAACCAAGGATAAGATCAGCACCGCAGACCAGATCGGCGCCAGCCGTTTTCTTATATAAGCCGTCCGAATCAAGGCACACACAGCAATGATGGCAGACAGCAGCCCGAAGGCGCCGAAGGCCATGAGGAACCACCAGCTGGCAACGCCCCATGCGCCCTTTACAACGTAAATGTTGCCCCACCCTACGATCAATACTACAGCCAGGATCAGCAATAGCAGCCGAGATCCTCTCCATTTCCTCCAAATCCGCAGCATACAAAAAAACCCCTTCCTCTACAAATCTGCCCTTAGTGTAGAAGAAGGAGCTTACAGCTTACTCGAGAAATACTTACAACTTACTAAAGATTTAAAGAGCGGAGCTTACCCTTCTAAACTCCCATCTGTTCCATCCGCTTGTGTCCTTGGCAGGGATAACGTAAACACCGTTTCTTCCGCGCTGCTTCTCACCGAAATGCGGCCATGATGCAGCTCCATAATCCGCTTGGCAATCGAAAGCCCCATGCCCTTGCCCCCCGTATCGCTGCTCCTTGATCTCTCGGCACGGTACAGCTCCTCAAATAAAAAAGGCAGGTCTTCAGGGGATATAGGCTCGCCGTAATTTTTAATATCTATATGAAGATACATCCCCTCGCTATAAATTCGAAGACTTAAGCGACCACCTGTACTGCCGTAAGCGATGCTGTTGCGGATGATATTTTGCAGGCAGCGCACCAGCAGCGAAATATCCGCTTCTAGACCCCGGTTCTCCGCAGTACACTCCAGATCAAAGCGCATCCCCGCCGCCTCCAGCTGAGGCACAAAGTCGATCAGCACCTGCCGGATTAGCGCCTCGGCATCCACTTGCCCCAAACTTAGCTTGATATCACTAAAGTGCAAGTGGCAGTATTCCAGCATACTCTCAACCTGGCTCTTCAGCTCTTCGCCCTTGCGCTGCGCGATCTGCACATACCGTGCAGCAGTCTGGGCGTCTCCCCCGGAAGCCTCCAGCAGATCAAGATAGCCCAGCAGTGAGGTCAGCGGGGTCCGAAGGTCATGGGAGATATGAGTAATCATCTCATGCTTCATCCGTTCGGCCCGCTTCTGGCTGTCCAGCGTCTCCCGCATCTGCTGCACGATCTGATTCACGCTTGTGGTCAGCTCCCCAATCTCATCCTGAACCGGATCGAACAACTTGACGTCAAAGTCTCCGCTGCCCGCTTGGCTGGCCGCCTGATTTACAGCTGTGATCCGGCGGATGATACGGCGCGACAGCAGCATGAAGATCAGCACGGTCATTCCAAGGAATACAACAGAGTACAGGAAGGCGTAAGTCTCTTCCAGCTGGCTTAACCGCTCGCGCGATAGCCCCGCAAGCGGCAGCAGCACCATCTGTACGATCATGATAAAGGCAGCCGTGCAGAAGATGGAGGCCATCAGCATGAGCAGCAGCTTAAATCCGATGCTTGTTGTCTTTTTCAACCTTGTAGCCAACCCCCCACACATTCAAGATCACCTTCGGATTTCTGGAGTCTTCTTCAATCTTCTCGCGCAGCCTGGCAATGTGAACCATGACTGTGCTTGCGCTGCCTTCCAGGGATCGTTCTCCCCATACCCGCTCGAAGATTTCCTCCAGCGAAAACACCCTGCCGGCATTCTTCACAAGCAGCAGCAGAATATCATACTCTGTCCGAGTCAGCTTAATCTTCCGATCATACAGAAATACATTTCGAGCCGCCTCTTCAATCCGAAGGCCATGATAATGTATAGTCTCTGCCTGCTGCTGCGTGTGTCGGTCCGTCATATAGCTGTATCTTCTTAACTGGGCTTCAACCCGCGCCGCCAATTCAATCAGGCTGAAGGGCTTCACGATGTAATCGTCCGCCCCTGTCCGCAGTCCTACCACTTTATCCATATCCGTAGATTTAGCGCTTAACAGCAGAATGGGAATGTCCTTGCTCTCCCGAATTCTTCGGCAGACCTCGAAGCCATCCATTCGGGGCATCATAAGATCGAGAACCACTAGGTCAACTGCACGGGTATTCAGCAGCTCCAGAGCTTCTTGCCCGCTGAGGGCTGTAAGCACAGCATAACCCTCCAGACTTAAATACTCCCCGATCAAATTAACAATATCCCGATCATCATCCACGATTAATACCTGCTGCACACCCATTCACCAGCGCCCCCGATATCCTTTAGTTCTTGTATAACAGTTCCATTATGTCATGTTTTTCCAACCTGGGTCTAGGCTATATCCCCTTCCTGGACTGGCAGCCTACAATATTAGAAGGGAATACGCTATACTACAACTAAAAAAACCTATGTCACTCCAAGAAACAGAACAGGAGGCGTCCTTATGAAAGCCTTGATTCTTGCCGCAGGCTACGCAACGAGACTATATCCCCTAACCCTGAACCAGCCCAAAGCGCTGCTTCCGGTTCATCAAGGCAAAGCCGTGCTGGACTATATCATAGATCGGCTGGAAGAGGTCGATGGCATCACAGGAATCGTACTGGTAACAAACCATAAGTATTATGGAGCCTTCGTCGATTGGGCTGACCGCAGGCAGATGGGCAAAGACCTCAAAATTATAGATGACGGCACCCAATCTGTAGACGATAAGCTGGGGGCCATCGGAGATATTCAGTATGTTCTGGAACAGGAGCAGCTGCAGCTGCAAGACGATCTGTTGGTAATGGCAGCAGATAACTTGTTTACGTTCGGACTAAGCGGATTCATTGAATATTTCTATAAAATGAACAGAGACTGCATTCTGGTGAAGGTCACAGAGGATGAGCAGGAGCTGCAGAGCATCGGCGTAGCCGAGCTGGATGAGAAGAGCCGCGTCATCTCCTTCGAAGAGAAGCCGGCTGTTCCGAAGTCCAATCTGGGCGTATATGCCTTGTATTTATATAAAAAAGAAACCCTCCCGCTGTTTCGAACCTACCTGGCCGAGGGGCATTCTGCCGATTCGCCGAGCCGCTTCCCCGAATGGCTATACCGCCGCCAGGAAGTTATGGCTTATAGGGCAGAGGGAGAAATCTACGATATAGGCACCCCGGAGGCCTACGAGGAGATTCAGCGGTTATTTGCAAGCGGCCAGCTTCCTCACAGCAAATAACAGCTCCCGATGCTATGGGAGCTGTTATTCTTCCCCTGACTACGATTCTGTCTATCCCCCTACATGGACCAGCCTTGCCGCTATTCCACTTCTCTTAATCTCTCGACAATCGTAGACTTGGTCAGCATTCTGTAAGCCCCTGTAGTTACCACGTAAGCAATAATGATCAGAACGGGAATAACTGCTACAAAAGGTATTGCGCTCATATGGAACACGGTAAAAGCCATATTCTCCGCCAGCATCTTGGCGATGCTGTAAGTGATCAGAACGCCGAGCGTTGAGACGATCAGCATGGTGAACAGCACATTATAGAGTCCCTCATAGACCAGCATTCGCTTCAGCTGCGCCTTGGTCATGCCGATGCTCTCCAAGATGGAGAACTCACTGCGGCGGGAGATTACGCCGGTAAGAACGGTATTGATGTAGTTCAGCACCCCGATGAGAGCGATGACCAAGCTAAGGCCATAGCCTACTGTCTGAAAAATACGGATAAAGCCCCCCAGCTCCTCTCTGTACTCCTCCCTAGATTTCAAGGTCCAGTCATCTATCCCATGCGTGACCGACCGCAGCTTCTGGTTCACGGCATCCAGCTTAGCCGGATCGGCTTGAATGGTAGAGGACAGAATCCATGGAGCCTGATCCCCTGACAGTGAAGGATTCTGACGGAGCTCTGATGCAGGAAGAAAGGCGTTGTATCCTGTAGCCGAGAACCTATGTGTCGTTGCAGCATAGAAAGCGTTGTATTTCACGACAGCCATGACCTCATAGCTTGTTCCCAGGAATGGGTACGTGATTTTGTCCCCCGGGTGGTAATACCTGGTGTACTGATCCTCTTTTCCCAAGAGGGATTCCGCAATCAGAACATAGCGGCCGGAGGCAAACTTCTGCTTATCGAAGGAACCCTCTACAATGTCATCAGGCTGAAGCATCTCATACCAGCCGGGGTCGATGCCATACAAATCCACATCCACCTTTCCCTTAGCGAGGAACTCCTTCATATAGGGGTCATTTAAACTGTTAATTTCAGCCTCAAGCGGCTTTAAGGCAGCCCGGACCTTCTCGTCCATCGGGTAAATTGTCGGTTTGAAGTACACATTGTCCACACTGCGGACTCCGTCAATCTCGCTCAATTGATCCGTAAAAGTTTCGGACAACTGACGGGGATCACCCGCTCGCTCTCCTTGCTCTAAGACCACCGAATTATTCTTAATCAGAAAGTCTCCGGCGATATAGGAGTTTAAATATTTATTAACGTTCAGTGAAGATATGACGGTATAGATCAAAGTGAATAATATAATGCTCAAGCTCAGTGAAGACAGCATCAGCACAAGCTTCTTCTTGCTGCGAAGCAGGTTCACCAAGGACATGCGGTATAGCTTCGCGCCATGCTCCGAGCGCTTCGCGCGCTTCTTCCCGCCCTGAACCCCGGCGAATTTGACCGCTTCTACAGGGGCAATACGTCCAGCGATTCTGCCCGGCTTGCGGGCAGCAATCCAGACGGTAAGGTAAGAGAACAAGGCTGCGCCGATGAAGATTAGCGGGCTCACCGAGTAGACAGGCTCCGCAGAGCCGCCAAGAAAGCCATCGTTAATCATGGGTGTAATCCAGCGGCCGATTGCATATCCCAGGAGAAGCCCGACGGGAAGGCCCACAGCATAGAGCAGTCTTGCCTGGATCATGATGATCCTGCGCAGCTGACGGGGTGTCGTGCCGATCGTCTTGAGCAGCCCGTAGAATTTGACATCCCTCACCACAGATATATAGAAGATGTTATAGATTAACAAGTATCCGCTCAGCATGATAATTAGAATGATAGCCATATAAGGCAGCAAATCGAGCAGACGATCAGAGAACTTATTCGCTGTATAGGCCCAGTTCACCCCAATCTCAGCCTTGAGCTCCGTATCGGTCAGTATCTTGTTCAGCTTCTCCTCAATATGGAGAGGGCTGTCAAGCATAACGCTTAGCTGGGAGGTGTTCACATAGGAATTTTGCGCCTTGGATACAGCCGGATCGATATGCGAGATGTATTTCTTGGCAAAAGGCTCTGAGACGTAAGCTAAGCCGGACATGGACAAATTTTCGTCTGACTCATAATACCCGGACAGAACAAATTCATAGGAGATGACCTGCTCATCTGTATCGACGTTCAGCTTTACCGGCTCGCCAAGCTTAGCCTGAACGCCGAGCTTATCCAGTACCCAGGTACTGAGAACGACCTCGTTCTCAGCCTTGGGCAACCCGCCTTGAATAAAATGAACAAAGCTATGCTTGGCTTGATTCTCATCAACATGAAGCACTTCCATGGGCTGGTGCTTGAACTTTCCGTCATGCACCCTGCCTACCATAGTGGATACCCCATATTCTCGGATGGACGGGTGCTTCTTCAGCTTCTCTACCTCTGACGGAGATAAATATTTATATGCTCCATGAAAATCCGACCCGATCGTCTTCATCTGTGCATATTCCATAGACTTGTTAATGCTGAGGGCCATGGTAAATACAGAGGTGATCAGCAGCGTGGTCAGCACCACGGCGCAGATGATCATCACGCTGCGCAGGCGGCCTGCCTTCAGACTCTTCCCAGCCAGCCGGAAGATCGCCTTACGATTGTTGGTCTTAATCATTGGCTCCTACCTCCGGCCCCCAGCTTCCCGGACGAGGCGATCCGGCCGTCCTCAATCCGGATGATCCGGTCAGCCGTCTGGGCAATCTCCTCATTATGCGTGATCATCACAATGGTCTGGTGGAACCGCTCGCTCATCTGCTTCAGCAGGATGAGCACCTCTTGGCTTGTCCTGCTGTCCAGGTTGCCTGTCGGCTCATCCGCCAGAATGATCGAAGGCTTGGTTGCCAGCGCTCGCGCAATGGCCACGCGCTGCTGCTGGCCGCCGGACAGATTAGAGGGCAGGCTGTGGAGCTTTCCCTGCAGACCCAAAGCCTGAATAATCGTATCCAGGTATTTCTTATCCAGCGTGCCGCCGTCCAGCTCAATCGGCAACACGATATTCTCCAGCACATTCAAGATCGGTACCAGATTGTAATGCTGGAAGACAAAGCCCACCGACCTGCGCCGAAAGATCGTCAGCTTATCGTCATTCATAGCAAAGATATCATGGTCATCCACATAAACCTTGCCCTCTGTCGCGCGATCCAGCCCGCCCAGCATATGCAGGAGCGTAGACTTGCCGCTGCCGCTGGTACCTACGATGGCTACGAACTCGCCCTGCTCCACCTCCAGCGACACATCATCCAGCGCCTTGACCATCTGCTCGCCGTTTCCATAGTATTTCTTCAAATGCTCCATCTTCAAAATAGGCAACTTTCGCTTCCCCCCGGCTCTTAAGTAATGGTTACTTCTTCAAAAGTAACAAACAAATCTAACTGAGCCCTGTCCCAAAACTAACGGATTAGACATAATCAGATTTGCGGGAGGAAAACGGAGAACTTGGTTCCCTGACCCAGCTTGGAGAACACCTTGATATGTCCCCCTTGGGTCATCACAATCTCCCTGGCCAGGAACAGGCCGATGCCTACGCCTTCCCGGTCCAAAGCATTCTGGCCCCGGTAGAATCTCTTGAAGATATAAGGAAGCTCCTCTTCGCCGATTCCGATGCCTGTATCTTCTACGTCAATGCGTGTAAACATCTCGTTGCTGAACGTCGAGACTCGAATAACGCCCCCCTGATCCGTGTACTTCACCGCATTCTCCAGGAGGTTGAACAGGGCCTCGCCAGTCCACTTCACATCGTGCAGCGCCTGGATTCCTGGATCACAAATAACCTCCACCTGGATCTCTTTGCTCTCCGCCATAGAGTACATCGCAGATACCGCTTGCTGAACCGTCCGAATCACAGGTGCGGCCTCCAAATGAAGCGAGATAATGCCCGCTTCAAGCCTCGATAGCTTAATCAAGGATTCAATCAGCCATTTCAGCTTGTCCGATTGAGATTGAATGCTCGACACCAGCTCCTGCGCTTCCAGGTCCAGACGGGGAAGCTCTGCAAGCAGCTGACTGTACAGCATGATATTGGACAGCGGTGTCTTAGTCTGGTGGGAAATATCCGAGATGAGCTCCTTAATCCGGTCCTTCTCCTGCTGCAAGGTCTGCCCGTTCGCCTGTGAAAGGCGAATATACCGGGTCAGCTTATGCTGCAATGAGGACAGACGGTTCTCCTCATAAGTAGCAGCCAGCTCTCTCCCGTCCATAGCCAAGGTTACGATGCTCTCTATACTGTCGAAGACCACTGACATGCTCTGCTTCAGGCGGCTGAACAGCCATCCGCCTAGCAGGAGCACCGCAAGCATATAGGCGCAGGAAATCCACAGCAGGGCTGGATCAAAGCCCCTCAGCCAATATACAACCGCTATAAATGCGCTGGTCAAGATCAGCAGAGCCACTGCTGAAATGATGACCGCCCGTGTAAGCTTGCGATCCTGTTCAATTTTCATGATTATTTCCTTCCGCCCACATATAGCCCAGGCCATATATGGTCTTAATATACTTCGGGGAGGATGGCTTGTCCTCCAGCTTGGCCCGCAGACGCTTAATCGCCATTGTCAGGGCATTCTCGTCCACGAACTCTGCGTCTTGGGTCCAGACCTTGTCCATCAGCTGCTCTCTGGACAGAATATTTCCCGCATGACTTACCAGCATTCGAAGCAGTTTCTGTTCCGTGCGGCTTAATACGAGCTGTTCCCCATCCTTGCAGAACTCCATCTTCGCAAAATCAAAGCTCAGACGGTCTATCGCATACTGATGCTCTCCGCCCGAATCCGTCCTCCGCAGGACGGCCATGACCCTGGCGCGAAGCACCATTAAGCTGAACGGCTTGGTGATGTAGTCATCACCGCCAAGTTCGAAGCCGCTCACAATATCTGCCTCCATATCGTTGGCGGTGAGAAAAATGATCGGCACCCTGGAGCCCCTCCGAATCCTCTCGCAATAATCCAGGCCGCTTCCATCCGGCAAATGTACATCCAGTAGGATGAGGTCAATCCTCAGGTCATTCCGCAGCTGCTCTGCCTCAGCGATACTGTAAGCCTGCCAGGTATGCAGGCCGCTCTGTGCAAGGGTTAAGGCGATTCCTCTATTCAAACTGCGGTCATCTTCAACGATGAGCAGATTTTTCATAGCAAGCGCGCTCCTCCTTCTAAATGGAATTATGATTCCATTTTATAGGAGATGGAGCAGCCAGGCTATAAAGAATGTGACTGGGTCCATTTTTTGCGAACGCCGTAGACAATCAGAAGAAGAAGCGGAAGAATGATCCCGTTCGTCGTGTCCCAGCCGATCCAGTAGGGCAGAATCGTCTTTAAGTAATACTCCACATTCGGGGAGACCTCCATAGCCAGACCGAACAGCAGCAACCCCGCAGGAAGGATTAAGGAATGGAAGTTTCGCAAGCCGAAAGTTTGGGCACAGCCCTTCGTAAATGCATACATATAAATAACCGTCTTGAAAAAGATTGTCAGCAGCCAGGCCGTAGCCATAATCGCCTCAATCCGCTGAACAAAGTTCCCAATGTTAATCAACTGGGCAAGAAAATAGGTGGGGTACACGGTGAGCTTAGTCAGTGAAGCCCCCATCACCGACAAGGACATAAACACAATCAAACAAAGCAGAAGACTTGAGAGTCCTGTAATTAAGAGAATCTCCCGATTCATATGGGGCTTCCTGCGTACAGAGGGAAGAATCATGAGGAATACACACATCTCCCCAAACGAGTAGCCGGTAGTAAACAGGAGCCCATAAAGAGTGGACCGCATTCCGCCTTCCCCAAATGGCCTAAGATGGTGAAGATCCACCTTAGGAGCCAAGCAAACAATGAGAATGGCAGCAAACAGTATAAACAGAGGGAGAGCGATCTCACTGCTGCGGCCTATGCTCTCCAGACCCACAAGCAGTGCCAGCACAATAACTAGCACGAACAGCAGATGGATGACAGGAAGTGGGGTTTGGATATAAATCATGGTCGTCATGAAATCACCCATCTCCCGTACCAAATAGGCAGAGCTTATGAGGAAATAATACATATACCATAGCGATACGGCGGTTCCCAGCCATTTCCCCATAGTGCTGCGGCTCATCTCCACTAAAGACATTTCAGGATAGAGCGAGCTTACTTTGAGCAGCAGCCAAATTACAGCAAGTCCGCCCGGAATCCCCAGCAAGCAGGAGATCCACGCATTCTGCTCTGCCATTCCCGCGATGGTAGAAGGGAACAACAAGATCATATCTCCGATATAACATAAGAAGATAAGGCTTCCGAGCTGCCTTACCGATATGTTGCCATCTGTCACCTTCCCGCCTCCTAATCCTGCTATTCCTTTCAAGCTTGCCGTTTCCTCCAGCGTTTTCTCACGGCATAAGCCCCCAATAACAAGAGGGGAAGAAGTACGCCGTTGGTCAGATCCCAATACGCCCAGGGCATTACGATGGTTTTGAGATAATAAATGACATCAGGCGCAATCAGAACCGCCATACCGAACACCAGCATACCGGCCGGAAGTACCAGCTTTCTATATTGATCCAACCCACAGAGCTCGGCAGCCCCTTTGACAAAGGCATAACAAAAGATCACCGACTTCAGATAACTCGCCGTGAGATAGGCAATAGCCATGATCGCCTCAATCCGCTGTACAAAGTTACCGATGTTAATAATTTGGGACAAAACGTAGGTAGGATAGACACTCACCTCTGTCATCTGCGTCCCCATAACGAGCAGAGAAATGACCAGTAAGCAGAACAGCAGGCTTCCCACACAGGCCGCTGCCAACAGGGTATCCCTCTTGTATTTAGACTTCCAGTTCACATTCGGCAGGACCATAAGAAATGCGGACATTTGGGCAAATGGATACATGGAAGCCAGCAGGCTGCCTTGAATAATGGATCCGAGCGGATTTTCCCCCATGGGACGCAGATGCTTGAATTCCAATTTGGGGAGCAGACACACCATTAGAATCAGGACAAACAGAAGAAATATCGGCAGAATGATCTCGCTGCTTCGCCCCACCGCCTCAAGCCCTGCGATTAAGGCCCCTACAATGAGTAGGATAAACAGCAGATGGATGACCTGCAGCGGTGTCTTCAAGAAGATCTGTGTCGTCAGGAAATCGCCCATCTCCCGAAGCAGATAGGACGAGACCATTAGAAAATAGAATAAATACCAGAGGGACACCACTCCGCCAAGCCATCTCCCCAAAATATGCTTGGATAGTCCGATCAAGGACAGCTCCGGATGAGCAGCATGCACTTGCAGCAGAATCCATACCGTTAACACCCCGCAAGGAATGCTGATCAAAGAAGCGATCCAGCTGTCCTGGTGAGCAATCGGGGTAATCGCGCCCGGAAACAGCTGAAACATATCGCCCATTCCGCATAGGAAAATAAGCGTTGCCAGCTGCCTGGCACTGATTTTCTCCTTCTCCAGCATCACTTCAGCCCCTTCTCCCATCAGCCAAACCACTTGGTGAACAAGCCGTTTATTGGGCCGTAGATGATTTCAATGATTTTGAGCGGACTGGTCATCCGCTTCATCTGGACTGCCATGCTGCTGAATATGGTTCCCCCTGTAAGCATCACCAAGAAGACCGCAATATCCCTCCATTTTCTTGTCCGAAATAAGGAAGGCACCTCCTTAATCGCAATAGCTAGGGCAACGATAATCACCAAGGCCGTTATCATGTTCAATTACTCCTTCATTTTCTCCTGATACGTATCCAGCATCGTGCCCACTTTATCGACCTTTGTCCGGGCCGTATATTCAACAGGCACTTCCAAGAACATCTTGTCCCAATTGGGGGCCAGCTTCTTCCAAACCTTCGGATTCGTCTGGTAAATCTGATTGCCGAATCCAAAAATATCGACCTTGAATTTATCGCGGACGGTCTGTACGGCCTCCTGCAAAATTTCGATTTGCCGTTCATTATTGGCGGCTTCAATCCTGCGGATATCTTCAGAGCTTCCGAGCTTCACCTTGGGAGAACGGATCTCTGACAGCACAGCTTTATTGGATACGCTGATTTTGATTTTGGGAGCACCATCTTCTATAAGAGCCTTTAACTGGGTAGAGCTATCCAAGATGCGCAGCGTCACTCTTCCCTCAGGCAAATCCGCATAGCCAACGGTCGTATCCACATGGTTGCGGATGTAATTAACTCCCTTGCTCTCCTCCTCATCTAGCCAGCCTATGAGCTTGTCGTTCTTAAAGACGCCAAGGCTGTTGTACTGCAGCCTGGCCAGAGGTACAGCCGGCTTAATATTATCCTCTCCTATCCCCTCGGCTGTCTTGGCATTACCGTGTAATTCAATTCCTGTTAAGACCGGATGAATCCCCTCATCCAGCAGGATATCCATCAGCTCATCTGCAGTTACCTTGGTTGTTGGAGCCCAGATTGCAGAAGATTCACTTAGCGAGAAGAATAGTTTATTGGCTGGAATCCGCTCAATTGGCGTCATAATTTTAAGGATCTCTTCAGCCCTGCATCCTTTGGCAATGACAATATAAAAGTCTGAACGAACAGAGGGTTCTCGGATTAATGTCTCTACGATCTCGGCGATGCCCTTACGCGCGAACTCTTCACTGATGACGAGCATACGAATATGCGATAGGTATATGCGGCGCGGGCTGTCCACGGTCATTTTCTGTACAGCTTCCAACAAGGTCGGCGCCTTCGCTTCGAAGACAACAGCCGCTGCCCCTCCTTTACCTGATGTTGACTTAGAGGCTACCTCCGACGGTACCACGATTTGCGTTGAAGCTCGGATGTCCTCCCCGTCCATGTCGATCCCTAGAGCGACAGCAATCCCTAACTCATTCAACTCTTTGCGGTCCCAGCAGCCGGACAGCGTGATGGACAACAGGCCCATTACAATAACCAATCGAATGATGCACAACTTTGATTTCATCTGCCGCTGTCTCCCTTTTTTGAGCGCTTCGGAATTACCCGTTTGCGGGGCTGTTGCCTTACTGTGTCGGCCACATACTTAGGGTTCGGCCGGGTTTTCAGCTTCGGCCAAGGAAGGCGAAAAAGACTATCCTTAATATCTGGTGCAATAAATGGCCCGAAAGGGCTCATATAAGGTACACCGAATGAACATAAAGTTGTTAAATGAAGCAGTATGGCAAGCAGCCCCAGCAGAATGCCCAGAAGTCCAAACGAACCTGCCAGAAACATGAAACCAAATCTTAAGATCCGTACGGCAACCGTCAGATCATTCTCTGGAATGACGTAACTCGATATGGCCGTGATCGACACGATAATGACCATTGCCGCCGAGACGACTCCCGCCTCTACGGCTGCTTGCCCGATAACCAGTGTGCCGACAATCGAGACGGCTTGGCCAATCGTCTTCGGAATCCGCACCCCTGCTTCGCGCAAAATCTCATAGGTAACCTCCATCAGAAGCGCTTCGATAAAGGCGGGAAAAGGGACCCCTTCCCTCTGGGAAGCGATGCTGATTAGGAGGTTCGTCGGTAGCATTTCCTGATGAAAGGTTGAGACAGCAATGTAAAGCGCAGGTGCCAGCATTGCAATAAAAAAGCCAAGGTAACGCAGAAGGCGTAATAAACTGCTGATATAGGTTCGCTGATAATAATCATCGGCAGCCTGAAGGAACTGTACAAACAAGGCCGGGATCAACATCACAAAGGGCGTCCCATCCACCAGTATGGCAATTCTGCCTTCAAGCAGCCCTGAAGCTATCGTGTCTGGACGTTCCGAATTATAAACCGTGGGAAATAAAGTCCTTTGCCCATCCTGAATCTGTTCTTCGATATAACCGCCCTCCAGGATACCGTCCATGTCAATCCGGTCAAGTCTTGAATGTAATTCCTTTACAATGCCTTCATCCGCTGTTCCCTTGATGTACATAATGGCTACATTCGTCTGCGTCATTTGCCCGATCTTACGGGTTTCTATCCACAGATGAGGATCGCGGATTCGCTTGCGAAGCAGCGAGGTGTTCTTGCGCAGATTCTCTGTGAATCCTTCCATCGGCCCACGCACCACCGTCTGGGTTTGCGGCTCACTTACACTCCGATCTTCCCATCCCGCCGCACCGATCCACAGCCCCTTATCCATCCCTTCTAGAAGAAGAATGATATGGCCTGAGAGAAGGCGGTTGAACAGCTCCTCCATGGAAGTGAAGCTGCCCGTATCTGCAGCTACAAGCACCTGCTCCTGCAAGCAAACCAGCCGCTGCTCACCGTCCCCGCAGCTGCCTGGCGGCTCGCTCGTCATTAAGGAATGCAAGATCGAGCCATGAAGCAGCTGATTGTCGATCAGCCCATCCAGATATATAAGCGCAGAGGGCCACTGCTGCAGGCTTTTGAGCTCCTTGATCATCAGATCACTGCTATTGCCCAACTGATTGCGGATATGGCCGAGATTCGTCCCCAGTTCTGACACAAGATGCTTCTGCTCTTCCGAGGCTTCCACGGGTCTATGCACCCTAACCCCTCCTAGATTGGATGATTATGGGTTAGTATGACTTGGAAACCAGAAATTATTCCTGCCGTGCCGCCCAGCATATTACAGCCGGTATGCCATCGGTCTGGAGACTGATCTTGAAGCCACTTCCTGCGGATGAAGACATTTCCTGTGGGGCGTGGTATGCTGAAGGAAATTTGAACGTGAACATGAGGAGTGAGCATGTTGAGAGTGAATCGAAACATCCTAATCGGTCCTATTCTGATTCTTTTAGGTGCTTTTTTGTTTATCAGAGGGGATTTACACTTCAGCACTGGCAGTATCTTCGTTTACTTCTGGCCAAGCTTGTTTATACTGCCGGTGAGTATCTTCTTTCATTGGTTGTACTTTGGGGTTCTTGGACGGCGCGGGGTAGGTGTACTAGTTCCGGGAGGGGTGCTGCTTGCTGTAGCGATTGTGTGTCAGATCGCCATGCTGTTTGACAGCTGGGGCATCATGTGGCCCGGATTTATTTTTGCTCCGGCAGCAGGCTTGTTCGAACTGTACTGGTTCGGCGGACGCAACAAATGGCTGCTGATTCCCATTAACATTCTGACAGGACTATCCTTGTTATTCTTCGCAATCTTCTCCATCGGAGCGGTCTTTGGCAGCCTTGCTGGCAGCCAGCCTGTCATTGCTTCTATACTGATCATCGCGGGGGCATTTCTGATCCTTACCCGTAGGAAGAGCTCAATCTAACAGTCAAACATAAGAAATCCCCTTACACCAATTCATGTAAGGGGATTTCTTATGTTTATGGAATTCTAGAGCGACTTGATCTCCAACAGCTCATATTTAATAATTCCTGCCGGAGCCTCAACCTCGATCTTACTGCCGACTTCTTTGCCGAGCAGCTCCTTGCCCAGCGGACTCTCATAAGACAGCTTATTGTTGGCTACATCTGCTTCAGCCGGTCCTACAATCTGATACTCTACCTTCTCGGCAAACTCAATGTCGTTCAGCACGACTACAGAGCCTACGCTTACTTTATTGAGATTCAGGCTGCCCGCATCCACAACCTTAGCGTTGCGGAGCATCTTCTCCAGCTGCAGAATCCGCGTCTCCATGAAGGCCTGATCATCCTTCGCAGAATGATACTCACTGTTCTCCTTCAAATCGCCATAACTGATGGCTACCTTAAGACGCTCTGCCAACTCTTTGCGCTTCACCGTCTTCAGCTCTTTGAGCTCTTCCTCGATCTTGGCCAAGCCTTCCTTGGTTAACAGTACTTCTTCTTCATTTGCCATATTTACACTCCCACTCTGCTTCTTTCTTTACTTATATTCTAACCTATATTCACAGCTAATGCCTAATAACCAGTAAAAAGGGAGCGATAAGCCCGGCTAGCATCCCCTTTAGCCTCACCCGGATTACTTCATTCCATGCAGTATATACGTGGTCTCTTAACTGACACAAAAAAAGCCAGCACTATAGGCTGGCTAATGCAATTGATCTAGATTCATTTCAACATTAAAATCAACTGGACACTGAAAACTAATAGCATTAATCTTCCCCTGTCCCCCAACCATGACTCATAACGCTTATTAGTTGTCCAGAATGATTTGTAACTGTTAATGGTACATTAATAGCAAGAATAAAACTAAATAGAGCTAACAAAGAAATTATTTTTTTCCTCATTTAATCTTTCCACCTCATTTACTAAGCTTTTGAATTTTTCTTTTTCCTTATCCTCCGAGATACCTCTATACTTTTCAAATAATGCCATACATCTAATAATATTCTTTTCACTGTTGATTTTGATGGATAAATCTAATCCCTGTAAAATTAAACTTATGCCTTCATGACGATTATTATGTAATTGATAAGCTGCCAAGTCACTTAGGAATTGTGCAGTTTGGTCCATGATAATAGGTTTACTATATCCACCAAATTCACTTTGGTGAATTGAATATGGAACAAAGGATGAAAAACGCTCTAAAATGTCATCAATGTTGTGCCCATAGAGATTAGCGGCTTGGACAATGCTACAAAGTCCTGTAAACACCTCTTCCTCATGGCAGTTAAGATAATTAACATATTCAGTGAGCATTTTCATATCTCCTGCTAATAGTCGATAAATATAGGTATTTGCAACAGCCCACTCCTGAAACTGTCTGATAATTTGCTTCGATTCTTCTGTATCTTCACGCACCCAGCTGGAATCAGCGTACAATGCAGCATAATGCATTGCCTGCTCATATTGACCGCATTCTTCACATACTACAGAAAGGGTAAGCAGCGCATAGAAGATATAATAATATACTGGTTTCTTAGGTCGCCGTTCCCCTTGATTACCCGCACCTGAGTTAACCTCATATTTATACTGTATGGTTGCAATTTTATGTAATTTCCGAGCAAGTTGTTCTACCTTTTTCCATTTGTGTGCGGCCCCAAACACGTGGGCTAACCGCCTGAGTGCTTCCAATTGATCTAATTCATCAAGCCGATCCACATAGGCTTCAAACAAAATGGCCGCTTCCAAGTTGGCATCCAAGTCGCCGCCCAATGTAGTAACAAACAATCGATACTGACACAGAGCCAGCCTCTCCGAATGCTGGTATTTCTCACTGGCGCTCACCCCCTTATAGAGTAGGGCCGCCGCTTCGTATTTCTTCTGTTCAAATAACTCCTCTGCAACTTCGAATAAGGACGGAGCATAAGCTAAATTATCCAGCAGGTTATCTACAACCTGCTCAATGCAGTCCAGCCGGTTCAGTTCAGCGCATCTTAATAAAAACGGCCTGAGTCTTCTCCAATTGGGTGCAGAAAATGAGAAGCACTCATCAATGTAACTGCTGAAAAAATGCGATTCTTCCAAACCCATAGCGAAGGTAATCCGCTCAAGCTGCTCCATTGAGATCGGCTTGCTCCCGCTTAAAATACGGCTTAGGGTACCGGAATTTATGCCTGAAATCTTAGAGAATTGAGTAATCGTTAATCTGTGAGTTCTCAAATAATCTGTCATTTCTTCACGTATTGTGAGTATAGAAATCAAATTCAGGCACCACCTTTTCCATATCCTATCGGAAGATAATGTTACATATAATTTAATAATATGGGTTAAAATTACAATCGTCAACATTCAGAACAAATCTTAGTGATATATAAATACACAAAGAAATCCCCTCTCAGCAGAGGGGACAGCTGTAGGTTAAAACCTCATGAATTTTAACCGTGATTTTGTCTACAAAATTGAGGCTTATGTACTTTAGTTTAGCATGGATAATCATCTAATTACTTCTTTGGTTTTGTCCAGTTGATGTTATATAGAATTTGAGAGATCTCTGCACGGGTAATTTTACTCTTGGGGTTAAATGTCCCATCTTCGTTTCCCCTAACAATTCCTGCATTATATGCGAAACGAATCATTTCTCTCATTCTAGAGTCAATGCTGTTCCAGTCCTTAATGCTGTCGCTTTTGATGGTATCATTTACTTCCTTCTTATCTAAATTATTTGCAGCCACTGCAAGAGCATAAACTGCTTGCTCCCTTGTTGCTGGAGTGTCCCAGTATTTTGATGTTTCCTCTACATCTGAAAGAACAAGCCCGTTAGCTTTAGCGAATGCAACGTAGCCCGCAGCCCAATATACAGGATGGTTGGAGTTTAACTCTCCTGATCCAATGGCAATAACCTTAAATAATTCTGCAAGGCTCATGGCCTTGTCGGGTTTGAATGCACCATCAGAAAATCCGCTAAACATTCCGCCTTCTGAAACTGCATTAACAGCCTTCGAATACCAGGAATTGCTTTTAACATCAGAGAATGAGAATTTACCCCCATTTTTTAATGATTCAAATTTCCACTCACGGCCGCCTGACTTGATCATCTTCAGATAGTCAAGATGGATTGATTTTCCCTTTACAGTTACTCCAGTGCTGCCTCCAGCAATTTGCTTTACGTCATATGGCATATTAAATATTGCCTTGAGTGATAACCCTTTTACGTCCTGAGCAATTAGGTCACGAAGTGTCATTCCTTGTAACGTTTTGTCAGACAAATTTTTAAATTCAGGAAACTTATGCTCATATTTCATGTCTTTGCTGACAGAGTCCCAAAGTTTTAATTCTAGGTTAAAATCCACCCTTAACTGGAACAAGACTAACTGGGCCTATTTCTTGTGAGATGACACCTACGCCTGAGTCGTTCATATCATCTGGACCTCGAAATGCATCCTCCCATGTCTCACCAAGATACTTTTTACCACCAGACGCGAACTCGTAGTATTTATTGCTATGGCTAGAAAAATCCTGTGGTGTTTTCCCCAGCTTGTTTAAAATTTCCTTGGAGTAACCACCTACAAGCTTTACATTACCAGAACCATCAGAGTGTACCGTTACTGTATTCTCTGCATAAATGCATCCGGTTAGCAAAGTTGGTACTAATGCAAGTGCAAAAACGGCTTTTAGAACTTTCCTCATCGCTAAGCATCTCTCCATAAAATCCATTATGTGAATGAATAAAAAATATAAAATGATTAATTTATCCATTCACATAATTTAGGTTAATTATTTAGGTTTATTTTTTATTGCATTTAATTTAACTTACTAACTTTCCAGTTCCCCAAACTCCCTCATGTTCCGTGACTGCTTTACGCCCCGGGAAGATGCTCTTTGCAAAATGCCTCAAGCGCCGACTCTTCCTCTTCTTCCAAGTCAAAATCCAGCATCTTATCGGTCGAACGCTCCATCAGATCATATTTAATAATGCTGATCCCGCCTTCATCCTCCTTCACAACGACCCTCGCATATACTCCGTTCTCCATATAAAGCTCATCTTCCTCTGGAATGTCCAGATCAATGATAAATTCATATCTTTGGCCCGAGAGGATCCCGAAGGGGTCTTTTACCAACTCAGCGCTATAACTCTTGAAGGTTATCATGTTATCTATGCCTCTTTTCTCATTTGCTTGCTGCGGAGCTGCCCGCAGGCCGCATCAATATCCGCCCCGTGCTCAAGCCGGACACTGACGCTGATTCCCTGCTTCTTCAGCACATCGTAGAAGGCGAGCACGGAAGCCTGTTCACTTCGCTGATATTGACTATGCTCATCCACCGGGTTATAAGGAATCAAGTTCACGTTCACGAGCGGACGCCGGAGCGTCCCCAGCAGCTGTGCAAGCTCCAGGGCATGCTCTGTACGATCATTGACATCCTTCAGAAGGATGTATTCAATCGTCACCCGCTGATTGGTCTTCTCCAGATAATAATCAAGCGCATCCATCAGCTTCTCAATTGGGAGCGCCCGATTGATCTTCATAATACTTGTGCGCAGCTCATTATTTGGGGCATGCAGGGAGATGGCCAGGTTCACCCGCAGGTTGAGATCCCCGAACTCCTTGATCTTATTCACCAGCCCGCTGGTTGAGACAGTGATATGCCTTGGCCCGATCGCGAGGCCTTTATGATCTTTAACAATCTGAAGGAAGCTGATCAGGTTCTCAAAATTATCAAACGGCTCGCCAATCCCCATAACAACAATATGGCTTACCAGCTTGCCCGGCTGAGCCTGGTCCAGATGCAGCTGTACCTTCATGATCTGCTCAACGATCTCACTGCTCGTCAAGTCACGGCTCTTGGCCAGCAGTCCGCTTGCACAGAAGCTGCAGCCGATATTGCAGCCCACCTGGGTCGTTACACAGACCGATAAGCCGAACTTATGACGCATCAGCACCGTCTCGATCAAATGCCCATCGTGCAGCCGGAACAGAAATTTAATGGTGCCGTCCGCCGATTCCTGTCTTAAATGCTCGCCCAGCGTCTGAATCACAAAGTGATCTGAGAGCAGCTGAATACACTCGGGTTGAAGGTCTATCATTTCCTGCCAGGCCGTCACCCGTCTCCGGTACAGATAGTCCCACACCAATAGTGCCCGAGATTTCTTCTCTCCCCGTTCCTGCAGCCATGCTGTTAATTGATCTAAGGTTAATCCATAAATGGATGTTTTATTCATAGTTGCCCTCTTTCTAAGAACTTTAAAATTCAATGTTATTATTGTCCCAAAGATTAGAGGGGAACACAAGAGGGTTCATGTCTCTTCCTCATCAAGTAATATCTCTCATTTCCCGCTTAGACTCGGCGCTCGGCTTTATGGCAGATCATCTATCAACCCTACTTGAAAATTCTGCCTGATGGTCACACAATGATAGTCATAGGCTCAAGGGCCAATACATATTCGGAAAGGCGGGACATCTTAGATGGAGAACTCCTACAAATATAACGATGATTATGTACGCAGCCTGCTGGCTGAATATGAAATTACAGAGCTGGAAGACTACCTGCTTCAGCATCGCCGTCCGGTAGTGAAGCTTGAACGGGGGCAAGCCGGGGCCTCCTCTATAGGAAAGTCGCGAATCGGCGGGTATCCTGATCTGCCGCCAGAAATAGAGTGGCCTAAGACGTCTGACGGCAAGCTTATGACTTTGCTCGCCCAGCTGAACTTCGCACAGATGGTGGAAGAGGCGGGAGCGGAGACGCTGCCGGAGTTTTTTCCAAAGCGAGGACTTCTCTACATCTTCGCAGGGCTCGATGAGCCTGCATACGATGTGGAGCATAAGGTGATTTACATTCCTCAGCCCGAGACAGCTGAGCTTGTCTACCGCAAGCCCGAGCAGAAGACGATCCTTGAGGAGACTCAAGAAATGGAGTCAAGCCCGTTCGAGGTTCATGCTATAGGGCAGATTGAATTTCCTAACTATGCGTATGAGGATGTGGATGAGCTGGAAGCTACCGAAACTTCCATGGAGAACTATGAAGCGATGGCTGAGGATATGCGGTTCAAGCCGGACGATGTTCTTGGCCGCATGTTCGGCTATCCGGAGGGGCAGCATGGGGATGATGAATATGAAGCTGCGCTCGTAATCCATACCGGTAAGAAATACGGGTACGATACTGGAGAGGCACGCAAACAGCTGATAAAGCATTTTAACGGAGACGAACAGAAGGCCGATCAGGAAATCCAGGATATGCTGATGCTGCTTGAGCTGGATAGCGATGATGACGTAGGCTTCAGATGGTGGGACAGCGGCGTAATCCATCTATTTATTCGCAAGGAAGATCTCATCAACTTGAACTTTGACCGTATGTACTGCTCTATCTACTCCAGTTAATAACCTGCCTTATAAAACAAACCAGGCTGGCTGCACTTTGGATGCGGCCAGCCTTTGCTATGATCATACCAATGGGGCTAATTCTAATCAACTACCGCGGTGTTCTTCTATTAACACTCGTTTCCCGTTAGTTTATGGCCTCAATAGAATTAAATGCAAACATTATTTCTGCTTCACAAACCAATTCATTGTTTACCTTGGCAATGCCTGTTCCTTTGACTATTTGTCCCTTGGTTCGGGTCACTTCGAATTCAAGAAGGAGTTGATCCCCTGGTTTTACTTGCTTCTTAAACCGACAATTATCAATACCCGTCAGTAATCCTATCTTATGGTTATTGCTCTCTGTGTTGGACATAGCGATACCACCCACCTGTGCCAGTGCTTCTACAATCAAAATTCCAGGCATGACGGGATAATCGGGAAAGTGGCCCAGGAAATAAGGTTCATTGAAAGTCACATTTTTAATTCCAACAGCTCTCTTTCCCTCAACAATTTCTAAGATTCTATCGACCAAAAGAAAGGGATATCTATGGGGAATAAGCTTTTTAATTTGATTAATATCAAGCATGGATTGCCTCCTCTGATATTGGCTTATAACCATTCTAACGTCATTTGGAGAAATCATCCATTCCCATACTAATCTGCCTGTCCGTTATCTTAATGAAGCAACGTTACACCCTGCCCTCTGCGAGCCAAGCCGCAAGATCGTTCTCGGATATGACCTGAATCCCGTTCCTTTGCAGCAATGCTGTCGTCACTCCGCGCCCGATCACTTTCTTATTCCTAAATTCCCCGTTGTACACCATAGAGCTGCCGCACGAGGGGCTGTATTCCTTAAGCACCACGATTGTAGCTTGAATGGAACGGGCCATCTCAAGAGTCTCATAAGCCCCTTTGATATACAGTTCAGTAACATCCCGACCTGATCTCTCTACAACTCTAGCCCGGCCCTCCAGCACATCCACCCCGTCGCCCCCGACAATCTCGGCAGGCTCTCTGGGCGTGGAGAAGCCTCCCAGGAGCTCAGGGCATACCATAACCGCCCTCTTCTCGCGGACAAGCGTCTGAATGCGCTCATCCAGACTATGGGTGCCATTGTATCTTACCTCCGACCCTGCCAAGCAAGAACTCACTAGAATCAACCTTCCCACCTCTTTCACAGCTAATATTTCGGCGAAGTACCTACCCACATATTATCATGTCTTACACTTCGTTCCCGGTTATAATCCGTATTCACTCAAGTTCTTAATTTCACAAGTACGACAAATTTCCGCAAAATTCTGCTTACTTAGGCACCCTGCCCCCTATCCCTTGCCACCACAGCATTTGTAGACCCTTTACTGCCCCTGATTGTGCATTTGCATAAAAAAATAGGTTATCCAGTCAATAGGCTTCACGAGTTCTGCCCGATATACTAGGCATCGTAAGCGCTAACAAAATATCTGCAGAGAGATTCCTGTTAGGAGGCAGCATGTATGGAAGGAACAGTCATCCACTGGATCGGGGCCGTCATCGGTCTGATTCTAGCCATTGTCTTGATATTTAAAAAGGTAAATCCGGTGTACGCCCTGTTCGGCGGCGCCGTTGTCGGCGGTCTGCTTGGCGGAGCTTCGCTTACAGAGACCGTTCAATATGTCATTGATGGAACCAACAGCGTCATGGGTGCTGTAGTTCGTGTACTGGCCGCTGGGGTGCTGGCCGGGGTTCTGATTGAATCCGGCGCGGCCGAGCGGATCGCCGAGACGATCGTAGCCAAGCTCGGCGAGAAGAAAGCCTTGCTCTCCATCGCACTCGCTACCATGATCATTACAGCTGTCGGCGTGTTTATTACGGTAGCCATCATTATCGTCGCCCCGATCGCCCTGTCGGTCGGCAAGAAGATCGGCATTTCCAAGACCGCCCTGCTCCTCGCCCTAGTCGGCGGCGGCAAGGCCGGTAACATTATCTCGCCGAATCCCAACACCATTGCAGTGGCCAAAGGCTTCAACGTAGACCTGTCTCAGGTCATGATCAACGGATTCTTCCCGGCCCTGGCCGGACTTATCGTAACCGTCCTCGTAGCAAGCCTGTTAATGAACAAAGGAACACCCATCGCAGAAGGCGATGTTCCAAGCGAGGAGGGTGCTTCCTCTCGGAAGGACAAGCCTAGCTTCGGACGCGCCATTGTCGCTCCGGTCATTGCCATTGTCCTCCTGGCCATCAATCCGATCGGCAGCATCCTTCATATCGAAGCGCTGCAGTCGTTCAAGATCGATTCCATGATCATTCTGCCGCTGGCGGGAATTATAGGCCTCATTGCGATGAAGCAGACCAAGAACATCATTGCCTTTACAACCTCAGGCCTGAATAAAATGACCGGGACGGCGATCATTCTGATCGGCGCCGGAGCGATTGCCGGCATCATCTCCAAGTCCGATCTCAGTTCTACTGTCGTCGATGCCATCTCAGCCATGGGCATCTCCGGGACATTCCTGGCTCCGATCGCCGGTATTCTGATGGGGGCGGCCACTGCCTCGACTTCAACGGCATCCATTGTAGCGGCCGGCTCATTCGGTGAAGCCATCCTCTCCATGGGAACCTCGCCGCTGAATGCAGCGGTCATGGTGCACAGCGGAGCTGTGGTTATCGACCATCTGCCGCACGGCAACTTCTTCCACGTAACGGCAGACGCCGTGAAGATGGACATCAAGAACCGGATGAAGCTGATTCCCTATGAGAGTATTGTCGGCCTCACCATGACGATTGTCGCCACGATCCTGTACGGCTTTATATTCTAACGATCTGTTCATGAAAGGGTGAACTTTATGAATATCCAACAACCTATTTTTCTGCTGGCACCCGACTCCTTCAAAGAAAGCATGACCGCCAAAGAGGCCTGCGAAGCGATGGAACGCGGCATCCGCAAGGCCATACCTCAGGCAGTGTGCCTTCATGTACCGATGGCGGACGGTGGCGAAGGCACCATGCAATCGCTGGTGGATGCCACCGCCGGCACGATCTACCCGATGAAGGTGAAAGGACCGCTGGGCAATGAGGTAGAGGCGCATTACGGCATCACCGGTGACGGTCAGACAGGCGTGCTGGAAATGGCCAGTGCCAGCGGCATCCATCTGGTGCCCGCCCAGGAGCGCAACCCGCTCATCACCACCACTTACGGCACCGGACAGCTCATTCAGGCCTGCCTGGACCACGGCGTGAAGAAGCTGCTGATCGGTATCGGCGGGAGCGCCACGAATGACGGAGGCGCGGGGATGGTTCAAGCGCTCGGCGGCAGGCTCCTCGATGAAGCTGGTGAAGAGCTGGAGTTCGGCGGAGGTGCCCTTGGCAGGCTCGCAAGCTTTGACTTGTCTGGCCTCGATGCCCGGCTGCAGGACGTCAGGGTCGAAGTCGCCTGTGACGTAACCAACCCGCTGTGCGGTCAGACCGGAGCCTCACATGTCTTCGGGCCGCAGAAAGGGGCTACCCCGGACATGATTGAGCAGCTGGACCATAGCCTTCACCATTATGCGACCGTAATCCAAAGCCAGCTGGGCAAGACCATCGCAGAGATGCCCGGAGCGGGCGCGGCCGGAGGGCTTGGCGCAGGACTGGTTGTCTTCTTGAACGGCGTGCTGAAGAAAGGAATTGAGCTGGTGATTGACTACACTGGCCTTGAAGATAAAGTACGGCAGGCTGATTTAGTGTGGACCGGCGAAGGAAGCATGGACTTTCAGACCCAATACGGGAAAACGCCTTACGGAGTAGCTCAGGTTGCCAAGAAGCACGGCAAGCCTGTCATCGCTCTGGCGGGGCGGATTGGGGATCAGACCGAAGTGTTGTATGATAAAGGCATTGATGCCATCTTCGGCATCCTTCAGGGAGCCTCAGCACTGGAAGATGCCTTAAGAGATGGGCAGACCAATATAGAGCGAACCGCAGAGAATGTAACGCGGCTGATCGGAACGATAATTGGACGGAAATAAGGAAGCATCAAACATACAGAGCAATGGGCTGATAGAGGCTGCCGAACTGGCTGCCTCTGTTTGGCTTAAGGAGGGGATATCAAGTGAAGATAGCCGGACAACTCGCCAAACAGATCGTTCGGGAGATGATGAATGTTGTTCCCTATAACATTAACGTCATGGATGAGAACGGAATCATCGTCGGAAGTGGGGATTTAAGCCGGATAGGAACACTCCATGAAGGGGCGCGTATTGCGATTCAGTCAGGACAAGTGAACGAGGTGTACGAAGATGGCATCGGCATGAAGCCGGGGATCAATGAACCTATCATTGTGAACAAGCAAGTGATCGGTGTCGTCGGAATTACCGGACATCCCGATGCAATCAGGCCGTTCAGCAGGCTGGTCAGGGTCACCACCGTCTTGCTGATTGAACAAGAGGAGCGGAACAAGCAGGAGCAGGACGAGCGGGTCAAGCGGGTCAAGTTCTTTCACGAGCTGGCTTACCGCAAGAACCTCTACGATCCGGAATTTTTGCAGCGCGCAGCGAGCTACGGCCTGGATCTGACCAAGAAATGCTGGGCGATGACTGCCGAAGGGAAGGTGAATGCTGAGGGCTTTAAGCAGGACTTTAGACAGTACCCCCATTACTGGAACTTGGAGAATGACCATGCTGTCTTCTTTGTCACCGACCCTGCACAGTATCGCGAGCTGCTGGACAGGCTCTGCAAATCCAGCCATGTCGATCAGATTGGCGCTGGAGGCGAGGCCAGCCTGGCTGCACATTCCCTGGAGCAAGCAACCGCCGCTCTGCATACGGGAAAAAGCCTCAATCCCTACAAGAAGCTGTACTTGTATGACGAACTGTCCTTTATGATCGGTCTCTCCCACGAGGGCAAGGATGCTTCCGCGAGTCTGTACACCCTGCTCGATCAAGCGGGAGACAAGACAGATCTCATTAAGACACTGCAAATCTTCATCGCTGAAAATGGTGATCAGAGCGAGACCGTGAAGCGGCTGAATATTCACCGCAACACGCTCAGGTTATAGGCTGAACCGGATTGCCCAGCTGACCGGCAAGAATCCGCGTATTTACCCGGAGCTATTCGAGCTGATGTGCGGCCTGATGTGGGGAAAGCCCTTAAAAGGGTGAAGGAATTCAATCTCCGAAAACCCGGTGCTTTGTCTTGCACAGTTCGATACCCAAAAATACAGTGGAGATGCAGCCAGGGTAAGAGGAATGAAATCCCCCTTGTCCTGGCTGCATCTCCCTTTTCCTCAGGCGCCCTCTAAAACCTCTTTAATCATTTTTTAAAACAAGAGGTTCTGAGCAAGTGAAATAGTTATAACTAATGTTGATAAGGTACCAAACGATGTTAAAGTTATAATTTTTCGGCTATTTTGCCTCTTAGAAGATTTACTTAGTTCATGGATCACTGCGCCCCATACGAGCATGGATGCTAGAACAATAATTCCCATAGACATGTTTCATCCACCTCTCTGGCAATTTTTTATAATCTTAACACCAATATCATGGTCACACAAACCTTCGGGAACCGGATATTCATCATTTCAGCCGCGACAAAGCTGCAAAGCGGACTACAGATCAAACCCCTGATCCAGCTGGCTTAGGCTCTCGTTCAGGAGTGCGGCAAAGTCCGCCTCCGGGTGCTGGGCATAATATTCCATCACCGAGATGTTAATTCCCATTACCGCCCCGGCCAGGCTGCGCACCGTTATATCACTTGCGTCGCGGCCTGTCCGTTTGGATATCATCTCGGACAGAAGCTGAATCATCTGGGTCATATTATTCATACTCGAAGCCCGCAGCTCTGGAACAGACATAATGAGCTCATTGCGCTCGCGCATAGTGACCAGCTCCTCGTCAGACATCTCCGCCAGCCCTGCAACCATAGCGTTCTTCAAAGCCTGAACGGGGTGCAGAGAGGGAGGCTGCTCCTCAAATGCTGCAATCAGCACAGGATCGTAGTTATCCACCATAAGGACGTCCTCTTTACTGGTGAAATAACGAAAGAAAGTGCTGTAAGAAATTTCAGCGGCCTCTGCAATCTGCTCGACCGTGGTTGCCTTGTAGCCCTGTTCCCGGAAAAGCCGTAGCGCATGCTTCTGCACCTCCGCCATGGCTTTGGCCTTTTTCCTCTCACGGAGCCCTTTGCGCTGCTTATCATCTGATGCCAACCTGCTCACTCCTCTTAAAAATTAGCTGAGCCTCTTCTCAAATCCATTCATGGAATTGTCACTCCTGCAACAGCCATTTATTGAAATTATGAAATCATGCAACAACCATAATTCATAAAATTGTTGGCGCTTCAGTTCAACTGGACCTATTATAACATGCAAAAAACCGGAGGATATCTTCATGAATTTTTATGACCGGAAGGGGACGATCGGAGGATGAATGTCGCGCTGTATCAACAAATGCTCAAGATGCGCACGCTAGAGAAATATTAAGTTATGAGGGCCGGGAGTGCAGATGCCTTCGTGGCAGGAGAATACCTGCGGACTGATGATGATCATCATTCTGACAATTCACTGTGTGCTGGCAGCCACCCAGCTGTGGCTAAGCTGGTCGGGCAGGGCTCGATGGCTTATATTTTATCTACGCCACTACCCAAGCCAAAGTAGCCTTCACCCAAGCCGCTGTAATGATATTTGGAATTCGGTATGCTGCATTAGCATCAGTATCCTATCGATCAAAAGACGATTCCTTCCCTTATAGCTCCAGCTTGTTTAAAAAAGCCTCATCAGGGTATCTCTATATCTAGTGAAATCGTAAAGCGATTAGGAGGTGCCATTATGAATTCCAGTAACTATCCAGCACAAAAGGCAAAAACGGTAGTCATTACCGGCGCATCCAGCGGTTTTGGGAAGGGCGTTGCCCTGAAGCTGGCCCGCCAAGGCTTCAACCTTGTGCTCGCTGCCCGGCGGACAGCGCTCCTTGAGGAGCTTGCCCAGGAATGCGGGAGCGCGGTAGCTGTGACCACCGATGTCAGTAAACCGGAGGAGGTAGCGCGCTTGGCGCAGACGGCCATTGACAGTTTCGGCGGAATCGACGTTTGGATTAACAATGCGGGAATTGGAGCCATCGGCTCCTTCACAGATATCCCGCTGGAGGATCATATCCGCATTGCCGAAATCAATGTAATCGGCGTGATAAACGGCAGCCATTATGCCCTGCGTCAGTTCAAGCAGCAGAAGTTTGGTACGCTGATCAACCTGGCCTCCATTGCCGGCAAAATTCCGTTCCCCTTCTACCCCTCTTACAGCGCATCCAAATTTGCGGTGCTCGGCCTCAGTGGAGCACTCCACCAGAAGATGGAGCTTGAAGGCTATGACGATATCCATGTATGCAGTGTGTCGCCATGGGCTACAGATACCCCTTGGTTCGACCATGCCGGCAATTACAGTGGCCACGAGGCTCAAATGAAGCCGCTGGATGACCCCGAAGACGTTATTGATGCCATAGTGAAGCTGATCGACGAGCCTAAGGAGAGTATCGAAGTTGGCGCCTTAACGAAGGGCTCCTTCCTCTCCAGCAACCTTGCACCCGGTCTTACAGAGAATTTCAATGCCAAGTATATTTATAAGGTCATCCAGGAGGCCCCGCCTGCTCCGCCGACATCCGGCAGCCTTCACAAGCCTATGGCCAGCGGAACCGATATTTCAGCAGGTCTTAAGCAGCGAATCGAAGCCCAAAAAGAAGACAAATAGCGTCCATCAGCTCCGTAGAATCTGTATGCTCCCTTGGCCTCCATCGATGATGACCCGATCCCCCGTCTTCAGCCTTGCTGTAGCATTCCCGCAGCCAACGACCGCAGGAATCCCGAGTTCCCTAGCGACAATCGCCGCATGGGATAAAGGAGCGCCGACATCGGTAATAATAGCGGCAGCTTTGGGGAAGAGGGGGGTCCACCCTATATTCGTTGTAGAGGCTACCAGAATCTCCCCTGTCTTCAGAAGTTCTCCGTCTTCCGGCTTGGCAAGCACGCGCACACTTCCTTCAACTCGGCCGGATGCGCCGGCAAAGCCAGTCAGCACCTCGGAGGCCGCGGAATCCCTCGAAGGCTGGGTGGGATCATAAAGGTCAATTCTCCGATTCGGGTCTTTACTCCAGAGCACAGGTTCAAATCTTCCCCGGATCACAGAGGGGAAGGGCGGCAAGGATTGATATTTAGCGTAAGTCTGTTTGCGGGCAGGAATATGAGCGTCAGCCAAAGCCCCTCCTTCCAGCCAGTGCAAAATTTCTTGGATATAAAGAAAGAAAATGTCCTCTCCGAGCCCTGTTAGTTCACCGGCCTTAAGCGCAAATGCCCGGTTGACACGGAATACTCTCGTCCATTCAGACCTGGCCGCCTCACGTATTTGCGGTCCCCTGATGGCCCGTTCTGCCTGCTTCCTAATCTTCTTGACCTTACCGGGGAATCTCGACTTTACCTGCGACCACACCTCTTCATTCTGGACTTGCTGTTTATGAAGCAAATTCTCCGGATCTATATCCGATGCCTCAAAGTCCTTGATCTGCTGCTCCAACCAATCGCCATTTTCATAAGGAGCAGGAATAGACAGCTCATGCTCGTGGGGACCCCGGTGACCATACTTGAACATGTATTCCTCTCTGCTAATCTCCCCTCTTGCAAGCTGAGGAATGCCTCGCAGTGGCCCCAGACTCTCAAGCCCCGAGCCCTCGCCGCTGCTGGAAAGAAGCCTATAGGCGGCCTCTTCGCCCAGCAGTCTGCCAAGCTTCTGTCTGAGCTTCACATAACGCTGCATCTCCCCACTAGTTCCTTCAAATGCCGTCCATAAGGCCTGTACACTCCTTGGCCAAAGCTCCCGATTCCATAAATCCAGCAGTTCTTCCCGGCTGCAGGCGCTTTGAATGCGATCTGTCAGAATTCTGCAATCTTCCGGTGCCCCCTTCAGAAATTCATCCATTTCCTTAATCGTTTGTCTTGTCTTCCTTGCACTATAGATCATCCTTGGGACTACAGCCTTCACAAGCTCCAGCTTGCCGAAGGGGTGGCGGGGAATCTCTATCCCTTCGGGCAGCCTGCCAAATACGTTGCTCATCTTGCTCCAGAGTGCCCCCGTACCGATTCCAAAGGCTCGGAAAGCGGACAAAGGTACACTGATATTGGAGTAGATTCTCCCGCAGATATTGCCGGATAACAGGTAATGTCCTGGAATGACCCTCTGCTCTTCATCGAGCTTGCGCAGCACCGACCAACTAAGCGGTGTAACGACGTCGGGAATGGATTCCCCGATATTCGTGTTGGTCCACAAATCATCACCGGCCCGTGAATCGTTCCATTCAAAGGTGTCCGGATTACCGGGATTCAGCGTAGTTACAGGCCGCGCTTGAAGCAAATATAATTTCCCATCCGCTACTGCCCACTCCAGGTCCAGAGCTATCCCCTGTTCCTTCTCCAGCGCCGAGGCGTAACGGTAGAGCTTAGACGCATACCTCCGAAAGGCATCCGGGCCCTCGTATTTCCCTTTAGGTCTAACTAGAGAAAAAGAAAACGCATTAGCCTCGCCTGATACAAGCTGCTCTCCAAGCCCATACACATAGTTGCCTGTCATTATCGCGCGGCTGCCGGTTACAGGATCAGCTGTGAAGAGTACTCCGGCCATCTCGGAAGGAACCATCCGCTGAATGACAATGGCGACCTGATGGGACTGCTCCATGGCCTGCACCGAGCTGTAGACCTGTACTCGGTCTGCATACTGGGATTGATGCACCTTGTATAAAGCTTGCTCGATCTCTTCATCCGTCTTTACATTCAGAACCGTATCGAACTCTCCGGCAAATGAGGCAGCTGCCGAATCTTCACTCAAAGCCGAGGATCGGACAGCAAATAGCACATGCGGGGAAGCAAGACGAATCGCCTGCAGATGCTGCCGAATATCGTGCCAAGCGGCAGAGCTAAGCTGCCCCCTCTCGAATGCTCCCGGAAGCACAACAAATCCTTCGGGAACAGGGTATCGCTTTTGAATCATTCTGGCCAAACTGCTGCCCTTCCCTCCTGCTAACGACTGAAGATGTGCGGGCAATGTCTTAAGGCTATAAACCATCCGATCCACAGAATTCACTCCTTTAACCTGCAATATCGTCATGAGACGAAACTGCAGGTTATCTTGATATATAGTATCTTTTGATACTTTATTTCACTTTATACTTTTCGTCAACCTTCATTTATCTCATGAATCGCCTTAGTCTTATTGCTTGGCTCTCCTGAACAAACATAAAAGGCTCTTGAACCATGAGGTTCAAGAGCCTTCTGTGCATCAGCTATGATATATAGATATATTAATGGGACATGCTATGCTGCCTTACGTTCTGCTATATAGCTGGCGAGAGCAATGACCAGGCCAACTCCCACCAGAACGGCCCCCACCCAAGGCAGCGAAGTAATTCCTAGGTGTGTAATTACCAAGCCACCGATAAAGGCGCCGCCTGCATTACCTAGATTACCTGCAGAATGGTTAGAAGTAGAGGCAAGCGCGGGCGCTGCTCCGGCTAAATTCATAATTCTCACCTGCAGCCCTGGCATCACAGCAAAAGCTGCCGCACCCCAGAAGAAGATGGTGATCACCGAGAGCATCGGACTTTGCACGGTCCAAGTGAACAAGGTCAGGATTACACAAATGACAAAGAGCAAGCCTAGGATTGCTGGCATCAGCTTCCAATCGGCCAGCTTTCCGCCTACCATATTCCCCAGCGTTACCCCGCATCCGAACAGCACCAGAATTAGGGTCACACTGTGTTCACCAAACCCTGTCACCTGCTCCAGCAGAGGGGTGATATAGGTAAACACCGTGAAGAGACCCGCATTGCCAAGCCCGCCGATGAGCAGGAAGAGCAGCAGCTTCGGCTGGGCCAGTGACCGCACCTGCTGAGCTAGACCGGCCTGCTTCTCCTTAGCGAGTCTAGGAATAAACACCAGGATGCCAATCAGAGCAAGCACACCCATCAGAACAATGGCCCCGAAGGAAGCCCGCCAACCAAGGTGTTGGCCGACAAAGGTGCCCAGCGGAACCCCGATAATGTTTGCGATTGTCAGCCCTGCCATCATAATCGAGACAGCCCCGGCCCTGCGCTCTGGACGTACCAGATTCGAAGCGATCACCGCACCCGCCCCGAAGAAGGTTCCATGGGCGAGAGCCGTAAGCATCCGTGCCCCCATAAGAATTGCATAATTCGGCGCGAACACGGAGATGGCATTTCCTGCAATAAATATTGCCATTAGTAGGCAAAGCAGCAGCTTCTGTGGCAGGCGTATCGTCAGCATAGTTAGAATGGGTGCCCCAAACGCCACACCCAGCGCATAGCCCGTAATCAGCTGACCAGCAGTGGAGATACTTACGCTTAAGTCCTCTGCGATATTCGGCAACAGCCCCATAATTACAAATTCAGTCATTCCGATGGCAAAGGCCCCCACCGTTAGCGATAGAAGCGACACCGGAAATTTCTTCTGCGCCGGTGCGCCTTCTGCAGATGATGTAATAGAGTTCATTTGAATTCTGTTCAACCTTTCTACCATATACATAAACAACAACTTATCTATTATAGAGGAATTTAAGCGGGCGACCAACAAAAATATCACAACCGCCCCTCCCTGTCAGAGGCTAAAGAGCCCGTGACACACCAGCATTCTATTATTCTTTTAAATTTAAAATATTTATATTGCAAGAAAATATCCCCAGACTTTATGATATAGCTACTCATCAGGATGAGTATGGTTTTTACGACTCTATCAACCCACAACAGGAGGCACCAACTTGAACAAGAGAACTCTTATCAAAGCCATGACTGCCGCAGCATTGCTCGGCACCATTGCCCTGCCAGCCCAAGCTGCAACGAACTTCAACGATATTGACGGATCCTTTGCTAAGGATGCGATCAATAAGCTGGTAGAGTCGGGAATTATCAACGGTACTGGGAACGGGAAATTCTCGCCCCAAGGGCAAATTACAAGACAGGATTTCGCCATTATTCTAGCCAAGGCACTGAAGCTGGATGTGGATCACGCTCCTGCAACAGCCTCATTTTCAGATATTCCAACAACCCATTACGCCTTCAAATATGTAGAAGCCGCTGTCCAAGCAGGGCTGATCAAGGGCGAGGGGAACGGTCAGTTCGGTCTCGGACAGAACCTGAGCAGACAGGATATGGCTGTCCTCTTCACCCGAGCTCTGGGCACTGACGTTACCGGATATGGGGCAAACTTAAAATTTTCGGATTCTTCATCGATTGCTGACTATGCGAAAGACGCCGTTGGGGCCGCCGTACAATTAGGGTTGCTTAACGGTGTAGGCAACAATACATTTAATCCAACCGGCTCAGCCGATCGAGCCTCCGTAGCTGCCGTGGCCAGCAAATTTCTGGATACC
Organism: Paenibacillus sp. CAA11; assembly: GCF_003060825.1. Lineage (NCBI taxonomy): Bacteria > Bacillati > Bacillota > Bacilli > Caryophanales > Paenibacillaceae > Paenibacillus > Paenibacillus sp. CAA11. The sequence goes on from NZ_CP028922.1 coordinate 4,613,600, forward strand.
TATAAAGCCAAGCAAGAGCAAAACACAAGCAGCAACCCGCCAGCGGCCGAGCAGCAACCGCAGACAACCACGCCTGCTCCCGCACCGTCTGCACCGGCCAGTACTGCAACTAGCTCAAGCAGTTCAAACGGTTCGAGCAGCGAAAGCTACACTCCGGTCTATAATGACACTCCAAGCTATAACGACATTCCAAGCTCTGAGGCAGACAGAGTGGCGCCTACAGTCCGCCTCTTGTCGGTGCCTACCATCACGTTAGGGCAATTTGTAACTGTAAGCAGCAATGAGCTCGGCACGGTCTATCTGGTTCCCTTCGCCCAGGAGCCTTCCTCTAAGTCAGCTCTGGATGAGCTGGTGAGCAGCAACCAGGCTAAAAAAGCAGCAGTAGCAACGGTTAATGCGGAAACCCTCCTGTCCACGGAAGGTCTACCGGCAGGGAACTATAAAGTGTATGCACTTGATGCATCCGGCAATGTGTCCGCTTCTACCAGCAAGATTGAGCTCAAACTGGCCGAGCTAAACAGCCCAACTGTCTCTTTTGCGGAAGGGGACTTGATTACACTCGCCTATGACGAGCCCCTGGATCTGAATTTCGTACCCACCGCTGAAGATCTAACCGTTACTGTAAAGGACGGGGATGTTCTGCCTCTGACCCATGAAGACATCACCGTGGATCCCGAAAGAGTCGAGATCAAGCTGCCGCAGCTCATGCAGCCTGGCCAGACGGTGATCGTGACCTACAGTCCTAAGCAGGCTGACAACCAAATTCGGGGAATCTCTGGCAGATTAGCTCCATCCTTCACCGGAAAGCAGCTTACCTACGGATTTACTGAGAAGCAATCAGAACTGCAGGAGAAATTAACAAGCGCTAAGTCCACTCTCGATTCGGCCCCAATTGGCACGACAACCGGCAAATACCCGCAGGATGCCGCAGATACGCTGAATACAGCTATTGAACATGCTCAAAACCTGCTAAGCGGCACGGAAACGACTTATGCTGAACTGGACAGCACCATTCAGGAGCTAGATGCAGCGCTGATCACGTTCCAAGCTGCTGAAATTAAGCCGCTTCAACCTTCGCTTGTAACCAATGACGCCTTCGAGATGAAGACTAAAGGAATCGACACGGAAAGCGATGTGCAAATCCTTGACTCCGAGGGCATGGATGGAACCTCCGATTCTTATAACACGCGGAATATCGATAACCTTCTGCAAATATCCCGCGGCGGGGTGAATGAGAGCCTCCGTTATAATGACGCGGAGGGTGCGCATTACTTCGAAATCGTCGACGAGAACGACGCCGTGCTGGGCACGGTCTCCATTTCGGTTGAAGTGGAAACGCCTTTCGCCTTCCTGCAAGCAACAGGACCGCACGGGATGGTCGTCATCCCGACCAGCAGAGTCACGGTAAACACCCAGGCTGCCTTGGTCTTCACCATTAAGGAAGAAGGCCGGGAGGACGTCAAGGTTAACCTGCCTATGATCATACAGCCTGCCGTACAACCCCAGCCATAAATCTAATCTACATTCATGCACAGCAGATAGCAGACAGGCAGGCCCCATCAGGGAGCCTGCCTGTCTGCTATCTGCGTTATAATCATCTTAAAAGTTCAGCGTATAGGTATACGCAGCTTCGCTTAAAAGGCGTAGGCTTCGCCGTCTTCCGGCACGAGGACATTTGAAGAGATACCTCGTGCACTCAGGAAGCTCCTCAATTCATCTCTGGATAATGTCCAATGGTTTACAGCCTCCATATGAACTGAAATCACCTGGGCTTCAGGGGCGGCTTTGCACACTTCATGAATATCGTCTTTGCCCATCACCAGAGAACCTCCTTCAAGGAATTGATTATCTCCGCCGTTCACAACAATGACTGCAGATTTGTGCATGTTAATAACATCGTGAACAGCTTCAATCCATACGGTGTCCCCTGCTACATACAGAGTTTTTTCCGCCGAATGTTTGAAGACAACGCCGGATACCCTGCCTGTTATCTTCAGTATCTCTCCCCGGCCGTGCTCGCCTTTTGTTTTGATCAATTGGATGCCCTCATACACGGTATCCTCCTGTAGAACTTCAACATTGGAGAATCCAGCCTGCTTGACTACCTGAGCATCTTCCTCATTTTGTACAAACATCTTAAGGTCCTTAGGCAAGATCTCCTTGGCCGCCTCGTCGAAGTGATCCAAGTGCAAATGGGTGACAATTACAGCATCTACATTGATAATATCATCAATGGGTATCGACAGACCGACTAGAGGATTATTCTGATCCTGTCTTACGGAATTTTTAAAGGGAGGGTAGGTTCCTTTTTCCGCCAGCATAGGATCTATCAAAAACCGCCTGCCCGCAAATTCCACAACCAGTGTGGCATTCCGAATGAGTTGTATGTTCAAGTGGATTCACTCCTATTCTGCAATATAGGTTTAGTGTATACTCTGTCAAAGCACCAATACATACAAGAAATCAAGTCTTTGGGCCGTTTGGCTTGAACTTTGAAAAAGTCAGCGCATTTTGCATGGAAGGGATGGAGCTCTGATGCTGGATCACACCGACAAGCTAATCTTAGAAGAGCTGTCTAAGAACAGCCGCATAACCATGAAGGAATTAGGGGAGAAAGTCCATTTAACAGGCCAAGCCGCCGCGACCCGGGTAGCGAAATTAGAAGACAGCGGAGTGATTGAGGGCTATACCGTTCAAGTCAATCAAGCCAAGCTAGGCTTCTCCATTCATGCTTTGATTAATATCTGGACGAAGAACATTCATCACGACCCTTATCTCTCTTTTATAAAAACGCAGGAAGAATACGTCATCAACAACTATAAAATCAGCGGGGACAGCTGTTATATGCTTGAATGCAGATTCCCCTCAAACCAAGTGTTAGATGAGTTTCTGATCGGCCTAAACCAATATGTGAACTACAAACTGTCCATTGTCATCAATAAATAGCGTAAAAAAACATACCACACACGGGGGTGGTATGTTTTGTCTTCATGATCAGCTCCGGTTAAGCTTCATTATGGCAGCAGTGCCGGCGGCTTACGATGGTGCGTTCCCTGCTCATAAGCATAGGCGAACTTAATGAGTGTCGGTTCATCATAGGAACGGCCGAGGAATTCGATGCCTGCGGCAAGCCCATCCGGTGTGAAGCCCGCCGGAACAGAGATGGCCGGGAAGCCGGAGAATGGGCTTAGCCGATTATTGTTCCCCGCCTTGGAGGATTCGCCAATAGGCAAGCTTGCTTGGACCGTCGAAGGATACACAATGGCGTCCAGGTTATGGTCGGCCATCACCTTTAACAGGGCATCTCTGGTCAGCTTTGTTCGCTTAAGGACAATGTCCTTGTACTCTTCAGAGCCAAGGTCACGGGCATCCCTGGCTTTAAGCGAACTTTCAAGCGGCTTGTAGAACTGGCCGGAATTAATAATTTCGGTAAGCGAATGGTAAGGCGCATCGGGTTCATACTTTGCCAAATAGTCGTTAAGCTGGAACTTAAATTCGTAGTTGCTAAGGCTAGGATAAGCCATGATCTCATCGAGATTAGGGATCGCAATGGGCACCGTAGTCGCTCCAAGCTTCGACAGGTCCTTCACCGCGGCATTCACCAGATCGGTTACCGGCTGAGCCCCGCTGTCTGTTCCAAACAGCTCAGTGGCCACCCCAATTCTCGCTCCCTTCAGCCCATCCTTATCGAGGTAGGTCGTATAGCTCGCAGGCCGGTGCCCTATGCCGTAGGCCGTGGCAACATCTTCGGGGTCATATCCGGCTGTCGCATCGAGCAGTATAGCGGCATCCGTCACGGTGCGAGACATGGGACCGCCGGTATCCTGCGTCAGAGCCAGCGGAATGATCCCGTCACGGCTGGTCAAGCCAACAGTTGGCCGAATACCAACCAAGCTGTTATAGGAGGACGGGATACGGATCGATCCCCCGGTATCGGTCCCAAAGCCGCCAAGGGCGAAATTGGAGGCAATGGCCGCACCGGTTCCGGCACTGGAGCCGCCAGGACTATGGTCAAGCGCATAGGGATTCAGCGTCTGTCCGCCGAGTGAGCTGGCTCCGTCAATTCCGGAAGCGAACTCATCCAGATTGGTCTTCCCCAGAATAATCGCCCCGGCTTCCTTCAGCTTGCGGATCATCTCCGCATCCTGACTAGGGACAGAGTCTTTCAGACACAGACACCCCGCCGTAGTCGGCATATCTGCAGTAGCGTAATTATCCTTAACGAGAATAGGAATTCCGTGAAGCGGACCGCGCACACCGTTCTCTTTGCGCTCTTGATCCTTCTTCTCCGCCTCCTCCAGCGCCTTCGGGTTGAGACTGATGACCGCACTGAGCTTGACGCCTTGATCATCATACTTGCTGATCCGATCGAGGTACATCTGCGTCAGCTCCTTATAAGTGAGCTTCCCTTGGCTAACCGCCTGCTGAATATCCGCGATCGTCGCTTCATTCAGCTCGAAAGGCTTCAAATACTCGTACACACGCTCAGCGATGAGAGCCGTCTGCTGCTGAGTTACATTCGCCGCCGGGGCGAACAATGTATCGCTGATGCCCTTCATAATTTGCTTCTCATACAGAGCGCCGATAGCTCCAGCTGCGGCATTATGGTCCGGCACATCGGTGAAGGGTTCCTTGACATCAGGCAGACCGAGCGATTTCCCCAGCATCACGGCCAGGTTCTCACGTGTAACAGGGTTCGCAGCATCCAGACTAAACCTTACCTTGCTCCCCGCAAGCTCGCTCGCTTCATTCATCAGCGTGACCGCTTGCTTGACGGTGACAGGGCTTTCGGGCTGAGCAGCCGGAGCCTCCCAAGGCAGCGACGCTGCATATGTAGTGAAAGGAACAGATAGAAGCAAAGCACCTGTCATGAGCGTAGAGCATATGAATTTAAGTTTCAGCGGCTTTCCAACCATTGGCGTTCTCTCCTTCATCCTGTATTTGGCTTGAGGAGATTATATTTAATGTTAACTTATCTAACAAACAATAAAACCAACCTGTAAAGCGTATACAATGAGCATATACTCGCCTTTATTTCAAATATCTCTTAAATTCTAACTATATATTTACCGCTTTAAAGCAGGATTTAAATAAATGATTTTCTATATCAACAAAAATAGTGTAAGGATATATTACATGCTACTCCGGTTTCTGCTGCAGCTCTTGCTTCAAATGCTGGTATAATCGCGTGCAGGCGGGGTTCATCGCTTCCCTTGTCTGAGTAAGCAGGCCGAATGCCATATCCACAAGGGAACCGCTAAGCGGCCTTGTTAGCGTTCCTGCCGGAAGAGGGTCCAGTAAAATTCGGGGTACCAGTGCAATGCCCAGCCCATGTTCTACATAGTGTTTTAATGCGGTCATACTGCCAATTTCCATCGTATTCAGCCCGGCATGCTCTGTCTCCTGCATCACCATCTCCAGCTTCCTGCGATAAGGGCAATGCCCCGCTGTGATCAGCAGCCGCTCTGTGCTCAGATCTACAGGATGAATCACCGGCTGATCCCCGAGGGGATGACCGGACGGCAGAAGGACCGCGAACTCTTCCCTAAACAGGATTTCGAAATGGAGGGAGGTTCCAAGATCAGGCGCGGAGCACAGGGCGAGGTCGAGTTCACCGGCCTCAACCCGCTGTGCCAGGACCTTTGAACTCGCGAATTCCAGCGACACCCGCACCCCGGGAAAGTCTGCAAGAAAGCGGCTTAATACGGGTGGCAGACGATAGCTGCCCGTCGGCTCTGTAACCCCTAACCGGATATCACCGGAGATACCTGTCTGAAGCTCCTGAATGCTCTGCGTAAGCTTCGTAACCTCCTTGGCAATCTGGAGGCTTTGAGTATAGAACAGCCTGCCGGCCTCCGTCAGCCGAAGCTGCTGCTTCCCCCTTTCAAGCAGGACGGCGCCTAGCTCCGACTCTAGCTTCTGGATCTGCATAGTGACCGTAGACTGGGCATAATTCAAATCGTCCGCCGCCCGCATAAAACTGCCGGTTTCTACAATCCGCTGAAAAGTTCTAATTGCCCTTAAGTCCATGTCCTTATCTCCTTATTAAATTGAATTCATTATTTTTGAACCAAACAATCACTTTATTCAATTATACAGAACATCCTCTTTCTCCTACAATAATAGAAGAAAGGTGGCACCGCCTTTTACATCGTCAGAATACACGAGCGAATAAGCTATCCTGAATAGGAGTGGGATCTAAATGGACCTTAAACACAAGATTGCTCTGGTGACCGGTGGAGGAACTGGAATCGGCCAAGCTGCAGCCTATGCTTTGGCTGAGCGGGGCGCTACTGTCATCGTCAACTATTCGCGCTCGGCTGCCGAAGCCGAGCACACTGTGAATCACATTACGGAATGCGGAGGCACCGCCATGTCCATTCAGGCCGACGTCTCGGTGGATGTACAGGTCCGCGCCATGGTGAGCCGAATTACTGAGCGATTCGGCGGGCTGGACCTATTGGTCAATAATGCCAGTATCACTAGGCATATTCCCCTCGAAGATCTTGATGCCGTGACGGATGAGGATTGGGATGAGCTATACGATGTGAACGTCAAAGGCATGTTTTACTGCGCAAGGGCTGCGGCCGCCAGCATGAAGAGAGCCCAACAGGGCGCCATCGTCAACTTGGGCAGCATCGCCGGACAGACCGGACGCGGGTCCTCACTGCCCTATGCCGTCTCCAAAGCTGCGGTCCATGGCCTTACCAAGTCCTTAGCCCTGGCGCTGGCGCCTAAGATTCGAGTGAACTGCATTGTCCCCGGCGCAGTGGCAACAAGATGGTGGGCCGGCAGGGAAGAACAAATGAAGCGCCTCGCCCCGAACCTGCCTTTGCAGCACATCTCGACACCAGAGGATATCGCGTCGATGATCTGTGCCGTGCTGGAGCAGGAGGCCATTACCGGGCAGATCATCACCGTGGACAGCGGTCAGACCTTGTAGGCCATAACTTGTAATAAACATATCCCGCTAGATAAATTGAACTAAAGTTTTACATTGAATTTTCTGTTATCACGGCCTAATACGGTCCTATAACGTTCATCTCTTTAGTTCATTCTATATAATCTGCGAAAATCCGCCCCCACGCTTTTATATGCAGCAAAAAAACAGGCAGCCCCTACGCTATAGGTAGGTGGCTGCCTGTTTGGCTGTCATATATTCAACTGCTTTCTCTAGCCTGCTTAGACTAGAACATTAAGCTCTTCGAGTAATTCTGACCCGCAAGTATATCATACACAACCAGCCGGTAATCGTTCAGAAGCGCCTGCTGCTGCTCCGTAAGCTTTGGCAGAACACCGGACTCATTCACGAGCACATTCTTGCTGAGACCCGGAATTTCCTCCTTCACCTTGGCCAGCAGCTTATAATAAGTCGGAAGATCCTGCCCTGTCAGCTGGAATACCGATGGCCCAAGGAAAGCCGGACTGACCGTTCCAAGCGGATCCTTGCCGATATCGAAGTTAGCCATATACAGCAGCTTGGTCTCATGCTTCAATCTCGGGTTAGTATCCCAGCCTGCCTTCGTATAAATACCGCCCGACAGTGCCGGCAGATGGTCTCCCCAGAACACTACGATCGTGGGACGCTTCAAGCTCTTCAGCTCTTCGCTCAAATAAGCCAGCGCCTGATCGGTCAGCTTCGTATCTTGTACGTAGGTCTCCAGCTCATTCTTATACTGGGCATCTACGCCCTCCGCTGTGACCGTGTTCGGTCCATTTACCCCTTTCGTGAAAGGGAAGTGATTCTGCATCGTCACCAGATGCAGGAAAGTCGGCTTCTCCGACTCCTTCAGTTCTTTCAGAACTTCTTTCACCGCAGACATATCCGAGACATAAGCATCCGGACTCATCCGTTCAATCTGCTTCATATCCTTCTCACCCGTAAACCGGTCAAATCCCATGATCGGATAGACTTGATTGCGGTTATAGAAAGTCTTATCAAAAGGGTGCAATGCCAGCGCTTGATATCCTCTATCCTTCAGAATGCTAGCAATGGATGGCAGCGAAGACATCTTTACGATCCGCTGCTGATAAGGAATCGATCCGCCATTCAAGAAATACATCGACATCCCGGTTAATGCCTCAAACTCCACGTTGGCCGTATTTCCTCCGAACTCCGGAGATAACAGGAATCCGCCCGGCGAGCTCTTCTCCTTCTCATGGATAAAGGAAAGCGGATCCTCACTAAGCTTGATCCCCGTCAATCTCGTAGGATCGAAGAAGGCCTCGTCCATCATAAAGACAATGTTTGGCTGCTCCGCAGGCGACTTGGTCGCTGCAGGATCAGGCAAAGCCGCGTACTTCTTCGCAATCTCTTCAATAGCCGATTTGCTGTAGCCCTCCGGCTTCTCCATTAAATTCTGCCGGAGGTTACCCGTAAAGGCGAAGAGAAGCCCATTATTCGCATAGTTGACCTTCTGATTCCAATAGACAGGCTGATACTGAATCTTCTTAATGATCTTGTGCTGTGTAGTCAGCATCTGTACAAACAAGAACGTCAAAATCAGCGAGACGGCGATGAAGATCCCCCGCAGAGGAAGCGAAATTCGAATCTTAGGAAGCTTTAAGATCAAATAAATCAGCCCGATAATAATGAGCACCGAAATCACAATCGCAAGCGGGGAGATCATCCCCTTCGTAATCCGGCTCATTTCCTGAGCATTCTTTAGCTGCATTAAATCCCAGGGAAACAGAGGCTCTCCTGTTGTAGACAGCTTCTTATAATCGGCAATTCCCAGAAGCACACACACCAGGAAGGCTATCACTGCTCCTGTATACACATTTGGCAGAAGTGATGCAAACAGCAGTAAGACACAGAAAAAAAACACCCCGCCAAACACATAAAGCCAGGCGTGCTCGGAAATCCAGTTGAACACACTGGTAACATTCATATCAAGTGAAGCGGCCTGCATAATAAAATTCAGGACAAATCCGCCGAAGAGCAGGGAGAGCAGGAGTATCCCTGTCCGCTTCGTCGGTATAAATAATTGGCGCACACTTATCCTCTCCTATCTTCTAGACGAATAGTATACGCTATCTTTCTTAAGAAAAGCTTAATATTTACACTATTTTAATAAAAAAATAGAACTCTTTTAATGGATGGCCTTCCACTGAAGAACTCACTCTAGCGGTATTTAACAAATGCAGGACTCCTGCCGATATAAGTCTTTGTGTCAATTTTGTTAAATCGCAAAGAAACAGACACCAAAGAAGCAGCATACCTAAGGCAGAACTTAAAAAATCCATACACTGCCCTGCTGTACATCACATTCAACAAGGGGGAATTTCACCGTGGGCAAAATAAGCAGTGCAAAGAAGAAAAACAGGAAGGAGCTGGGGAAATGGACCGTCAAGATTCGTCTGATCGTCTCATTCCTGGCTATTCTTCTGATTCCCAGTATGGTCATAGGCTTCTCCTCCTATGACCAAGCCAAGAAGAGAGTCCAGGAGCAAATGATCGAGAAGGCGGAGAGCAGCATATCTCTGCTGAATGATGTCATTACACAATTCGTGCAATCCAAAGTTCAGGAAGTAGACAATCTGGCCCAATCCGTACAGGCCGGGGACGTAAAAGCCCAGGAAGGCTCCAATCTGGGAGTTAGCTCAGATGTATCTGCAAGCCTGGAGCTTTTCAAGAAAACCCATCCCGAAGTAGAGCTCGCATATATTGGAACAGATCAGGGAGCTTCTATTAATGCCCCGGCAGCCAAACGTAACCCTGCGGGCTTTGATCCAAGAACACGGCCTTGGTACAAAAAAGCCATGGAGAATAAAGGAAAGGTTGTCGTAAACTCGGTCTTCACCTCAGCATCGACAGGCAATCTCGTACTAGCTATCTCCAGAACGACTCCGGATCTCCGGGGCGTAGTCTCGATTAATGTGAACTTGAATAAGATCAACGATATTACCAAGGCGATCACGATCGGAAAGAACGGCTATGTCTATATTCTGGATGCTAATTATACGATGCTGTCCCATCCTACAAACAAGCTAGGGGTTCCCGCACCTAAGAACATCCAGAACGATAACCTGTACAAGCAGGAATCCGGCGAGTTCAAATACTTGTACCAAGGCAAAGATCCGAAGGAAATGGTCTACATCACCAATAAACTGACCGGATGGAAGCTAGCTGGGACTTTCTATACCGCCGAATTTGCGGAAACTTCGGCACCCGTCCTGAATACAACAATCCTTGTCATTATCATCTCCGTCGTCTTGAGCGGCGTGCTCATCTACTTCATTATCCGCTCCATTACCAAGCAGCTGAGCATACTTGTCACGACCGCCAAACGAATCGGCAGCGGAGATCTGACCGAGCAAGTTAAGCACATAGGCCGGGATGAGATCGGAGTTCTCGGCAAAAGCTTCAATGATATGGCAGCCTCCCTGCGGGAGATCATCTCCAATGTCAAGGATACGACGAACCAGGTAGCAGCCTCATCGGAAGAGCTAACAGCCAGTGCCGATCAGACGACCAAGGCGACCGAGCAAATTGCGGGCTACGCTCAAACGATGGCGGAGGGTGCGCAAACCCAAGTGAAGCACATTGAGGACTCGACGCATACCACCCAACAAATAGCAGCGGGTATCCAGGAGATTGCATCTAGTGCTCAGACCCTGCATTCCACTGCTGTTCAGGCTTCTTCCAAATCGGAAGAAGGAGAACAGGCGGTAGAGACGGCAATTTCGCAGATGAAATCTATTCACGCCACCGTTAATTCACTAGCCGAAGTCATTCACGTGCTGGGTGAGCGCTCTGCGCAAATCGGCAACATTATCGGCGTTATCCAGGATATCTCTAATCAGACCAATTTGTTGGCACTGAATGCAGCGATCGAGGCGTCACGTGCCGGTGAGCATGGGCGTGGCTTTGCGGTCGTGGCAGGCGAAGTCCGCAAGCTGGCAGAGCAGTCGGCCGAGTCTACCAAGCAGATTGAAGCGCTGATCCGCAGCATTCAGGAGGAGACTCAGAGCGTTATCGTGTCTACAGAATCGGCCACCCGTGAGGTTCATGACGGCATAGGCTCCATTACTCATACGGGGGCGATCTTCGCCGAGATCCGGACGTCCATCTTGCAGATTACCGAACATCTTCAATCGGCATCCGAGCAGTCCCAGACGATCTCTGAAGGCACTGTCACCATGGTCCACGCCATAGAGAATATAGCTTCGGTATCCGAGGAAGCCTCTTCTTCCACACAGAATGTGGCTGCTGCCGCAGAGGAAACCCTTGCCTCCATGGAGGAGATTGCTTCTTCATCGAACGCCTTGTCCAAAATGGCGGAAGAACTGCAGAGCTTAACCAGCAAATTCAAGCTGTAAGCCTTTAGCTCAGCCTGATAGGGCCCGGCAGCAAGCTTGCTATAGATTACATAGAAAAAGGAGAACAGCTTCTGCTTATAGAGCCGTTCTCCTTTTTTTATAGCATATCTACTGCTGCTTCCCTGCCAGCGGCCTCCTGATTACCGCCTTTATGCGGAACATGCAGTACAATAATAGGACAACCAATCCCAGTACAAGTCCTAACAGTCCCTCTCCGTTAATCGTCAGCAGATCGCCATGCATGATCCCCTGAGTGTTCTTATAGATATCACCGAGAACCGTTGTGTTCACCACGTTCCACACCGAGTGGAAGAACAGCACAGGAATCAAATTACCCGACAGATAGAAGCAGTAGGCAAACGGGATGTTGAGCACAAAGACACCGGCTGACTGAACAGCTGTGACTAGTAACGGGTGCTCCATGCCCGTTGCTTTAGCTAAGAGGTATACCACCGGGGCATGATACAACGCCCAGATGATGCCCACCATGAGGACGGCCTTAACTTTGCCATAATCCGCTGTCAGCTTCGGCAGCAGGTAGCCGCGCCAGCCGTATTCTTCGCCAAGCACGGTGAACAGGTTAACAAATATGGTCACGATCATCGCAACCACATGGTTCACAGAGAACCACTGGGCAGCGTGAGACTGTGCCATGCCGCTCATTCCGGCGATCACAGCAGATAACACTATAAATAGAAGCGGGAATAGAATCCCGAAGGCTAGAGCCTTAGCGTTCATACGCTGGCTGAAGCAGGCCATTCCGGTACCGTATTTCTTGTTAAAGTAAAGGGCGGTAAGAGCCGGTACGGCCATCACTACTGCAAAATAGCGCATCCCTTTTTCGGGATCTATAAATAGAATAGAGGCAATCGCCCAAGTGATAATAAGGACAGTTAGTGCATAAAGAAATGGAACTTTGCCATACGTTCGGGTTTGCGGTGAATCATTCAATGGAATTCCTCTCCTGTCTTCATCGATTTGCTTGAATTCCATTGTAAATTCATCCGCCCGCCGTGCCTACAAACCTTAGTCATCATTGCACCCGTTACTTTCGTCATCTATGCCGGGGGTACCCTGCACTTGTATACTACTAGAATAAGAAACTTAAAAAAGGATGACCTCTCATGAATCTGGCAAACACAAATATGGCCATCTGGATGCTACGGATTGTCATGGTGCTGACCATAGCCACCGACGTACTGACCTATGGACATTTCTCCCTAATCCAACGGATAGGGCTGCTGCTAGGCCTCCTTCTGATCCAGCTGAACGATCTGCTGCGGGTATGCTTCCTCAGAAGCCGAAAGAACAGTATGCTGGATCAGCTGTCGCTTGCGGTCAGTATTTTATCTATTGGTGCATACATCTACGCACTGGACACCTTTGCCACGAATGTCTATTATATCTTTCCTATCTTTGAAATGTTTATGGGCGCCGCCTCGATCAGGCTGTGGCTGCTCGCCCTTCATGCCTTGGTCTATCTCGGGCTTGGCTACTCATTAAATGCCAGCCTTCAGGACATGCCGCTTTCCTATCTGGCCACCCTGCTCGTCGTCTTCCTCTTCCGGCAGAACCAGCTGGAGAAGAACAAGGTCAAGATACTAAATGAGGAGCTGCTCACCGCAAACACGAAGCTCTTGGAGAATGCTAAGCAGCTGAAGGAAATCACCATCGTCAAGGAACGGACGAATATCGCTCAAGAGCTTCATGACAATCTTGGCCATTCTCTTGTAGCGCTGCGGATGCATTTGGAATTCGCAGGCCAGGTGCTAGACAACCGGCCGGACCGCTCAGCCGAGGCTATTGATAAAGCGCTGGATATATCGCAGTCTGCCATGTCTTCACTGCGCAAGGCCGTTTCCGCTCTGAAGGAAGATGCTCACAGCCGCAGCATGCAGCTGCAGGAGGCCTTAAATGAACTGATCCAGAGCATGAAGACGGTCAGCAACCTGAAGTTCGACCTGAAGTTTGACCCTGCCTGCGAAGAGGCCCTTCCCGACCTCAAGGATGGAATCTACAAGACGGTACAGGAAGCGGTGACGAACGGGCTGAAGCACGGACAGGCCGAGCAGTTCAATATTAGGATCGAAGCCAGCGAGGAGAGTTCCATGTTGAAGGTCACCGTGGAGAATGACGGTGCGGGCTGTACCCGGATCGTCAAATCCCACGGCCTAAGCGGGATTGAGGATCGAATCCGGCTGCTTCAAGGCACGGTGCAGTTCAGCTCCGGGCAAAGCGGCGGCTTTATCGTTGCCGCAGAGCTTCCGTATGTTACAGGAAAGGAGAAGATATGAATGATAGATATCATCATTGCAGATGATCAGGAAATGGTGCGGGACGGTTTAAAGATGATATTGAGCTTATATGAGGATATCCGTGTGGTGGGCGAGACATCACATGGGCAGGAGCTGCTGGAGCTGCTGAAGACGGCAAGTGCGGATGTGATTCTGATGGACATCCGCATGCCCGTCATGGACGGCATCGAGGCGACGAGGGCCGTAAAGGAGCAGTACCCGGATATCAAAGTGATCATTCTGACCACCTTTGATGAGGATGAGTATATTTTCAACGGTCTGAAAGGCGGCGCCTCCGGCTACATCCTGAAGGATTCCAGCTCCAAAGAGATTATAAAATCCATTCTCGCTGCCCGGGATGGGAATCTGCTGCTCAATCCGCAGGTCTCCTCCAAGGTAGTTCATGCGCTGCACAGGATGAGCACAGAGAGCGCAAGCCCGCCGTCCCCGCGTCAAGACCTCTCCGAGCTCTTGACCCCAAGAGAACTTGAGGTCGCCAGAGAGGTCCAGCAGGGCAAGAGCAACAAGGCCATCGGCGAAGCTTTATACTTGACCGAGGGAACCGTGAAGAACTATGTGTCGCATATTCTGGACAAGCTGGAGCTCAGCAGCCGTACCGAGCTGATCGTATTTCTGCAGCAGGAGCCATGAGAGCCGTGAGGGCTGATCTGAAGCATGGCGTCTGATTCTCCTGCCGCCTGCCGCCCGCTGCCCACGGTCCGCTGCCTTCTGCTGCCCGCTGTCTACTGTGTTGCCTTCTGCCTGCCGCTTTTAGAGCAGAAGAATGGCCGTGAGTGTCGTCACCGCGAGGCCGATCAGCACTGGCTTCAGGTTGCGGCGGGCCAGCTCGAACGGGCTGACCCCGCAGATCGCCGCGGCCGGGATGAGCGCCCAGGGGATCAGTGTGCCGCCGCCAACCCAGATGGCGGCCACCTGCCCCAGCGCGGTGAGCGTCGCCGCGTCCGAATGCGTTGCGGCCGCGAACAGCTGCCCGATGGAGCCGGCCAGCGAGATGCCCGAGAAGCCGGAGCCGTCGAGCCCGGTTATCGCTCCGGTGGCCGTAGCGGTCACGGCTCCCACGGTGCTGTTCAGCGGCACATGGTGCGCGAGGGCAATGCCCAAGTCATTTACTATGCCTTGGGAGCCTTCAGGCAGCACCTTGCCGAACAGCTCTGCAAAGGCTGCATCACCAAGATAAAAGAAGGCCGCAATCGGAATAACCGGGCCGAACACCTTGAAGCCAAACATCAGGCCGTCGATCAGGTAAGAAGTCACCTTCTCGAACTTATGCTTAGGGTGTGAGAGAAGCGTGACCGCAATCAGAATGAGGATGGCGGTTCCGCCTACCAGGGCCGTGGCATCGCCGCCTTGCAGGCTCAGTGCGAACATGGCCGCCACATCTGCGAGGAACAGCAGCGGAATGAGAATGGCCAGGGTCAGTCTGACCCGGGGATTCAGATATACCTTATGTCCCGCTTCCTCCTTCGCCATAGCGGTCCTGCCTGCTGCATCTCCTGCCACCCGCCCATCCCTCCAAGTGCCCCGCTTCATGTCTCTGCGCATCATCCAGAAGGCGACCAAGGTAGAGACCAGTCCCATCACGGCGACCAAAGGTACGCTTGCCTCCATCACACTTGCAACCGGAAGCCCCGCCGCATCAGCCGTCAGCTTCGGAGCACCCTGGATAATATAGTCTCCTGACAGGGCAATGCCATGTCCGAACAAGTTCATAGCCATCGCTGCTCCTAAGGCCGGCAGCCCGGCGCGAAGCGCCACCGGCAGCAGGACGGCTCCAATCAGAGCCACCGCGGGAGAAGGCCAGAAGAACAAAGAAGTCACCAGCATAATAAATCCGATACCCCAATAAGCAATCCCCGGGCTGCGAATGTACCGGGTCAGGGGTGCAACCATTCTCTCGTTAATCCCGGTCGCAATCAACACCCGGCTCATCGCCACGATGATGGAGATAATTAGAATCGTCCCCATAAGCTCTTTGGTCGCATAAATAAAAGAATTAAAAACGCCGGATACCGACCCGCTAATCGTCTGCGTTGCAAGCAGGCCCAAAGTGAAGATGCCTGCCACGCAGATTACCGTGGTATCCCGGCGCATGATCAGGAACGCTAAGATCAGCCCGATAAACGCCAAGTAGACGTAATGAATGGCTGTGAGTTCGATCTCCAGCATTATGATTCCCCGCCCTTCTTCTGCTGCAAAGTTGGTATATGCTATGCGGGTGCCCAGATAAAGGTTCAGACATCCTTCCCTAAGCGGCAAGGACAAAAAAGCAGCCCCGCGGTTTTCGGAGCTGCTTCACTCATTTACTTGATTCCTCTAACTACTCCCTAAGCAGAGCTTAGGCTTGTTTGGAATCGAATTTCAGCCATTTGGCCATGTCGTTCCTCTCAATCGTCTTCACTGCCTTGATGGCGCCGCCCACAGAATACCTGTACAGCTTGAAGCGGTCGGACGGCGACTCGCTGATAAAGTCGAAGCCCTTGCCGTTCTTATGCCACAAGACCGCAGCTGTGCTGATGTACTTGACTTTGGAATAGATAGAGGTCAGCTTCCCAGTCTTGGCATCGTATAGAGCGGGATAGCTCTCGGAAGTATCCCCGTAGGCGAAGGCCAGCTGGCTGCCGGAAGGGGCCCAGTTAAACGCACTGACGGACTCCACAAATCCCTTACCTTTAGCCTCCAGAACGTCATTCAGGATGACAAACTTGCCGGTGCTTAAGTTCACAATGTACAGCTTGCTGCCCGCACTATATTCCGCACTCACGGCCAAATAATCCTTGGAGGCAGACAAGGACAGGCTGCGGATGTCCACTGGCCTTTCACTGAATGGAATGGTGAATTTCTTGTCCCCATAAGTCAAGTTCATAGAGCCCAGAACCTTCTGCTCCGGATTCACCACTTCCTCGGAGTTGGCCACCGTCTTCAGGGCCATTAGAGTAAGCTGGTTGCCCTTCCAGGTTACCGCGCTTTGGGATACAGCCTTGGTGAATTTATATTTTACAGGTTGATACAGCGCCGTATTCGGCACACTGCCCGTTATGGCAGCCGATATGCGGGGCGAGGGATTCGGCGAGCTTTGGGCTGCGGCGGCGGAGGAATAACCCATGCTGCCCACCAGTAAAGCACCCGCCAGTAAAGCGGCAGTCTTCTTCATTGAAAACATTCTCCTTCTCAAAAGGTATACTCATCTTGAAAATAACCCTTATATTTCCATTCCAGTATATTGAACGCGCCTTGCCGCTGTTTTGTTTCGCTACCCGCCAATTTTCGGATTACAAGCCGGAAGCATTAAACGTATCCCCGCCTTCGATCGTGCCATTCTCGAATCCTTTGTAGAACCACCGCTTCCGCTGTTCCGACGATCCATGAGTGAAGCTCTCGGGCACGACATACCCTCGAGCCTTCTTCTGAATATTGTCATCGCCGACCGCACTGGCAGCGGTCAATGCTTCATCTATATCGCCCTCGTCAAGCAGGTTCTGCTCCTTCGTATAATGCGCCCATACGCCGGCCAAATAATCGGCTTGCAGTTCAAAGCGTACTTGGAACTTATTATATTCCGTCTGACTCAGCTGCTGCCGAAGCTGTGCAAGACGATCCGATGTGCCAAGCAAGGTCTGTACGTGATGCCCCACCTCATGCGCGATGACATACGCCATCGCGAAGTCTCCCGGTGCCTGGAACTCCTGCTGAAGCTCATCATAGAAGCTGAGGTCAATATACAGCTTACGATCTCCGGGACAATAGAAGGGACCCGCTGCTGCACCCGATACCCCGCACGCGGACTGTACGGTGTCCGTATAGAGGACAAGTGTAGGCTTCTCGTAGGTCATTCCTCTCTCCTGAAACACCTTGGTCCAGACATCCTCGGTATCCGCAAGCACTACGGAGACGAACTGCGCCAGCTCCTTCTCCTGCGCCGTCTCGGTGTAAGATGCAGAGCCGCCTGAATTCGTCCCAGTCAGACCCCTCATCAGGTCTCCAGCATTGCCGCCGAGCAGGGTCACGATCAGGTAGATAATGACCCCGCCAACTCCCAATCCGCCACCAATCAGGGCTTTGCCGCCCATTCCCCGCCGATCTTCAACATTCGAGCTTCCCCTTCTTCCCTTCCACTGCATGCTGCCATCCTCCCTGGTGTCTAATGGAATTACCCATTAAGGTAATCTCTGTTCTAGCTCTACTGGTGATATACCCGGAACGGAGCAACGGCAATCCTGGAGCGATTAAGCTGTTTCCATAGCAGCCTTACGGGACTTGGACTTGGCCTTGAACATGAACATAACCGCTAGCACGGCAATGAATACCCCGGCAACACCAAACCAGGTGATGGAGCCCAGAGAGACATGAGTGACAGCAATCCCGCCAACTCCGGCCCCTGCAGCCATGGAGAGCTGCATGGTGGACTGATTCAGGCTGAGCATGACCCCGGAAGACTCCGGCATCACGGTGACCAGATTGTACTGCTGAGTCGGGCCGGTGCTCCAAGCGGCAAAGGACCACAGAATCAAAAATACAAATAACAACGGAATGGAATGGGCAACAAACGGCAGCGCAGCCAGTGCAACGATATGCAGCCCCATGCCCCCAAGCAGGGTCGCAGCTATGCCCCGTTTGTCAGCAGTGTAGCCCCCTACCTTCGATCCAAACAAGCTGGCGATCCCGAAGGCAAGCAGTGCTGCGCTTAGCAAATCCTCCGGAATTTTGGCGTAGTCGAGCAAATAAGGCGAAATATACGTATAAGCAATCGAGTACCCCCCAAGCCAGAAGAAGGTGATGATAAGACCAAGCGCCACTTTAGGATTTTTTAAAAGGGCAAACTGCTTAAGCAGAGGCACCGGCGCATCTCCCTGCACAGAAGGAATAGCTACAGCAAGGATAACCATGGCTAGAAGTCCGGCCAATCCGATCCCAAGGAACACTGCCTTCCAGTCCAAGGCGGAGGCGATGACCCGGCCAAGCGGAACGCCAATAATCAGCGAAGCTGTAAATCCCATGGTGACCGTTGCAATCGAGCTGGCCTGTTTGCCGGAAGGAGCAATTTTTGCAGCAATGCTGAGCGCAGTGACGACCACGGTTCCTGCTCCAAGCGCCATGACAATCCGCGCAGCTAAGAAGAGCTCAAAGCTAGGCAGAGCAAAGGACAATAGATTGCCTAAAATAAATAGTCCGAGCGCATACAGCATGAGCTTACGTCTATCCAGCTTTGCTGTAGCAGCCATGATGATCGGTGTGCCGATCGCATAGGCTAATGAAAATACCGTAATCAGCTGGCCTGCGGCGGCAACGCTAACTCCCATCGCAGCGGCAATCTGGTCCAGGATACCAGAAATGATATATTCCGAAGTACCTACCAGAAAGCTGACCAGTGCTAACACATACACTTTCCATACGCTTGTCATGAATCAAAACCTCTTTCCTTTAATTTTTATACTTCTACAAATATCGAAATTAAAGGCAAAAAAAAGATGTTATTTAAGCAGATAAGGGGCGTATTTCTCTGCAACTTCGCGATCCAGGCTGTAGTAAATAAACGTTCCCTCTTTCCGTGAAGTCAGCAGTCCGGACTCTGCCATTTGCTTCAGGTGATGGGAAAGCGTCGATATAGCCACCGACTTCAATTTGTCACCCAGCACAGAACAGCATTGGTCGCTTTCTTCTTGCAGCAGCAGAGCGATCTTTAACCGGGTAGGTTCTCCAAGTGCCTTATAGATCTTAACGGCTTGCTGTATATCGGCTTGTTCGTTCATCTTGGGTGCGCTCCTTTCTGCACGGCTTTAATTTCGATATTTATCGAAATTAATGTAGCATAACCGAATAGGAAAGTAAAGCCGTTTTATTTCATTTTTTTTGCTGTTGAAGGAGGCCTAGGGGCAAGCTTAGCAAACAGTCTTGCCTCTCTTCCCGTCGCCTATAAACAGGCACGGGATGCTGCCCGGGTTGCCCGCATGGGATATTGCCCGGAGTTCCTAACAGGGGGGCTCGCCTGATTGACTCACGAGATACTGCAGAGACTGACCGCATCGAATACTGCGCAGGCTTCAACAGGTTGCCTCGCCGGTTGTTGCGCAAGTTGCCTCAAGCAGAGTACTGTGCGGCTTGCCTCACTAGGTGCTGCAGCATGGCTTGCGTCAACGAAATACTGAACAGCCTGCCGAACGGGGGCTGTAAGGTTGATCACATGGATAGCTGCATGGGGTACTGCATGGGTACTGCACGGCTTGCCGCATAGCTTGCCGCACGCCAAACAGCCCGCGAGAGGGGATCACCGATCCCTCCCTGTCACGGGCTGTTCTTGTCCTGCTGTAAGCGCAGGAGCCCCTTTAGCGGCTGCGCGTTATAAGGGATGAGCCATGACGCTCATCAAAGCAAGCTCCGGCTGTGTCGTATCCAGCCGGCTGTACTGCACGATCACTGGCTCGTCACTCTCGACCGTGATGGCGTAGGGAACCCCCGCCGGGATGCTCTCTCCATCCTTCACAAGCTGTGAAGTCCGCAGATGCCGGGTTCTGCGGCTCTCCACCACCGCCTCAATTCCCTCCAGCGGCTCGCGGTCCTCAAAGTAGATATCCATCCGCAAGCGGACATCATTGGGCCCGCAGTTCAGGACACAGATGCTCTCGTGACTCGCAAGCTTGCCCGAGCTCTCCGGCGGGATATATCCGTCCGGAATGACCCAGCAGCAGCTGCCCTTGGACACAGGCGGCCTTGAGTCCCCCACCTTCTGCAATTCCTCCCGCTTATCCAAAGGGATTCTCCTTCGTCCGCAACAGCTCGGCCAGGAACGTCAGCGCCAGACCCTGCCCCCATCCCTGAATCCGCTTATAGGGGACATTGCGATAACCCTCAATATCCTTCATAATGGCCGTTCCGGCAGACACATCTGTCACCGTGCCATCCTCCTTAATCCGGGAAAGGATGCCGTCGATTGTTTTTTGCGAATACTTATTGTACAGGCGCCCCTGCATCAGAAGTGCTGCTCCGATCCCGGCAGACCCGGATACTTCCAGATACGAGGACTCGTCGTTCAACACGGTATGCCATAACCCCTCCGGTGACTGCAGCCTTACCAGGGCACTCAGCTGATCTCGCAGTGAGCCGTCAATAATCATATAAGAAGGATGCTGCACCTCGATGAACTTCAGCGCCTTCGCCATCGTCAAGGCCGCCCAGGAATTGCCCCGCGCCCAATAAATGCCGGATAGATGGTTCTGACTCCCATGGTCCCATCCATGGTAATACAGATTGGTATCCGGGTCCTGAAGGAACTCCTCGTGTCCATGATATTGCTTCAAGCCATCCTCGAAATACTCCTTGTTCCCCAGCAGATGACCGATCCGCAGCAGGTAATATCCGGCCATGAACATCGTATCCACCCAAGCCTGCTGTGGAAATACATCATGCAGCGAGTTCACCGTATGCTGAAAAATCCCATCCGCAAACCGCTCGGCCTTGCTTGCCAGAAAATCCGCCATCTCCTTGGCGATATCCAGGTACTTCTCTTCCCCGGTCGCCTGATACAGTGTCAGCAGACTGTGTCCGATGGACACGCCGTTCACGGACAAGCGCGGCAGGCCGTCCTCCATGTTATCGTCTACCCATTCCTTCAGCTTGACCAGATAGTCCTCATTGCCTGTCGCTTCATAAGCTTCACATACCCCGTAAAAGGCTACACCTCCGGGCCAATCCCAGCTGAAGTCCATGTTGAACGTCCGCTCCACGACCCGGTCAATCACCTTTCGGACCTGTTCCTCATCAAATACCAGCTTTGGCATCGTCATCTCGACTCCTTTCCCCTGCTTCATTGACTCGCAAATACATCCACAGCGGCTGCAGCTCAAGCCTCCGAATCGATGCAGCCACCAGTTCCGCTACTTTAGCGGCACCTGAGGCCTGAAAATGAGTGTTATCCTGGACACCGGATGGGAAGCTGCGATACTCTCCCGGATATACCCACATATACAAGTTCCTGCTGCCCTCTACGCCTTCCTGTTGAACGAGCGCATGTGTCAGCTCCGCCAGATCGATCAGCGGCACTTGGCAGGCCTCACTCAGCTCGCGAACCGCTGCGGTATAAGCTTCGTGCGTATCAGTCAGCTTCCCTTCCTCGTCAAAATACCGCCGCACTACCGGTGTAACCAGCACCGGTTGCGCTCCGCAGTCCTTTGCCCCATCCACATAGCGCTGCAAATACTCCTTGTATGTAGTGGAAGGATCGGTCCTGCGGGCTGTATCGCTCTTCTCATCATTATGCCCGAACTGGATGAACAAGAAGTCCCCGGCCTTCAGCTCACGCAGCATGGCGTCGAGCCGTCCTTCATCTATGAAGCTCTTCGAGCTTCTGCCGGAGACGGCGTGATTATCCACGCACACGTCATGCTTGAACAAGGCGGGCAGCATCTGCCCCCAGCCGGCATAGGGGTAGCCGGCCTCGGGCTGATCGGCAACGGTGGAGTCTCCGGCCAGCATAAGCCTCAGCGTCTCCGGAGCCTCCGTCACCTCGATCGCATTCAGCCGCGGCGCTTCCCCGGATACGATGATCCGCAGCCTTCCGCCGCGGACAGCCAGGGAGAACCGCTCCTCTGCCCATTGGCCCGGCAAGGTCCGGAGCTCGGGCAGCACCTGCTTCCCTTCCCCGGCCCGGATCAGGGTATGGGTCTCCGCTAGCCTGTCGCCCAGGCAGATGGCTACCTGATAGACCCCATCCGGGACATCAATGACAAAGGCCGTGCCCAGCGGAATGCAGAAGCTGCGCCGAAGGCGGTCCTGGATCGGGGAGGTGCCGGCCGCTCCTGCTGCTCCAGCCGCTCCAGCCACCCCGCCACCCTCGCCCAGGCTGCCGCCGGCTGCTGTGCCTGGCCGGTGAGTGCGCTCCCGGCCATAGACGCGGGTGATATCTTCGAAGCCATAGCCCCGCGCTGCATCATACTGGCAGTCCGGGGCTACCCCCGTGTAGCCGGGGGCCGCTTCGCCCGGCCCGAAGTCAAACCTTCTGACGACGGGCTGCCTGGGGCTGCCGGGCACTGCCTGGGCTTGCTTTTCCTTTTTCGCCATGGTCGCTTTCCCTCCATTTGCTGTGAATCCAATACACGCTAGCCCTTGAGGCCGCTGGTACTCATCCCTTCAACAATCTGCTTCTGGAAGAGGAAGAAGACCAAGATGACAGGAACCAGGCTGACAATGGACATCGCGAACATTCCGCCCCAGTTGGACGTGGATTCGCTGTCGAGGAACATCTTAAGCGCCATGGACACCGTATATTTCTCAGGTGAGTTCAGATACAGCACCGGACCGAGCAGATCCTCCCATCTCCAGTAGAAGGAGAATATTGCAGCCGTAGCCAGCGATGATTTAAGCAGGGGCATAATGATCTGCAAATACAGACGGAATTTGCCGCACCCGTCAATCGTTGCCGCCTCATCCAGCTCGGACGGAATGGTCCGGATGAATTGAATCATCAGGAAGATGAAGAAGGGCATCCCGAAGAAGGCAGGCACCACAATCGGGAGGATGGTGTTCAGCCAGCCCAGCTTAGTGAAGATGATGTACTGCGGAACCAGCACTACATCATGCGGCAGCATCAGGGTCACCATCATCAAGGCGAACCAGAGATTGCGGCCGACGAACTTCAAGCGGGCAAAGCCAAAGGCTACCAACGAAGAGGAGATCACCGCTCCGATGGTCGCAATCACCACCAGCACAAGGGAGTTATAAATATATCTTCCGAAGCTGTAGCCGGATATCCCCTGCCAGCCCGTTACATAGTTGTTCCAGATCCATTCGGCGGGAAAGAGGCGGCCCGAGGTGGAGAAGATCGTCCGGCTTTCCTTGAAGGAGCTGAACAGCATCCACAGCACCGGGTATAACATCAGGATGGCCAGTGCGGCCACGCACAAGTGATAGACCGGCCATTTAACCCATTTCCATGTCATAGGCCATCAGCGCCCCCTTTCCGTCTCATAGAACACCCAGAACTTCGAGGTCATGAATAGCACGGCCGTCAAGATTGCAATCATGATCAGCATCACCCACGCCATCGCAGAAGCATAGCCCATGTTGTTGAACATAAATGCCTGTCTGAACAGGTACAGGGAATACAGCATCGTCCCGTCCATCGGTCCGCCCTCGCCCTTGGAAATAATGTAGGCCGGAACAAAGGTCATGAATGCGCTGATCGTCTGCATGATCAGGTTAAACAGAATGATCGGGCTGAGCAGCGGCAGCGTAATGCTGAAAAATTTGCGGACCGGGCCTGCCCCGTCTACGCTGGAAGCCTCGTACATCTCATAAGGAATATTCTTCAGCCCGGCGAGGAAGATCAGCATGGAGGAACCGAATTGCCAGACAGAGAGAGCAATCAACATCACCAGAGCAGCGTTGGGGTCGCCGAACCACTGCACCGGCTGCGCACCCAGCGCACCGAGCAGCGTATTGATGACGCCTTCGTTGCTGAAGATATTGCGCCACATGATGGAGACCGCCACGCTGCCCCCGATAATGGAGGGCAGGTAATAAAGCGTGCGGTAGGTCCCGACCATGCGAGATTTTGTATTCAGCAGCATGGCGATGAAGAGGGCGAACATGAGCCGGAACGGCACCCCGATCACCACATAGAGGAAGGTGACTTTTACAGAGTTCCAATACTTGGGGTCAGCAGTGAACATTTTCTCAAAGTTATCTAGTCCTACCCAGCGGGGAGGCGTAAACAGGTTGTAGCTGGTGAAGGACAAATACAGAGACACAAACATAGGGATCAAGGTAAAGGCCAGAAATCCGATAATAAACGGACTAATGAACGCATAGCCGGTCATGTTGGCCCGCAGGGAATACTTGTGTCGCAAGATGCCTCATGCCTCCTTAGATGAAGGCTGCCCGGCTTAGCTTGAACTTTTGCCGGGTCAGCTTCCTTACAGGATTTGTAGTGCATTGGCGGTGCCTAAAGTCACTTATTGTTGGAGAGGATGCTGTTCGCATCGCTTCGGAATTTAGCGGCTCCGTCCTGCGGGGTCATCTTCCCGAAGTTAATCTGTTCGACATAGTCGGTTAGCGTAGCGATCACTTCTGGTGAACCAACTGGAGGCGGCGGGCTCATTGGCGAGGCCTTCGGCTCCATCTCCGCGACAAAATCAAACACCTGCTTGGTCGCCTCGTTCAGCTCAGAGGCCACAGCATCCTTGATCTTCGCGGAAATCGGCACTCCGCGCTCTCCCTTAATCAGCTTGTTAGCTTCCACATTGTTCGTGTAGAAATCAATGAACTTCGCGGCTTCTTCCTTCACCTTGGAGCTTGAAGCGACCGACCAGTACATCGTAGGCTGCATGTAAATGCCCTTCTCCATATCCGGCCCGAACATGGCCGCCATCTTCATCGGCTTGTTCACAACCTGCTGCAGAGCCACATACTGGTTGGACCACTGCCATTCTCCCACCTGCTTGCCCTTTACAATCTGGGATTCTTCCAGAATCCCCTTGGTCTGGCTGTTCACATCAGGCGTAGGCGCACCGCCTGCCTTCATGACATCGGCAAGCCCGCCGAAGAAGTCAATGAACAGCTGGTCGTCATCATATCCGAGCGCCGTGCCCTCCTTGTTATACAGGGAGAGTCCCTTCGTCCGGAGGTAGTAGTTGAAGAAGATATCAGCCGCCATCGAACTGTCAAAGTAGAATCCGTTGCCTCCAGCCTTCTTCGCAATTTCCTTATATTCATCCCAGGTCCAGCTGGCCGGAATCTCTACCCCGGCTTTCTGAGCCATTTCCGGAACGTATTGATAGCCAAGCACATTTACCCCTGTAGGAATGCCGTATTGTTTTTCCTGAATGACACCCGTCTTCAGCACGCTTTCCGCCACATCTCCAACCTGAATCGTACTGTTCAAAAGGGAGGTGAGGTCGGCGAGCTGGCCGTTCTGAGCGTATTGGCTGATATAAGAGATATCCATCTGCATAATGTCTGGCAGCTGGTTAGCCGCAGCCTGCGGGGCAAGCTTCTTCCAATAATCATCAAAGGAGGCGTATTCTACGTCGATCTTGACGTTAGGATGGTCCTTCTTATACAGGTCAATGACCTGCTGTGTGTATTCGTGACGTTTGTCGGATCCCCACCAAGCAATGCGCAGCGTGACGGGTTCATCACCCGAGCCCTTGGCCGATTCTCCGCCGCCGGATCCTCCGCAAGCCGTCGTGAGCAGCAATAACAAGGCAACTATGATCAGTAGTCCTTTTCTCTTCACACCGTTCTCCCCTTTTCACTGTTCTTGAGATGGAGCAGAGCAGGCTGTGGTTAAGGCTTATATCATTGTTGTTAACGCTTCCATTAGCTCCTGGCTTTATTGTCGCAAATCCCCTTTGGCATTTGAATACACAAATCCGGCTTCCTTCCTCCAAAAATCAGAGGGGGGACATGGGCCTAGCTTAGGAATGGGACTTAATATAATCGGAGGGCGTGACCCCCGTCCATTTTTTGAATACTTGGCTGAAATACTGCGCATTGCCGCCGAACCCGAACAGGTCCGCCAGCTCGAACACCTTCACATCCCCGCTGAGCCGGATATGCTCCGCCGCCTGCTGAACCCGGTACCTGTTCACATAATGCGAGAAGCTTTCGCCCGTCACCTTCTTGAAGATCTTGCCTAAATAATCGGCGTTCATATACAGCATTTGACCTGCCACTCCGCTAAGGGACAGTTCAGGATTGCTGTAATTCTCCTCAATGATGGCCAGCATCTTGTTCACCGTGGAGGACTGCCGGCTCATGTTGTTCTTGTAATAAGCCAAAGTTAGTGATTCGGCGGCCTCCTTGACTGCGGTCTCCAGCTCAGCCAGCGTCTGCATCCGGGCAAGCTCGCCCATCCGGGAAGTAAAGCCAGCCTGCTCCTCCTCCGGGCAAATCCGGATCATAGCCGCATACAGCTGCAGCACATACGAGCGGGTGACGGCAATATCAAGCCTGTGCTGTCCGAGCAGACCGAACAGCCGCTCGACCTCTTCCCTGGCCTCCTCCCTGTTCCCTGATTTGACGAGAAGGCACAGTTTATCCTCATCCAGATCCAAGTCGGTCCCATTCTTCTGGAGATCTATTGCGACCAGGTCCTCCTTGGTAATCAAGCTGCCCTCGCCGGTATAAAAACGGTGGCTCATATATTGCAGCGTCTCACGGTAAAGGCTGCGCAGCCTGATCATCTTGTCCTGTTCGCTCACGGCAGCAGTGACTTCCAGCCTGTAGAATTTATGAAATGCAGCCCGAACCTGATGAATGCTGCTGATCACTTCGGCTGAATCCTGACCGCCTGACTCATCCGAAACCACCAGCAGCACCTGCCCTTGTATTGTTGTGCTTAGAAGCACCGCTGGCAGCAGGTCGGCGGCAATATTCTGGAGGGCGAACAGATGCTCAGGCTCATACGGCTCCTCCACCCGCATTAAGAGCACCCGGACCGGCTTGTGCTGAAGCGTAAGGCCGAACAGCTGCTGGTAATATTCCAAGTCACGGCTGCCATAGGTTTTGTTGGTGATGAACTCCTTCAGGAACTGCGCCTTCACATGGGGCAGCATTCTCTCGAAGTCCTGCTTCATCCTGCGCACAAATTGCTCGCGCTCCTGCTGTTCCCCCTTCTCGGCAGCCAGCTCTGTCAAAGCATCAAGTATCTGCTCTTCATTGCAGGGCTTCAGCAAATAATGCTTGACGCCATATTGCATAGCCTGGCGGGCATAGTCAAAGTCCTTATAGCCTGACAGCATAATAAACCGGATCTCCGGATAGCATTCATGCGTTCTGGCGACAAGCCCAATCCCGTCAAGCCCCGGCATGGCAATATCGCTGATCACAATATCCGGGGGACACCCGGTAATCTGTTCATAGGCATCCAGCCCATTGCGAGCTGTACCCGCCAGCTCACAGCCCGCCCTGCTCCAATCCACTACCTTCGAAATTCCGTCCAGGATCATGCGTTCATCATCAACCAGCAGCACTTTGTACATCCTTTGTCTCCTCCTTCTCCTTCTCCTTCGTATAGGGAAGCCTGATCTCCACTGCCGTCCCCTGATTGGGAACGCTCGTAAGCTCCAAGCCCCATGCCAGGCCATAGGTTAACTGGATTCGTTCCTTAATGTTGGCCAGGCCAATGCCTTGGCCCCGGGTCTGGATGGTCCCTGCCGCAAGCTGCTCAAGGAACTCAGGAGTCATGCCCGGTCCATCGTCTTCCACCCGAATCTCCAGAACGCCTTGAACACAGCGAACGTGGATAAAGATTCGGCAAGGCTCAATGCGCGGCTCCAATGCATAATGAATCGCATTCTCCACCAGCGGCTGCAGCGTAAGCTTTGGAATCAGCGCCTCCTCGGTCCCCTCCTCAATCTCCAGATGGAACAGCAGGCGCTCTTCAAACCGGGTCTGCTGGATGGTAACATAGCTCCGCACGATTTCCAGCTCCCGTGATAACGGAATAAGCTGCTCCTGAAAGTTGACCGCACTACGCAGCAGGAAGGCCAGCGCCTCGACCATCTCCGAAATTTTATGCTGCTTGTTCATTTTGGCGAGCCAGTTCACGGATTCCAGCGTGTTATATAGAAAATGGGGGTTGATCTGCGCCTGAAGGGCTTTGAGCTCGGTCTCTCTCAGCAGCAGCTGCTTCGTATAGTTCTCGTCAATGAGTTCCCTGATTCTTCGGATCATCATCTTATACGTTCGATGAAGAAGCCCTACTTCATTCTGTGTAGAGGGCGGCACACGGCCAAGCGACTCCTCCTCCAGCCTGTCCAGATTCCCCTGTTCAATCATGCGCATCTTGCCGATCAGACGCTGAATCGGCCTAGTAATGCTCAGGGACAGCTTCACTCCCAGCACAACGGCCACCAGCAGCATGACGATGAAGATGAATGTCACCAGCTGCTTGATCAGCATGATGCTGTGGAACATTGCGTCAAAGGGAGTTGCGTGCAGGTAGGTCCAGCTCGTATATCCTGAACGCACCTGGGTAGTAAAATAACTCCCTTGCTCATAAGAGGAGATACCGTACGGCTTGCCGCGCAGCAGCTCGGCTTGAATCTCCGAACGCTTCAGCAGCGGAGCTTCGGGATAAATGATCTTATATCCGTCCGTAATCATCAGCTGGCCGCTGTCCTGATCCTTCACACGGTCGTTCACAATACGGTCTATTCTAATCTTGACCATGAGCGTTCCCAGCCCATCCAGTGTAAAGGTAGATCCCGTATAGGACTTGACCTGGCGGGCGGCTAGCAGCGAGGAGTCTCCTGGCGCATACCAGACATTGGAGCCGCTCTTCGCCTCGGCTAACCCTATGAGATCCGCACGAAGCTTCTGCGGTATGCCTTCCCGGTTGCCTGCTGCCATGACGTTCCCTTGATTGTCCAGCAGCATCATGGTGTATACATATTTCTCCGATCCGGCCAGGGCGATCAGCCTATTGGTGATCTTCTTCTGAAGAATCATCCGGACATAGGGCGAGGTCTCCTTCTGCAGTCCCCGCAAATTGCTCTGCAGCTGCTCATCGGACGCGACCTTGAAGGTGAGGACCTCCAAATCCCTCAGCTGATTCTCAATCCCGATGGAGGACATATTCAGCACCTCTGAAGTTCTCCTGTAGATTTGGTCGTCATAGATTCGAAAGACATAGCTTAACACTGCCGCAAAAATAAGGAAGCTCGCCAGCATCAGCAAAGAAATTAACAGCAGCGTTTTGTAGTGGATGCCTAAGTTTCTGAAAGCGCTTTTAAAAATTTGCATTTTAAGAACTCCCCCTGTGCTTGTCCTTTACCTTCCAACAAGACGAAAGACTGCTGTAATCAGAATTCACAAGATAAACAATTGCCATTTTCTATGATATGTATAATCAGGCGGAAAAATCAAAAGGTAATTCCGCTTCACAGCACAAAAAAGGCCGCCCAGGCGGGCAGCCTCCTAACAGAAACCGATCAGAAGCATTAATATCTCTTGTACGGATTCAGCTTCACAAACCGGTGCTTCTCCTCCACCAGCATCTCTTCAGCCAATTCTACACCTTGGCCGCCCAGGGACTTGGCAGCCTGGTCTACCGCCTGCTCGGTGTGCATCAGACTGTTCTCCGCCTGACGCCGAGTTTTCTCGGTCGGATGACTGAGAGCTTGGGAGATAGCATTATGAAGCTTGTTCACTGAATTTTGTGCCTGAGCTATTGTGCTGCCTGCTTGCAGACTGGAATCGTAACGTTTCATGAACGATAACTCTCCCTTCTGAAGTGGTCCTGTCTTCCATAGGATGGTTCAGAACGGGAAAATTATGCATGGGAAGCTGCTTAGCATTATACTAGCCTCTTCAACATTCTCTGATGACGGATGCCTACCTCCATAAACATCTCGCCTTCTGGCTCATAGCCCAGCTTGCTGTAGAACGGCACCGCCGCTTCCCGGGCATGCAGCATGATGCTGTGATAGCCTCGGGCGGCCCCCAGCTCTTCGGAGAACCGGACTAGCTGCTTGCCTACACCCTGTCCTCTGCTGAACTCGGCAACAGCAACCTGCTTCATCTGCAGCGTGTATTCATCCACCCGCCGCAGCAGTAAAACACCTAGTGTGGCTTGGCTCGCCCCAATCGCCCGGATATGAATGTCCCTTGCTTCGCCTTGCAGGTCGTCATCCTCAATCGCCAAGCCCAGCGGCCGTCTGAGTACAGCATCCCTAAGCTGTAGTCCTGCTTCATAAGCTGGCGTCCCCCAAGGGATCTGCTCGATCTTCAGCGATTCCATGTGTTTCCCTCCGCATTTTTCGCATGTTGGTTAGTGTCTCCTAGTATAGAACACTAGGCGGCTCTTGGATATGCTAAGGCCAC
Organism: Paenibacillus sp. CAA11; assembly: GCF_003060825.1. NCBI lineage: Bacteria > Bacillati > Bacillota > Bacilli > Caryophanales > Paenibacillaceae > Paenibacillus > Paenibacillus sp. CAA11. The sequence goes on from NZ_CP028922.1 coordinate 4,644,055, forward strand.
TAAAACGATATGCCGAGGCAGCACACACAACAGTGTCCAAGGGGACCTACGAGAGACCTGCTAGCAGATTTTATACAATGAGATGAAAGAAGTGCCAATCAGCTATCAGCACGACAAAACCACCAAGCAAAAGAACGGCTGCAATCCGAAATACTTTATGAGCCATAGATAGCTTGACCTGGCTTCGGATAAGCAAAGAGCCGATCCACAATAGCCCTGCTAGAACAACTAAAATCCAGTTCAATATGATCTCAAAGTTTAACTGTCCAATGCTGAATTCCGGGTTGCTCTTGAGGCGCGATAGCATTAGCAGCACATTTAATATAAGCGCCGAAGCACATAGAACTCCGCCGGCAAACAACCCGCTTGATGCCCTTGAAACTGCTGCTCCTTTCCGCTTGCGAACCAACCAGCTAAGAGGCATTCCCAATAAAGCTAGACCAAAGAACACGGCAGTCACACCAGCGCCCACTTTGTAAGCGGTAAGGGCCCCTGATGAGCGGCTGGGCTTCACCGGCAGTAAGTCCGTCGCCTTGCCTTTGCTGAGCCTAACTACTTTGTCATTCGCCATTTCAGCATACAGAATGGGTGCCAGCTTCTGAAACACGGGGCTCGTGCTGCTGTCCGGCATGAATATCGAGGGGCTGACCTGCTTGTAATCTCCCGTTAATTCCATATAAGACAGAGTCAGATCATGTTCTCCCTTAGCCTGTATTGTAATCGCATCCTTATAGTTCAGAAATTCATGAACTGTTGAATAAGTGCTCTGGGCAAGGACATAATCCCCTGCTATTTGACTGGATGGTACCATGCCCGAAGCCGGCGGCTGTGCTCCCGGCTCCTTAGCTTGGCTGCCCAGCATCAGGTTCATGACTCCTGCTGTAATCACCGGCTCCACTTCAGTGTTAGTTAAAACAATAATTCCAAGCCGCTCTTCAGGTACAACGGCAAAGTCGCCAGAGAAGCCCATGACATTACCGCCGTGTCCAACAGCATAGGGCTTGGCGCTATACTGCCAGAAGCCGTGTGCATTGGAAGGAACATCTTCATGCACAGTGTAACTTGGCTTTAGAAAAGTCTGCAGCGTCTGCGGCTTAGCAAACAGCGGGCTATCCGGAGCGGTTAGCGCCATGGCAAACCGTGCCAGGTCCTCCGCCGTCCCTCTCATCCCTCCCGCTGGATATAGAGGGGTATAATACTTCTCCCTTGTATCAAACCCGCCTTCTTCTGCCATAGCGTAACCCGTCGCTTCCGCGCTCAGCAACTCCGGACGATCGGCCGATGCTGGATGGCCGGAGGTGTGATTCATCCCCAGCGGAAGAAGGATCTGGTTCATTTCGTATTCGGAAAAAGGCTGACCGCTTAACGATTCCACTACATAGCCCGCTAAGGCTGTACCAAAATTGGAGTAAGCTATCACTTTACCAGGCTCGTAGATTTGCTTTGGCTGCGAGGACAGCAGCGCCTGTTCCAAAGATTCGAGATGCTCCGGAGACTTGATGAACAAAGGAGAAGGATGCTGCTCAAATCCGGCCGTATGGCTCATTAAATCAAGCATGGTAATCGGCTTATCATAACGCAGCTTCTTCACAAACGGATCCGGCAAGTATTCACGGATGTCCTCGTCCAGCTTGATCTTCCCTTCTTCAACCAGCTGCATCACCGAGGTCCAGACAAACAGCTTGTTAATCGAACCATATTCGAATATTGTGGCTCCTGGGTCTACAGGTGTCTTTTTCTCCACATTAGCAAAGCCATAGCCCTTGGAGAAGATGATCTTGTCGCCCCGGGTTATTACGACTGCCGCCCCCGGACTTGATTTGGCAATATAGGTGCCCACTAGCGCATCAATCTGCTGCCCAAGCTCTGTGTAAGGGATACCTGATGGCGTAAGCTCCCCATCCTGAGAGGAGCCCGCCGTCTTCGCACTGACCGGCAGTGCAGCAGGGACAGTGAAGAGTGTTAGCAGGAGAATACTCATAACAGCAACTGCTAGTTTATAATAGCGTTTCATATTCATCCGATAGCCCCCTATTCTGTGATCAAGCCATACGGGGTAATCCGCTTAATTCTGCGGGATACCAGCATGGATACAAGATAGGCAAGAATAAGGATTCCAGTACATAGCATGGCAATGAACGGTGGCTTAACAATAAATTCCGTCTTGGATGCACCTGCATCAAAGAGCAGCATTCTGAGAATCGGGCTCGTATACAAGCCGCCCAATACACCGCCAACAAGGACACCTGTCAAGATAATAGGGAGAAAGCTCAGCGTAATTTGGGTCATCAGCTGGAATGTTGTATAACCGAGCGCTTTGGATATCCCCAGATCCTTCTTCCGCTTACGAATCGTTGTTTGGATCACCAGGAAGAGAATCATCGTAACGACCAGGATCGTAATCATCAGAATGACAACCATGACCGAGAACAACGCGGATACATAGACGCCGCTTTGCGTCTCTAAATTCTCATCGACATCCGTAACCGATTGAATAACGCTGCCGTACTCCTTCTCTACACTACGCATAAACTCTGCGTTATCTATACCGTCCAGATATACATTTATAGAGAGTCCCTGATGCCCGGGCATGAGCTGCTGCACACCTGCCAAAACCATAGAAGCTCCATTCTTCCCGGTGTTCAGCGATTGCTTCAATCCCGTAATCAAGAAGGGCTGAGAAGTCTTCCCTACAGACACTTGAATGGTATCACCGACGGTTTTGCCAAGCCGCTTGGCGAGTCCCCCGGTGACCACAATCTCATTGTCATACTTCGGATAACGTCCCTCATAAATCGTGTTGACTTCCAGCTTGTTAAAATCATCAGCGAAATCTACAGTAACTAGCTGACCTTCAATCGTCATCGTTACCATATCCTGAATGCCTACCTTCTCTACCCCTTTCATGTCCGCAAGCTTTGTAAGCAGCTGCTCACTGCTCTGCCCGGCCTGCAATTGAATCCCGACATTCGGTGTCTCCGTCCCCAGCAGTTGGAAGAATGTTGTTTTATCTTTTGCAATGTTGTAATACAACACCGACGAGAAGACGGAAGCAAAGGTAATGGCAGTAATAATTACAGCAATCATAAGACTTTGCCTTTTATTTGCCAGAATGTTCTTGCAAGCCAGCAGAACTTGAAGCCCACCCTTGGTTTGATCCAGCGGGAATACATTTCGTTTGAAATTATGCGTCTGAATTCCTCCACGCAGGGCAGCAACTGGAGGAAGCTTGCGAATGCGCTTCGCAGAAAGCTGGGCAACGAGTAGAACGAGCAATATCACGGCAAGCAGACTGATCAAATCAACTGCAACATGAGAACTGCCCTGCCACAACAATCCTGTCAGTTGAGAAATAATCCCGCCAAATGCCGGCAGTACCGCATACGAGACAGCGATCCCCCCAAGGCTCGCCACAGCAGCGATCAGCAAGAATTGCAAAATCATGGAGCCAAGAATCTGCCGGCTCGTGTAACCCATAGCTTTCAGTATCCCGATGTTCACCATGCCATCCTCGATGCTGTTCGTGATTCGGAACTTGATCACAATAAGCGATACCAGTACCATGACACCTGCAAAGGCAACAAGGATCATCGCTACAATATCCACAGTCATCGTACTGCTCTCGGCCATCTGCATATCCCCACCCCAGAAGCTGGGATCAGAGGATTCGTTAGATGTCGGAAACTTCTCATTGTAATCATCCAGCATGGTCTCAGCCTGTTTGCTGTCCTGGAATACAGCTGACATAAGAACGCCACTGTACTCTGAGCCCAGCTCCTTGTAAAGCTGGTGGTAAGCCGCATCCGGCAAATAGAACTTGATCATAGCCAAGTGGGTCGTCCCCATTAAGGTAGACTCAAAAAATCCAGCTACATGGTAAGTATATTTTTTATTTTGAAACGAGAGGGTAAAGGGATCTCCTAGCTTGTAACCGGCTATTTTCAGACCATATGGAAGGTAAATGGCCTCTCCCTGAACGGAGTCCTGTTTCTCCACCAGCTTTAGCGGGGCGACCGTCCGATCACCATCGGCATTCAGCACGGTCGTCCGGATGCTGAGATCACTTTGGTCATAGCGGAATGCCGCCAGCGGCAGCAGAATGATATCTTCCTTGTCTGTCTCTTTCACACCCGAATAAGACGCCAGAAAATCTGCATAAGGCTGCTTAAAGTGATCCCGGTTCATCACAATGTTAACATGAGCATCATGCAGCTCTTCCACTTTGTCTTGATAGAAAGTACCTGTCTTGATCATAATCGTACTACCGACATTCAGCAGCAGGGCCGCTATAAATATGAGAATAAATAGGGAGACGGCTGCACCTTTTCCCCTCTTCATATTATTCAGGGCAAGACTTAAAGCTCTCACGCTACCACCCCATTTCAGCCAGGAACGCATTCAGCTGCTCAAACCGCGCATCATATCGTTCCTCCTGATAGGCACCCAGCTGCAAATCTCCACATATAACGCCATCCCGGAGATAAAGGATACGATTGCCCCGCAGCGCAGTCTTGATATCGTGGGTGACCATGACAATGCTCTGCCCATTCCGGTTCACCTCGGACATAATATCAAGCACACTGCTGCTGGAGGCGGAATTGAGTGCTCCGGTTGGTTCATCAGCAAATACAACTTTAGGGTTATTAATTAAGGCACGAACTATGGCGGCCCGCTGAGCTTCCCCTCCTGATAGCTGGGATGGGAATTTCCTCCACGATACTTCGTCTAGTCCAACCTTTGCGAGAAGCTCTTTGGCCCTGGCGGCAATGGACTTCCTATTCCGGCTCACTAAGAGCGCGCTGGCCATCACGTTATCAAGCACGCTCATATTATCGAGCAGATGAATCTGCTGGAAGACAAAGCCGCAATGTTGTCTGCGAAAGACCGCCAGCTGGTCATTGGACAACTTGGAAATTCCCTGGTCTTCAAAGAGAACTTCACCCAGTGTGGGTCTGTCCATTCCCGACAGCGCATAGAGCAGTGTCGATTTACCTGAACCGGAGCTGCCCATGATAATCGTAAAGTCCCCTTCATAGAGATGGATGTCCAGGTTTTTCAAAACATGCTGCTGCAAGCCGCCCGACGAGAACGTTTTGCACAGCTTTTCCGTTCGGAGTATTGTACTTTGCATAATGGATCATTCCTTTATGAATTGATATGGATGAGTACAGTCACATCATACAAAATCAATTCTTATCCGATCTTTGCCGACTTCTTAACCAATTCTTAATTCTAAGCAAGCTTGATGTAGAGCGTAACGGTGAAGCCATCGTCCCGGTTGTGGCACTCCATGTCCCCTTCCATGTTCTGCATGAGATACTTGGAGATGAAGAGACCCAACCCCGCCCCGGCATGACCCTCTGCATTATGGCCCCGGTAGAATTTGTTGAACAACAGCAGCAGCTCCTCCCGGCTCACGCCTTGTCCGTAATCCATGATGTCTACCACCAAATAAATAGGTATCAGCGTAAAAGATACTCGAATGGCAGTACCGGCATATTTGTAAGCATTGCTTATACAGTTATCAATGACCTGCTGCAGGCGCAAAGCATCTATGCGAATCATGCAGTCTGGAACCGGGTCCCAGGTAATCTGATCATCATAATTCACATTGGTGAACATCTGCTTGAGAACATGGCTATAGTCCTCGGATACATTCACCTTCAGCTCCTGCAGTTCCTCAAGTGTCGCATGGAACATATCTGTCACCAGCGAGTTAATCTGCTCTGCCTTGGCATGAATCATCCCCAGCTGCTTCACCAGCTTCTCATCGGCAGCACGAGCCAGCATTAATTCGCTTAGCGCCTTAATAGAAGCGACAGGCGTCTTAACATCATGGCTTAAAGTGGCCACAAGCTCCTTCTTGCTGCGGTTAGCTTCATACTCGCTTTGGCGCGCTGCCGCCAGCTCCTCTCGCATGATGTCAAAGCTCTCGGTGAACGCGCCAAATGGATTATTCGCATCCATCTTCAGAGGAATGTCGAGATTGCCCTGAGCGATGTTCAAAGCAAAGCCCTGTAATTCCTTAAATGGCTTCATCATGGTACGGTTAATAAAATAAATGAGAAGTCCACCGAGCAGCGCCAGTGCGGTAAATGTGACGGCTATAATCAGGGCGAGCTGATACTTGCTCTCCTGCATGCTGGACTTGTAATCATCATAAAGAATGATCTGTCCAGCGGGCGCTCCATCCACGGTGACTTTGAGCAGCACATTCCGGTGTCTGACCGCATCATTCACATTCGCAGGAAGTCCTTCTGCAGACTGATGAAGCACCTTCCCCTGCTCATCCAATACGACAAACTCCTGGGTCGTCCCGCTGTAATCGCCCTCCCCGATCTGGTCCCAGTGGCTTTCTACCGTCTTCAGAATCTGATTGGCCGAGACCATATCCACATCGGTGTCTACCTCTCTTAGAATGATCTGTACAGATAAAGCAAGACCCGCAAGGAATACCAGCAGCATAGCCCAAAGAAATCCCTTGTATCTCACTTGGACTCGTCCTCCAGCACATAGCCTATGCCCCATACGGTCTTGATATATTGCGGTTTGTTCGGATTCACTTCAATCTTCTCTCTTAAGTGGCGAATATGAACATTCAGCGTTCCATCTCCGGTAAACGAGTCCTCCCATACCTTGGCGAATAGCTCTTCCTTCGGAATGACCCTGTTCTTGTGCTGAACCAAATAACATAGCAATTTGTACTCTTGCGATTTGAATTTGATCTCTTTCTCATTTACCTTCACACGGGACAAGGCGCAGTCAATTTGAACATGGCCAAACTCCAGCCTGTCCGTGCTCGCAGTGCTCTGGCTGCCATACCGCTTAAGCACTGCCTTCACTTTAGCCAGCAGCACCACCAGGGTGTAGGGCTTCTGGATATAGTCATCCCCGCCGATATTCAGTGCGATCAGCACATCATCATCGCTGGAGCGGGCACTGATGAACAGGATCGGGATATCGGTGGTTTGCCTTAACTTTTTACACAGCTCAAACCCAGAGGTCTGGCCCAAATTAATATCCAGTAGAATCAAGGAAGTCTTATGCTCCTGCAAGAACTGCTCACACGCCTCCGCACTGGTCACATAAGCAGACCGAACCTCGAACATATTCAAATACTCACAGGTCGTCTCTGCCAAAACGATCTCATCATCCACAATCAAGCAATCATAATGCATATTTGTAATCTCCTATATTTTGCTATTGTTTAGCTCCTATTGTACAACAACCCCACCTATATAGAATGAACTAAAGAATGAGCGTTATAAGACCGTATTAGGCCGTGACCTCTACTACGAATAGAAGCTTAAGGAGACTAGCGAGAAATGAAGACTTTCTTTGCCCTATCGCCTCCTTGAACGAAAATTTGAATTAATAAAAACAGTGACGTATGCCCTTGTCGCAGAGAAATCACCTTCATTAAGATAAACAGGAGTGACACATGCTAGATGTGTCTGACCGTGTTTTTATACAGATCAGGGGTGGACCAAAGCATGCGAATCACAAAACGAACATGGGGTCTGCAGACAACCATTACGCTCATGGTGGGTGCAGTCTTACTAATTATGCTGCTGGCCCTATTTGCCATATTCAGCTACAAGATCATTCCGCAAACCCGGCAGAGCATGGAGGACAAGGCGCTGGCCATTGCGAGAACACTGGCCACCGTCCCGCATATCTCCGAAGGGCTGCAGCGGGGAGAAAGCCGAGAAATTCAAAGCTATACCTCTCGAATTACCCGCCGGAATGACATTATGTTTGTCGTGATCCTTGATATGGAGGGCATTCGCTATTCCCACCCCATGAAGGAATTGATTGGCAGGCCCTTTGAGGGGGGCGGAACGGACCTTGTCATGCAGGGCAAGGAGAGCGTGTCACCAGGACAGGGCCCCCTGGGTCAATCTTACCGGGCTTTCGTCCCTGTCTTCTCCTCCAAAGGGGTTCAAGTTGGTGCTGTTGTAGTTGGACTATCCAGAGAGCGGATGCAGCATACGATACAGCAAAATTCCTGGCTGATCGCGGGCATTCTAGCCTCTGGCGGTCTGCTCGGCATCGCTGGCGCCATACTGCTTGCGCGTAAGATCAAACAGCTGATGTTCGGCCTGGAACCCCATGAAATCTCCATGCTGCTACAGGAAAGAAGCGCCATGCTGCAATCCACCAGGGAAGGTATTATTGCCATCAACCAGGATGCTAAGGTCACACTAATCAACCGCGAAGCAGAACGCTTTCTGGAGATACCCAGCAGCTTTCATTCGAGGGAACCCTTGAAGCAGCCCGTTACAGAGCTGTGGCCCGAGCTGCGGCTTGAACGGGCCCTCACGAACAATGTCATTTGGGATGAAGAAATCGATCTGAGAGGAACCACCCTGCTCGTCAACTGTATGCCGATTCATTCAGGACAGGAGGTCGTCGGCGCCATTGCCACCTTCCGGGACAAAACCGAGATTGTGCGGCTCGCTGAGCGATTGTCGGGCATTTCACTTTATGCGGAGGCGCTGCGTGCACAAGCGCACGAGTTCATGAACAAGCTGCATGTCATCATGGGCATGACGCATATGCAGCGATATGAGGATCTGCAGCAGTACCTCGCCGGAACTGTTGATCGCTACCAAAGCGAGCTGGGTTCGGTGGCCAGGAAGATTAAGGACCCGGTCATGGCCGGATTCCTGCTCGGCAAATTAAGCCGATCAAGGGAGACTGGCATTCACCTTGTGGTAGAGGATGACAGTTATGTGCCCGAATGCGGCGATCCAGAATTGATGCATGAGCTGATTACAGTAATCGGCAATCTGCTGGATAATGCGCTGGACGCCCTGCTGTCCACGCCTGCACAGCCTCATAAGGAAATTCGGCTGGCCTTGATCATGGAGGACGGGCAGCTATATGGGCTGGTAAAGGACAATGGCCCGGGGATAGCCCCTGATCAGCAGAGCAGCATCTTCAGCCAAGGCTTCTCCACCAAAGGCAAGGATCGCGGCATCGGACTTTACCTGGCAGCCCGAAGCGCCGCTAAGCTGGGCGGTTATGTGAGGCTGGTTCCCGGCGAACTGAATCAAGCTGCCGGAGAGACGGGAGCTGTATTCGAATTTGAAGTACCATACAGCTTGAAAAGTGAAGGTGATGGGTAGATGACTATAAAAGTGCTCATTGTAGAAGATGACCCCATGGTCGCGAGGCTAAATGAAAATTATCTAGACATGGTTGAAGGGTTCGAATGTGTAGGCCATGCTGCTTCCGGCGAAGAAGCCAAAGTCATGCTAAGCGATACGCCTGCCGATTTACTGCTGCTTGATATTTATATGCAGCATACGAACGGGCTTCAGCTCCTATCCTCACTACGAGGACAGGAGAATCCAGTGGACGTAATTGTCATCTCCGCAGCCAGTGATAACGGCAGCATCCGCAAAGCGCTTCAGCTTGGTGCGATCGATTACTTAATCAAGCCGTTTGAATTCAAGCGTCTGGATACTGCCCTGACATCCTACCGCCAGCACCATCGCATGATCAAACAGCGGCATCTATCCCAAGAGGAGCTGGATCAAATCATGCGCAAGCGAAGTGGTGGAGTCGAAGAGGCGGCATCGAATCAGCCCCTCCTGGATGGAACACTGCCAAAAGGATTGACAGAAGCGACACTGCGTACCATCTGGGAGATTCTCCGCTCATCGAGTCCAGCGGAACTATCGACAGAAGATATTGCCGCCGCGGCTCCAGTATCACGAATCTCTGTTCGCAAATATTTAAATTATTTAACCGAAATCGGTGCTCTGTCTATGGAAATCCGTTATGGATCGGTGGGGCGCCCGGTCTATATGTACGCCGTAACTGACCTGGGTATTCGAATGTTCGATTAGCCTGCCCATAAAGTGAGGCACGCCTTACAATCGTAGATACAAGGACACTATCGCTGCAGGCTAGTGCCCTTTTTGTGCTGTTCTGTCCGCCTTGGTTACTTTAATTACGAAATGATTTCATTAGTTACATAACATTCCTTGGGTATCTAAATCGCGCTATGATAATTGTGAAAATATGCACAAGGGAGATTCGACATGAACAGATTTAGTAAATCAGGTAAAGCGACATTGTGGCTGACGATCCTATCCCTGATCACCGTGCTGGTGCTGCCGGGCTGCGGGAAGGGCGAAGAAACCACAGACATTGTCATTATTGGCGGAGGCGGCGCGGGCATGACCGCAGCCATCGAAGCGCATAATCAGGGTGCCAAAGTGATCCTGCTAGAGAAGATGCCGATGCTGGGCGGTAATACCGTCCGGGCTGAGGGCGGACTAAATGCAGCAGGCACGCCTTACCAGAAGGCGCTTGGCATTAAGGACAGCCCGGAGCTGCATTACCAGGACACCATGAAGGGTGGTCATAATCTCAACAATCCAGAGCTTGTCCGCACCCTGACGGAGAACGCAGCAGATTCGATTGAGTTCCTGAAAGAGAATGGAGCCGAATTGGCTGAGGTTGGCCGAGCAGGTGGAGCGAGTGTGGATCGGATTCACCGCCCTGCAGGTGGAGAGCCTGCTGGCAACTTTATCGTCGTTGCTTTGAAGAAAAAGCTGGAAGAATACAAGATTGATGTCAGACTGCAAAACACAGTGACAGCGATCAATAAAAAGGAAGACGGCACCGTAACAGGAGTAACTGTAACAGACAAACAAGGCAAAGAATATACCATCAAAGCCAAAGCTGTGATTCTGACGGCTGGAGGATTCGGAGCCAATCTCGATATGGTTACAGAGTATAAGCCAGAGCTGAAAGGATTCTCTACCACGAACCAGCCTGGAGCTACCGGCGACGGCATGCTAATGGCAAAGGAAGCCGGTGCCAAATTAATAGATATGGAACAAATCCAAATTCATCCGACCACCATTCCTAATCAAGGCGTTCTGATTACAGAAGGCGTGCGCGGGGACGGGGCTATTTTGGTCAACAAGGAGGGCAAGCGATTCATCAATGAACTTCTAACACGCGACGTGGTCTCCCAAGGCATTCTAAAGCAGACAGATAAGGTGGCTTACCTGATTTTTAATGATGAATTGCGCAAAAGCTTGGCGGCTACCGAGGAGTACTTTGGCATGGACTTAGTGAAGGAAGCCAGCTCCATCCGTGATCTAGCAGGTCAAATCGGCGTAGACCCTACGGCGCTGACAGACACCGTTAAAAATTACAGCCAATATGCCGCATCAGGGAATGACGCGGACTTCCAGCGGGCTGATATGAAGATTAAGCTGGACACTGGGAAATATTACGCCATTGAAGTAACACCAGGCATTCACCACACGATGGGCGGCGTGACCATCAACACTAAAACTCAGGTTCTTAATGAATCAAATGCCGTCATTCCGGGATTTTTTGCAGCGGGCGAAGTGACGGGCGGCGTACATGGCGGCAACCGATTGGGCGGTAATGCCTTGGCCGATATCATTACATTTGGACGGATTGCTGCTGATGAGGCAGTCAAAACCATTAAATAGGCAATAGGAGAGATCACCATGAACAAAATCGCAAAATGGACACTGGCAGCAGTAGCCGCTGCATCGATAGCTTTACTGGCAGCCTGCGGAGGCTCCTCCGGTCAATATAAAGATGGGACTTATGAAGGTACCGGGGACGGATTGAAGCACAAGATTAAGGTATCGGTTGAAATCAAAGACGAGAAGATTAACAGTATCAAGGTGCTTGAACACAAAGAGACGGAATCTATGATCCAAGCCGCCGTTGACAATAGCATTCCCGAAATTATCGAGAAGCAGGGCACTCAAGGCATAGATGTGGTATCTGGTGCTTCCGGATCCAGCAAAGGCGTCATTGATGCTGTGAGTGATGCTTTAAGCAAGGCTAAAAAATAATTCGCCGGTAAGAGTCCAAAAGCATGAAGTTCAGTAGCCTCTTTGCAGTATTGTAAATCATACCAGAAGAGATCAAGAAGCCGCGCATTGCGCGGCTTTTGTCTATGATTCATATTTCCATCCCCTCAAGTCTACCCTTCACCTAAGTCCCTATCGGCAGATGGGATATCCGACAAGAACTGCTGCTCCTAGGATTCCTGAGCAGAGTTATGCTGGGTTATGCTGGGTCAAATACATCAAAAAATGAAACCAGCTTACAAATATGCCGACAGCGAGTGCCTTCGGTCTCCCTAAGCTTCAGTGTTGAACAGGCGGGTAGATCCCAGTCCATGCAACCTGACAAGCTGGGTCGCCATATATTTAGGCGTATACGGCATGTCGTTCTCCAGCCAATACATAATAATCCCCAGATGGGCAGAGGTACTGTAGCGAACAATGAGGTCTCTCGGCATCATAACCTCTCGGTCATTAGGCTGCGCGATGATAGATCGGTGGGTTAAGGAATCCTGAATAATGCTCTCCATTCGTTTAAGGAACCCCGGCAAGCCACGCGGACCCAGCATGACTTTGTAAAAATAGACATGCTCTGCAATATGCTCAAATTGGCGGATAAAAGAATCCGGCGGCGTATCCGTATCCTTAATGAAATCACTTGCTTCAAAGCCGCTCGGAAGCCGAAAGGCCGCTGAGAACTCGTCCATCATATCATCCACAACTTTATCCAAGAGATCATACTTGTCCTTATAGTGAAGATAGAACGTAGCCCGGTTGATCCCGGCTCGCTCCGTGATATCACGCACCGTGACATGCTCGAAGCCCTTCTCCTCCATTAATCCGATCCATGCATCCCTAATAAGAAGAAGAGTGCGCTTAATCCGCGGATCTACTTGTTCATTTTTATTAGACATGGCCGTTCCCTTTGTTTAACTTTTTCATGTTACTCGCCATCCTTCCCGGTTCTGTCAATAATGCGACATTTTCCCCAAGATTATTGGTTGCTGTTAATTTGGATCACTCTTATTATAAACAACATACCGACGCTAATACAACACCGTGTCGATTGTTCTAACAACTTATCAAGAAAGGAAGAGAAATAACATGTCAACAGAGAAATCAAAGGCAGGCTTAGTGACGATTGGATTACTAATAGGATTGTTCCTTTCCTCTTTAGATCAAACCATTGTATCCACTGCCATGCCTACAGTCATTAAGGATTTAGGGGGATTCTCCCTCTACAGCTGGGTGTTCACCATCTATATGCTCGCATCCACAACCACGGTTCCGATCTATGGCAAACTGGCCGATTTATTTGGTCGCAGAAAAATGTACCTGATCGGACTCATCCTATTTGTTGTCGGTTCTGTTCTATGCGGATTTTCTGAGAATATAACCCAGCTTATCATTTTCAGAGGAATACAGGGTTTGGGTGCCGGAGCACTTATGCCCATATCTATGACCATCGTTGCGGACATCTATCCTCCTGATCAGCGAGGCAAGTTCATGGGCTTATTCGGTGCCGTATATGCCCTATCCAGTATTTTTGGACCGGCACTCGGCGGAATGATTGTGGAGCATTGGGATTGGGGCTGGATCTTTTTTATCAACCTCCCTATAGGAATTGTGGCTTTGCTCGTTGTAGCTGCTGGCTTGAAAGAAACAAGATCAAATGAGAAGCAATCTATCGATTGGTTAGGTGTACTTACGCTTAGCGCAGGTGTAGTCGCAGTATTGCTTGCACTTGTGCTTGGCGGCGAGGGCCAGGGAGATGGGACGAGATATGCCTGGACTTCTCCCCAAATTCTCGGATTATTCGCAGCCGGTGCAGTCCTTCTCGCGCTGTTCACCTGGATAGAGAGCAAGGTCAAAGAACCCATTATTACGCTTAGTCTCTTCCGGATACGTGCCATTGCCTTTGGGAACATTGTTGGATTTCTAATGAGTGCAGCCATGTTCGGTGCCATTGTATATATCCCTCTGTTTGTACAGGGTGTAATTGGTGTGAATTCTTCTGTCTCAGGTTATATTCTCACCCCATTGATGCTTTCGTTCATCGTAACCTCGATTATTGGCGGACGCCTGATGAGCAAACTATCCTATCGCACGATTCTCATCGCCAGCCTGGCGCTTATGATGGTTGGATTTACTCTGCTGAGCCAGATTTCTGAAGATACAACCCAATCCGAAATGATTCTGTATATGATTATTGCCGGACTCGGCATGGGAGCGGTCTACCCTACAGTAGGCACTGCAGCGCAGAATGCGGTGGACAGTAAACTTCGCGGCGTTGCTACTTCCTCCTCCCAATTCTTTCGCTCCATGGGAGGAACGATCGGGGTCAGCGTGTTTGGCAGTCTGATGGCACAGCAAATGTCATCCGAGATATCAAAGCTCAATCAAAAACTGAACGGTGCCCTTCCAGCCGATCAGCTAAAACAACTCGTCAATCCACAGGTGCTTCTGGATTCCAACGCGCGGCATGCCCTGCCAGAGCAAGTTCTCGCAGGACTCAGAGCCGCCTTTAGCCACTCTCTAAGCAGCGTATTCTTGGGTGCTCTCATTTTTGTCGGAGTGGGTCTAGTCGCAAGCGCCCTGATGGGAAATGCCCGTCTAGTTGAAAGCAAGGAGTACATCGAGGCTGCAAAGATTAAGAATGAGCTTTGACCTGTAAGCAGATTCCTTTCCGGAATATGCCTTATTCCAACTGCTCACTGACCAAAACAAGCAATAAGCGCCTCCCTTAACGGCCGCGCTTATTGCTTGTTCATGCTACGGCCTACTTATAGAGCATATTTATCTATATTGTACTTGGCTTTCTGCTCATTGAGGATGCAGGTCTCATCATCCACAATCAAGCAATCATAGTCCATATTTGTTCTCCAGTAGTTCCGGAATTTTGATTTTTATTCATTTCATTGTACACTAAATTCCAGTATTTTCTTTGCCTATTCACTCTATGAATCTATCTATGCTTAGGAGAAGTTATGGTTCTCATTATTCAAATCGCAGCTGTACTTGCCAATATAGTTCTTGGTGTATTTGCGGGGGCAGGTATAGGGGTAGGCCTGCTGTTCTTCCTCGTCGGACTTCCGAAATCCAAGTCGTTAAAGACAACTCAAGGACTCCTGAAGCTGCTCAAATTTGTGCTGCCCGTTGCCGCGACGCTAGGGATCGCTTTTATTTACCTCGCGATCACCTTCTATAGTGCACGCCTGATCGGCGAACACTTCGTTCTATCGAGGCCTGGTACAGCCACAGAGCAGGCCCTCTTGGGAAGACAGCTCCTTTCCTTGGGGATCGGGCAGGGAGTCTGGTTCTTCGTCAGTATCCGGTGGCTTCTTCCTCCGATGATCGACAAGCTGGGCTTCAATCGGAAGCAGTTGCTGGCCGTGATCGGCGGTTCTATTCTTACGATTTTAACTGGAATAATCGCCATGTATAATGCAGCTAGTTAAGCATATTGTTCTTCTTAATCTAACAAACAAGGAGGCTCTCAAATATGAGCATACAGCAAGGGGAGACTGCGTCTGTGCAAGAGTGGGCAGCTCTCGCCAAACAAGGAAATATCGAAGCGTTATGTCAATTAGGATTGCATTATCAGAATGAGGGTGATTATAAGGAGTCCCTCGGCTGGTTCAAGAAAGCCGCCAAGCAGGGAAGCGGACAAGGCATGAATGGCACGGCGAATGCCTATCGTTTCTTGGAGAAACAGCGAAAAGCCGTAAAGTGGTATCAGCTTGCCATTGAGGCGGGTTATCCGGCCGCCAAATACAACCTGGGCACCCTATATATCCAATCCGGGGAAAAGTCGGCAGGCCTCCAGTTGGTGAAGCAAGCAGCGGATGAAGGCTACCCGCTGGCTCTCAATTATTATGGAGATCTGCTCTATGAAGCAGGACAGGTAGCTGAAGCCAGACCATACTATTTACGCGCCGCGGAGCTGGGGAATATAGACGGCTGGAACAATCTTGGCATCCTGGAGGAGAAACAGGGACGGCTCGAACAGGCATTGGAATACTACCATAAAGCCTATGAAGGCGGACATGTGCATGGCGAATATAACATCGGCCATCTGCTCTATGAGACAGGCCGCACGGATGAGGCGATTCCCTGGCTGGAACGCACGGCGAATGAGGGGCATACCGAAGCTATGTTCGTCCTTGGAAAAATACTCGAAGAGAACGGGCTTCTCCATGAAGCCCGGCGCTGGCTTGAGCTGGCGGCGCAGCATGGGCATCCGGATGCCAGATATATGATGAAGGGGCTCTATGAAGATCACCTGGACCCCAAGGTCAAGAAGGTGCTGGAACAGCAGATTGAAGCCGGAGATGAGGACAAACTGTATGATCTGGCTATTCTGTATCGCAATCAGGGACAGACAGATCAGGCAGAAGCTATCTGGCTACGGCTTGCAGACAAAGGAGATGCGCTCGCACACTATAATCTGGGTGTAATCTATGAGGAACAAGGCAAGGATCAGGAGGCACTAGAGCACTACCGTATAGCTGCAGCAGGCGGCAGAGCAGAAGCCCAATATAATCTCGGCGTTTATTACGAACAGCGTGAAGACAATCCTCAGATGGCGAAATACTGGTATGAGCAGGCTGCCGCACAGGAGCATGTTTACGCCATCTTTAACCTGGGCAATGTTTATTATGATGGCGAGCAGATGGAATACGCTGAGGAAATGTTCCGCAGAGCTGCGGATAAGGGATATGACAAGGCCCAGTATCGCCTGGCTTTAATGTTGTACAACCATGGAAGCCGGGAACAAGCTAAGGCATGGTTCGGCCTTTCCGCCCAACAGGAATTTGCACCTGCCCAGTATTTCATGGGGCTTATGCTCGAAGAAGAAGAGAAAACAGATGAAGCCATATCGTGGTACACGCTCGCAGCCCGGCAGGGAGACCCCGATGCGCAGTACAATTTGGCCTATATTTACGATGCGCGGGGTGAAGAAGAAGCCGCCTTTGAGTGGTACCGACTTGCGGCCGAACAGGGTGAGCCCTCAGCACAGAATAATTATGCCATCATGCTCCAGCAGCGGGGACGGGCCGAAGAGGCATTAGCTATGTATAAAGCAGCCGCCCGGCAAGGACTGGAGATCAGCCAGCAGTTCCTTCAGGAGATCGGGGAGAGCTGGTAAGCCTCCATGATCGAAGACAGAGGCCATCCCTTGGGATGGTCTTTTTTCCGCAGCCTAGCCAGGAACTAGAGATCACTCCCCGGTTCTCTGGCTGGCTGCGATAAAGTCCTCATATGATGAAAAGGAGACAAAACGGGGATACCCGGCAGCCTGGGTGCCGGACCAGGTTAAGTGAACCAGTACAAACTGCGGATGACTTAGATCCTCAAACAGCACGGCATCATTCGCTTCACTTTTGACCACCGCCCGCAGCACGTGGCCATACAGTGCGTGATCCGGCCCAACCTCCCGCTGCGCCTGCTCCTCCAATATAGCCGCTGTTCTCCCAGCTACCTCCATCCAATCGGGGCCCAGCTGGTTTTCCATATTTAATCCCTCCCTATTTCTTCTAACTAAAGGTCTGCCTGTTCTTAAAACAGCAATTCTTCAGCTCCGTCATCCACCCTCCTATAAACTCATACGAGTCTAGGGACCATGGACAATTCCTACCGAGGTGCCGGCTGCACAGTATCCTCGAACCCCTTCGGTTGGAGACGGAATGTTAAGCGCAGGGCGACCCCCTTACCGTTCTCGTCGGTTATTCCTATACCCCTAGCCCAAAGGATGTACACTTGGGTCTATCTCTAAATATAATGCTATATCCATAAGCGGAAAGAGGGATAGGTATGGCATTGCCCAAAGTGATTGCTACCATTCGTTCCACCGGCCCAATCGGAGGCATTGGCGTCAATCCCGTCACGAATCGGGTCTATTTCGTCAATCCGGATACGGAGGACGGAAGTGTCGGCGTCCTCGACGCGGCTGCGAACCGGATTATCGCGCGAATCCGCATCGGCCGATTGCCGTTCTCCTTAAGCATCAACTCGCGAAAGAACCGCATCTATGTGCCGAACTTCCGGGACTCCACCTTGTCGGTCATCAGCGGAAAAAGCAACAAGGTCATTAGAACAACCAAGGTCGGCTTTCGTCCGGATACAGCGGCTGCAAGCACTAGAACCGGCCTAGTCTATGTGACTAGCGCTGCCGGGACGGTATCCGTGGTGGACGGGGTGACCAACAAGGTCCGCAAAACTATTCGGATCGGGGGACGGCCCTCCGAGATCGTGATAGACGAGCAGACAAACCGGGTGTATATCACCAATACGGTTCAGAATAGCGTAACCATGGTGAACGGCCGGACGCAGGACATTCTCGCTACCATCAAGGTCGGCAGGAATCCGGTGATTCTTCCTGCCCTGAACCCGGCAACCCAGCGCCTGTACGTCGCTAATAACTTAAGCCGCTTCCTCTCAGTCGTAGATTGCCGAAAGAGTAAGCTGCTGCGAAATATCTCCCTGGGCAGGCTGCAGAGCGAGGTGACTCTGAACCCGCGGACGAACCGGATCTATGTGTCCAGCGCTCAGGTCGAAGGAGCAGGCAAGCTGTTTGTCCTCAGCGGAGCGACACACCGGGTTGTCGCTACTCTAGTTCTCCCTACTTCGTCCAATATGCTGATTAACCCGGCGACGAACCATTTGTTTATCAGTGATTTTGACAAGGGACGCATGCTTGTCTATCATGCCGGCTCGCTGAAGAGGATCGCCATATTCCCCTCCGTAACGGGCAATATGGCACTTAACCCACGGACGAACCGGATCTATGTCGGCGGCGATGATAAAATGACGGTCATTCAGGATGTCCGATCGACTTCCGCGGTGAGCAAACGAAGAAGGAGCTCTTAAGTAGAGCCCCTTTCTCTTTTTTCCGATACATGTACAATCCGCAGCTATTATAGATTGAACGAAAGTTTTACAATGAATTTTCTGTTACCACGGCCTAATCCTGTCCTATAGACGACAATGTTCCTGCTCGATTGCAGCAATCACCGGACAAATCCTGCCGTGTGCAGTCTCCTACGGGTTTTGCGGCTTGTTCCCCTTCACCTTCTCCACAGCCGCTTCCAAGGCCTCAATCACCTGATCACACCACTGATCGAACTCCGGGTCCTCGGCTTGAAGCTCCGGATGGGCCAGAATGTTCACTACAGTCTCCTTGATCCCTTGATCAACACGAGTTACAGCCGCAAAGCCGGGAACCAGACGTTTGAGCTTAGCATTGTCAAATACAACGGTGTTCGCCTTATCGCCGAGCAGACTGCCCCGGAAGTCCTCCTTGCTGCAAGCATCGAGGAATTCGGACGAGACATGCACCGCTCTAAGCTTCACACCCAAGGCATCCGCAATGACCTCGTAAATCTGGTTCCAGGTCATGCTCTCGTCCGAGGTAATATGCACAGATTCTCCGATCGCATGGAGATTGCCCATCAGGCCGATGAAGCCTTTGGCAAAATCGCGGCTGTGGGTCAGCGTCCACAGTGAAGTTCCATCGCCGTGAATGATGACCGGCTTGTTCTCCAGCATGCGCCTTGCGACCTGCCAGCTTCCCTTGCTGCCATGAACTCCGAGCGGAAGGGAGCGTTCATCATAGGTATGGCTGGGTCTCACAATCGTAACGGGGAAGCCGTTCTCACGATATTCCTTCAGCAAATAATCTTCAGAAGCAATCTTGTTACGGGAATACTCCCAAGTAAGGGTTCGATAGCGGCGTCCCTTCTGTAATTCTATAATCCGATAATGGCGTCTGATAGGCCGAAGCCGAGCTGATGAAGATAAACTGCTTGGTTTTCCCTTTAAAAAGACGGACGTCTCTCTCCAGTTGAGCTGGTTCAAAAGCTATAAAGTCAGCGACTACATCAAAATCCAAATCCTCAATGAGCTGAGCAACGCGGGCCTCATCCTGAATATCCGCCTGTAAAATGTGCGCTCCCTCCGGCAGAGCATCATTGCGATTCCCCCGGTTAATCAGATACAACTCATGCCCCTGCTCAAGCAGCTGCCGGGAAATCGCCGAGCTAATGGTTCCTGTTCCTCCAATAAATAGCGCTTTCATAAAATACACCTCCGCGGATTGGATATACATGCTGTACCTGTGAAATGAGTCACTTCTACGATAGCATGGGAGGCGAAGGAATGACAATTTTCAGACCTTACGGAAGTACTGGTACACCTTCTCCAGCTTCTCCTTCTGCCTGCCCTTATTGCTCTCCATGCTGCCAAATTCAAAAAACTTCACCTTGCGGATGCCAACAAAATTGAACAGTGCCTTGCGCATCAGCACTTTATGAGCATTATGCAGCCACAGCAGCGGATAACCGCCCGGGCCTTTCATACTCGAAATGCACACGACAGACTTTCCCTTCAGCAGCCCTTCGGGCAGCAGTCCGCCCTTATCGCGGTAAGCGAACCCGGATGCAAACATTCGGTCTATGTACCCCAGCAGCATGGCAGGCGGGCGTCCCCACCAAATCGGGTAGACGAGCACGATCCGGTCAGCCCAGCGCAACTGTTCTCGGTACCTCTCCAGCTCCGGGTCTTGATGCATATCTCTTCTGCGTTTATGTTCATTAAAAACAAGGCGCGGATCAAACCCTTCCTCATACAGGTCAAGTACCTGAATCTGCTTAATCCCTGAATTCTCCCGGCTTCCGCGAAGCACCTCCTGCAAGAAGGCATAGCTTAAGCTTTGATGATTCGGATGTGTATAGATCACCAGCAGGTTCATTTCTCCGTCTCCTTTTTACTTATCAAATGATAACAAAAGGGTAGCACGCTCGGAAAGTAGTTGTCAAATGATAATTGTTAATTGATAATCATTTTGCTAAGGTGTCCTATAGAGGTGAACCCATTTATGAACAAGAACGTGCTATTTCAACAATTTGTATCCTTCACAACCGCCATACATCAGACCACGGCTGAACTTACCAAAGATGTTAAGACCGAGGCGATTACGCCCATGCAATATAAAATTCTGGAGTATTTGATGGTCAGCCAGCCTGTGACGCTAAGTGAGGTCAGTGACTGCATGAATATGTCCATGCCTAATACAAGCCGGGAGCTGAGAAAATTAACCGAGAAGCGGCTCTGTGAGAAGATCGCCGACAACGAGGATCGGCGCAGGCAGTCCATCCGGCTAACTGCCGAGGGAGAGGCTATGATGCAGGAGGCTTTTGACCGCATCGAGGAACGGTTCAGAGGACGAATTCAGGGGCTGACATCTGACGATCTGGTTAAGATTTCAGACGCGATTGAATTGCTGCAGCGTAAGATCCTCAAATAGTGTAGGACGGCCAAGCAATTCAGTATATGGCCGTGTTCTCTCCAGCATGCAAATAACCTCCCGCCTTCTTAAGGCGAGAGGTTACTTATAAGTGCAGCTGGCAGCTTATTCTGCGCTGCCTGAAGCTTCCCACTTGTCCACTGCTTCGCGGACTCTTGGCGCGACTTCCGTACCGAGCAGCTCGATGGCCCGCATGACATCCTCATGAGGCATCGAGCCGAGTGGTACGTGCAGCATGAACCGGGTGATCCCTACATTCTTGCGCAGATTGATGATCTTCTGCGCGACCGTCTCGGGATCGCCTACATACAGCGCGCCCTCTGGGCTGCGCGCAGCGTCATAGCTGGCTCGGCTGTAATGACCCCAGCCCCGCTCGCGGGCCAGCACATTCATCGCGGCCTGCGTCGACGGGAAGAACTTCTCTGCTGCAAGCTCAGTCTCCTCGGCGATGAAGCCATGGGAGTGAGAAGCGACGGTCAGCTTGGATACATCATGCCCGGCCTGCGCTGCCGCTCTCTTATATAGCTGCACAAGCGGAGCGAACTGGACGGGGCGGCCACCGATGATGGCCAGCACAAGCGGCAGGCCAAGCAATCCAGCGCGGATGACGGACTCCTGATTACCGCCGCTTCCGATCCAGACCGGCAGTGGGTTCTGCACCGGTCTTGGGTATACGCCCAGGTTCTGAATCGCCGGGCGATGCTTGCTGCCCGGCCAATTGACCTTTTCCGACTCTCTCAGTCTTAACAGCAGGTCCAGCTTCTCGTCGAACAGGTCATCATATTCACTTAAGTCATAGCCGAATAACGGAAAGGACTCAATGAAGGAGCCGCGCCCGGCCATGATCTCGGCTCGCCCGTTCGATATGCCGTCCAGAGTGGAAAAATCCTGGAATACGCGTACCGGATCAGCCGAGGACAGCACGGTCACCGCACTGGTCAGCCGAATGCGGGAGGTCTGCGGGGCGGCGGCAGCCAGCACCACAGCTGGCGAGGACGCCGCATAATCCTTGCGGTGATGTTCGCCAACCCCAAATACGTCCAGTCCCACCCGGTCGGCCAGAACGATCTCTTCCACCACTTCGCGCAGCCGCTGGGCTTGGCTGATCACCTCGCCGGTCTTCACATCGGGTGTCGTCTCTACAAAAGTGCTAATGCCTATTTCCAAATCGAAGCCCTCCTCTATGATTGTCAGTCTCGTCTCTTCATGTACCGTTCATAACAGCAAGAAGCGAAAGATATCATCCTTATAGATATAATGAACTAAAGTTTTACATTGAATTTTCTGTTATCACGGCCTAATACGGTCCTATAACGTTCATTTCTTTAGTTCATTCTATATAGATGCTTCTATTATGGGGCATTAACTTACCTTTTTCAAGTTAATATATAAATTATATAAACATAAGCCCTTACTTCATGATGGCTTAGAAACGCTCCTCTACGCTCCTTAAGCACACCATTCCATCTCATTTCATCCCCAGCACATCACCCTCATAGGCCTGAAAGGCATTCTCCATGCCCATGACAACATCCTTGATCTTCATATATCCCTTCGTATAGACCTCAGAATCGCGAATTTCCTCCCACATAAAATGGTATTTCTGCATGTCCCCTGTCTCGCAGACTGCAAAATCCGTATAGTCCTTGCCTGGCAGCGCCTCCGCATCAAAGAAGCGCACGTTCACGTCCTGGCTATACTTAGTTAGAATCTCCTGCAGTGAAGCGGCATAGGCCCTGCGCCGCTCCCGCGGCAATGCCAGCCATGAAGGGTAAAATTCCAACAGTACAATCATCATATATCGCATACTTTGGGTCACTCCTATTCTTGTTGCAAAATGATAGACCCATTGTAATACTGTAGCCATCCCGGTGCATTAACATAGGTTAATTACGCTTCGAACGCAGCAGCCTGCTCAGAGAAACTGGAGAAACCCCGATATAGGAAGCGATGTGATATTGCGGAATCCGCCGATCAAGCCCAGGATACTTCAGGAGGAATGCCTCATAACGCTCTCTTGCGGACAGGTACAGAAGTTCTCGCTCCCGCTCCTCCTTACGGATATACAACCGCTCAACACAGTGGCGAATGAACCGCTCCCAGCTGAGGCTGTGCGCCGTCAATGCCGTAAGCGCGCTTTGGCTAATGTCGATCACGGCAGAATCCTCCATCGCTTCAACCGTATAAGCAGAAGGCCTGCCTGTTACCATAGCCCCGTAAGAGGTGACATAGTCATTCTCCAAGGAGAACCCTACATTGTATTCCTGCCCATCCTCCAGCGTATAAAATAAGCGAAACAGCCCCTGCCCGCAAAAATAACCGCTTGTGACATGCTCGCCAGCTTCAATCAGCCTGGTTCCCTTCGGAACGAACTTAACGGCAGTCAGCTCGGCCAAGCGTCTCCATTCGGACTCCTCCATTCCGGTCTGCAGTGTCCATGCTCTGAGCATGTCATAAATGTCCCGTTTCTGATACTCATGTTGGTTTTTCATAACACAATTCCCGCCCTGCTTATTCGTATCGTTGTCGTTCAATACATATGGCGAATCAACCCAAGCTCATACCCTTTGGCCACAGCGCCGATTCGCGTCTTCACTCCGAGCTTGCCAATGATCGAGGTGATATGATACTCAACCGTCCTCTTGCTCATGGACAGATCTACAGCGATCTCAAGGTTACTCTTCTCCTTCGCAATCAGCTCCAGCACCCTACGTTCCGTTGGGGTCAGCTGCTCCTGTCCGGCACCTGGCTTTAGCTTCTCCGGAATTAGGATATGTCCCCGCACGCTCTGCCTGATCGCATTGATAATTTCCGGATACGGTGCCTGCTTGGACAAGTAAGCATGCGCTCCGAGTTCATAAGCCTTCTGATAAAATTCCGCATAGGTATACCCGGACAGCATGATCATCTTAAGATCCAGGCCGAACCGCTCTTTGCACTGCCGCGCTACCTCAAATCCATCCATTTCCGGCATGGAGATATCCATGATGAGCACCTGCGGCTGCAGCCTTTCCAGCTCACGCAAAATAGTGCGAGGATCGGTGAAAGCACCACAAACCTCCATGTCCTCCTCTTCCTCTACCCGTCTCTTCAATCCCTCCATCACCAGAGGGTGGTCGTCCAGCAGGACGATTTGAATCGGTTCAGACATAAGCATGCTCCTCCCTATGCAGCGGGATATAGATATGAACGGCGGTTCCAGCCGATGCCGAGGACTGAATGTCCAGGCCGCCCCCCAGATTGGTAACTTGATGATGAATGGAGATCAGGCCGAAATGCTGCCGCTCCAGATCCTGGCTGTAAATATTCGCAGCATCAAAGCCTGTTCCATGGTCCCGTACCCGCAGATGAAGCACATTCTCCAGCATCCAGACATCGACTGCGATCTCAGCAGTCTCAGCATGCTTCACCGCATTGTTCACAAGCTCCCGAATCATGCGAAATACACTCATCTTCACCAGATCCTGCATCTGCAGCCGTTCAGGCAGCCTGTAATTCAGGCCAATATCGATTCTAACCCGCTCCTTCATGGAACGAATGAGCCATTGCAGCGATTCCCTAAGGTCCATCTTGTCTACAAGATGCGGATGAAGCCGGTCGCACAGCTGGCGGATTTCGCGCTGCGAATCATATACGCAATCAAGCCACAGCTTGATTTTATCCGGGCTGACAGCTCCCTTAGCATACAGCTCCTCTAAATCACGAGAGAGGAAGATTAGATTCTGTAGAATCTGATCATGCAGGAAATAGGAGGTGTGAACCCGCTCGGACTCAAGAGCTTCCAATACTAAGTAATTCACCTTGGATATCTCGCCTCCTTCCATGGCTGCCAGGGCTTCTGCGTCCCCCGCCTGGTTGTGCAGTCCCATGGCCGCATAGCTTGCCTGCAGCTTCGAAAGCGTCTGTGCACTTAGAAGCAGCCGGTACATTTCCCCCTTCACAGTCTCAAGGAGCTGCAGTTCCTCGGATGAGAACAGCGTGCAGTTCTTTTTCTGACCCAGACATATACAGCTTTTCTCGCCCATAGGGAGTATCTCGTAAAAAGGATACTTCGCAAGCAGCGCCTCACGATCTCCCTCATCCATCAGCAGCATTTCCTCCAGCTCCGCAAATCTGCCGGTTCCATAAACGATGGGCTGGCGGCTATCTCTCCAAATGACACAGACCCCCTCCACATCAATGAACCGGTGAAGAATGCCCACCAGCATGCCGATAAGCTCCCGGTTGTTCTTCTTCTCTGCAAGATGGATGGAGAGCTTGAGCCTCTCCTGTTCCAGCCAGTCCTTCGCTCCATCGGCCCTGCGCCGAAGCCGCCTTAGCCACCAATGATAACCGCCCGTAAGGACCAATGCTCCCAAGAGAAAGACAATGGGTGCCCACGGGATGGAACGAGAACCTAGATAAAGGGCGAACAGCCCCACGATATACAGCGTGTGCAGGGTGATCTTTGGGATATATAGCTGCATGTCCAACATTCTCTGCTTAACCACAATATACAGCAGTGTTCCTAAGAATGGCACCAGACCAAGAAGAGCATACTCTGGCGCCAGCACAACAGGAACCCCCAGTAGATTCGGAATCGCATATAGAAGCACGAACGGCAGGAAGCTAAAAAAGGTGCCTGTGCTTAGAACCAGCAAATAATTTAGCCGGATGCGGTCAAGACTCCTCCATTTAACGGCTCCCAGAACGAACATGATTCCTATAGCGGCGATCAACTCGATCAGCACCGCCTCCCGAATCCAGCCAAGGAACACATTCATGCTGGTTAATGCCCAGGCATACAGCGTAAATAAGCTCAGCAGCGCCTTTGCCACCTGCCTTATCCGAACCGAAGACGGATGAAGACGCGTAAATAACAGCTCAGCAAAGAAATCAAGCATCAGGTAAGAGATCCAAATGGAGCAGCCAACCAGTACAAGGTTAGCCGCCAAAATATCTGTTGCGTTGACCGTCATGATAATGAGAGCAAGCACTGAGCTCAGCACGAGGAATTTACGGATGAGCTTCGACTCGGGCTTCTTGAAATAGGCATAGCCTCCCATGGCGAGCAGCAGCAGCTCCGTTCCTATGGCGACCAGCTGCTTGATCCAATCCTTCGGCCCGGTTACGCCTCGCAGCTCCTCGCCCTCATGCTGGAAGGTATACGTCTTGATTCGGCTTAGGCTTAAGCCAGACTTACCTCCTGTTTGCTCTGGGGAGACAGGCTCTCCATTCAGGGCCGTTAGCCTATCCCCCGGCTTCACGCCTAGCCCATCCGCACCGGCTCCCCGTTCCACTTCGGTGATCAGCCATACCCCTTCCCGGTGCTCGACTTCAATCCCCATATAGGGGTAAAGCAAGGACTGCCCATGAATATAACAAGCAAGGGTCAGAAATAGAGCAAGCCCTGCGTATATTTTATAGGAACTCTTTTTCGTTAATCTCATCCTCTCACCCACCCTGGTTTATATTACCACCCAGGAACGCCTTAAGGTCGTTAGATTTTATACGCCAACCAGTTGAACCGTAATCCATCCCCAGACGAAGTTAATGAAGACGTGGAAGAGAATCGAGCCATAAATATTTTTGCGGAGCTTGATCCATATTTCCTCAGGAATGAACGGTGCGAGTGGAATGAAAGCCCAGTTCTGCGGAGCCTGCCACATATGATAGATCTGAAAAAGGATCGCAATAACAAGCCAGTCCAGCTTGAGCGAGCCTACTTTTCTCAGCAAATATCCCCGAAAGTAGATTTCCTCGCCTATGAAATTTCCGATCAAGCCAATGACAAGCAAATACCAGGGAAAATCATAATACCCCAACCGCCAGATGTGCCACTCCCCCATATGGAAGAAAGGAAGCGAATCGAGCCAGCCGCTCAGCGGCGGAAATACATATTTCATATAAGGCAGGGAAATAAGGGTGAAGAGGATGACAAGGGCCGGGAAAACTACCAGCAGTCCCTTCAGATCGAGCCGGGCAAAGCCTAAGTAACGCAGCGATTCCTTGAAGGTGAGCTTATCTGCATAACGCAGCATAGCCAGCGGGAAGAGAATATGCCAGCCTGAAGCCATGAGCGCGAGGATGATGAACTGCATGTTATGGCTTGAGAGCCCCGTAAGTTCCATGAGCGGCTCTCGAAGATGATAGATAAGAATATAAGTCAGCACACCCGGCAATAGAGCCAGCAGCAGGTAAAACATCAACTGCTTCCATCCCCTAGCCTCATACTTGCGGAGGAAATGTTCATACTGCCGATCCTCCAAATTGACAAAACCCTTCAACCTGCCCCATGCGTTCATTCGTCTTGATTCCTCCATTTTGGCTAAGTTCATTGATCTGAACCCAAGTTAACACATGCCTTTATTCTGGCGAATCTGTATACTCCGCATAGTTCAGGGAGCGAGAGCGCAAATCTCATTGCGAGATCACGCAAAGCCTGCGTACCGATTCGGAGAGCTGTCGTTTGATATTTAAATTTTTATATTAAAATCTTATCTATTTATCCCTTCCAGCCGAAAATAATAATGTGATAGTTCTGCTCGAAACTCCCCTATTATTCATCATCCCTAAGATGACGGAGTGCAGAAGGGATTAGACGCATAACCACAAGCAGCCTTACCTCACAGATTCACTACTCTAGCAGCGCTGCAAGACCACTTGCCTAGTATAAGCGCCTACCTTCGAAAGGGGTTCATTCATGAAAAAAAGCTTAGCAGTTCTAACCATTTCCTCTCTCCTGTTCTCCACCCAGGCGGGATGGGACGGACAGGTTCATGCTGAAGGGACGCCGCTCCTTAAGAGTCCCACTCAAGAAACGCAGTGGTACAGCAGCGGTAAATCCCCACAGCAGGAGCCGGAAAATATAGTCGGTTTCTATAATGATCCCACTATTGGACATTCCGTTTCCGCCTTACAGTTTGATCTCAGGAATGTCACCTCTCCTGTGAGTAAGGCTATTCTGCGTATTAGAGTAACAACCGTCGATAACAACAACGGGATCACACCAACCGTAGCCGTCGTAGGCTCCACGGACGACAACTGGGATGATAATGACATGATGCCTCCAATTAACGATACCGACCAGGAAATTATATCCCCGGTTCCCGTCACCCTGGGCACTATGGATCAGCCATGGATGGAGTTCGATGTGACGAACTTTATTAATGACCAGCTTGGTAGCGATAAAATTGTAACCCTAGTTCTTAAAGGGGAAGAGGTCACGCCGGGAGTAGACTTCTACTACATGACTAGCAGTTACACGTTTACTCCCAATCCGCCTCAGCTCGAGCTTCAGCTGGCACCACCGGCCCCGCCAACTCCGGCGCACGCACCTACCGTGACTCCGGCAACTACGAATGAAGACCTGAAGAATACCTCCGGGCTTGTGGTTACGCCTGCCGATGCGGACGGAACAGCGGTACAATATTACAAAATCTCCGAGATTCAGGGAGGCCGGGTCTACTTGCTTAATGGTACAGAAGTAACCGACGGCATGTTCATTCCTGCTAGCGAAGGCACGCAAGGATTGAAATTTCTGCCAAGTCCGGACGCCAATTCGGAGAGCGGAGACATCTTCTCCTTCAATGTGCGCGCAGCCAAGGACCAGAACGGAACCGGTCTAAGTGATCCGGCGCAGGCTGTCATCACAGTTCAAGCCGTCAATGACAACCCGATCGCTGTGAATGACACGCTCCCTGACATGGAAGAGGACACCGCGCCAAGGCTGATCCCTTTCTCTAAGCTGCTTGAGAACGATAAGGCAGGGCCAGCGAATGAATCCGGCCAGCAGCTGACCGTTACTCCGCTGCCGAACACTGCCCAAGGCGGTACGATCACCGTTCAAGGTTCAGGCGTCCTATTCACCCCGACGCCGAACTATAACGGTCCAGCTGGATTCCAGTACAAGCTGAAGGATGACGGCATACCAGAATCAGCAGAGCAGACCGCTCAGGTTAGTTGGAGCATTACCTCCGTAGCCGATGCCCCAACCATTACGAATGCCTTTACTGCCGAGGACACGAAGACAGGCAGCGGGCTGAAGATCTCGCCGAGCCCTTATGATGGGACAGACGTGCAGTACTTCAAGATTGGCGAAATCAAGGGCGGTACACTGCTGGATAACTCAGAGACCTATGAGCTCAAGCAGGGAAACTTCATCAGCCGTGCTGACGGTGACGCCGGACTGAAATTCAAACCTTCCAAGGATGCCAACAGTCCTGCAGGTGACACGTTCTCGGTGGAGGTGCAGGCTTCACTCGATCATCAAGGCACCGGGCTGAGCGCTCCGGTCATCGGCTACATCACGGTAAGTGAGGTCAATGATCCTCCGGTAGCCCAGGATGACAACTTGGGCAACCTTGCAGAGGGTTCTCCCCAGCAGTCTATTCCGGTGGAGAAGCTGCTTGAGAACGATAATACCGGTGCGGACAATGAACAAGGAGAGAAGCTGACCGTTGTTAGCGTCAGCAATCCCGTTGGGGGAAATGCTGTGCTGGATGAGAGCAAGACACACGTCCTGTTCACACCAGGCCCGAATTTCCGGGGAACTGCAAGCTTCAAATATACAATTACAGATGACGGAACTACCAATGGTATAGTTACGCCAGAGACAGCTACAGCCACAGCCAGCTATACCATTCAAGGGCGTGCCGATCTGCCCGTCATAACCCCTGCCTCAACCGATGAAGACACTATGACTTCAAGCGGTCTGGAGATTACTCCTACGAATGCGGGAGGCTCAACAACAAATTACTTCAAGATTACCGACATTCAAGGCGGAACGCTTTATCAGCATAACGGAACTACCATGATTCATAATGGGGACTACATCACCATCGCCGAGGGCATGTCCGGATTACGCTTTATGCCGAGTCCTGATGCTCATGGCAGCAGCGGCTTCGGGTTCACTGTGCAGGCTGCCCCAAGCGAGGACAATGAAGCTCTGTTAAGTGATTCTGTGCCTGTGAACATTGAGGTTAACGAAGTGAATGATGCGCCGGTTGCTCAAGATGACTCGCTGCCGTCCATTCCTAGAGGATCACAGAAGTTCACTATTCCTGCTTCCAAGTTATTGGCTAACGATATCGCAGGCCCTGTTGATGAACAAAGCAAGCAGAACTTAAGTATTGTCAGCTTAGGTGTTGCCGTAGGCGGTACAGCCAGCCTTGTGAATGGGGATATTGAGTTTGAGCCTGCTCCCGATTTTACGGGGACGGCGAAGTTCACCTATACCGTGAGTGACGGTATAGATACCGGTTCTGCCGAAGTCAGCTTTGACATTACGGCTCTGCCGCCAAGCTTGACTCTCCAAGGGGAACTTGAAATGTACCTGCTGCAGGGACAAGCTTACCAGGAACCGGGATATTCCGCTTCGGGTGATACAGACGGAGACATTACAGGTGATGTAGCCGTTAATGGAATGGTAGATTCCAATACACTGGGTACTTACCAGCTGCATTACAATGTATCCGACTCGGCAAACGTGCCGGCAGCCGAACAGATCCGGACCGTCCATGTGGTCTCTGATGAATTAACTGCATTATCCGCCAGGATAGACGGTCTAACACCTGCCTTCCAGCCGGAACAGGAGGCTTATAAGCTGCAAGTGGCAAATCAGGTGGCTACACTGAACCTGACCGCACAGCTGGAGGACCCTACTGCAACCCTAACCGTCAACGGTGCGAGTGCAGAGTCCGGAGCCGAGAAGCCGATTACCTTGAAGGAAGGCAAAAATGACATTACCCTAGTGGTTACTGCCCGCGGCGGAGCAACCAAGACCTACACTGTAGAGGTTACCCGCGATGCGACGCCATCCGTGCCACCTGTGGAGAACAATGGCGGAACGAACGGAGACAGCAACGGCGGCGATTCTGGCAGCGGCGGCTCCGGCAACGGCGGCTCCGGCAACGGCGGCTCCGGCAACGGCGGCTCCGGCAACGGCGGCTCCGGCAGCGCTGATTCCAGCAGTGGTGGCAACAGCAGCAGCGGAGCAAGTACTGGCAGCACAAGCACCACTACAGACAGCACGGCCTCTACAGGAGCTTCCCAGACCCGTCAGGCTAAAGTGGTCACAAGCTCTGCGAACAGTCAGGTCGTACAGGTCCCTATTACCCGGATGGTGGAATCCGGGGGCAAGACGATAGATAGCGTGACCCTGAACAGCGCCAAGGTTGATGAAATATTGGCCAAAGCAGCAGCTGGCAGTGTAAAAGCCGCCCAAATCGTCATTGATGACCTCCCGGATCAGCCTGCCGACGAGGTAAAGGTCGGCATCGCCCACGACTCGCTGCTCAAGCTGCAGAAAGCACAGCTGGGGCTAGTCATCGAAGCAAGCGGCGCCAGAGTGACCCTGCCAGCAGACTCCCTGAGCGGCCTAACCGGCAGCAACCAGGATCTGTACTTCCGGGTCGTGCCGATCCGCAAGGCAGATGAGACCCGCCAGGTTGAGGAACGCGTCCTGGATACCAAAGAACTGAAGGACTACGCGCAGGGCAGTCATGTTCAAGCGGTAGGACAACCCATGACGATTGAGACGAACTATGCGAATCAGAAGACCAAGGTCATGTTCCCGTTAACCGGAGTGAACCTGCCGTCTGACCCGCAGGAGCGCCAGCAATTCCTGAGCGGTCTTGGCGTCTTCATTGAGCACAGCGACGGAGAGAAAGAGGTTGAGCAGGGCGACATCGTGTACGATGCAGAAGGGACCCCTGTCGGCATTGAAATCGAGGTGCAGAAGTTCAGTACCTTCACGATCATTTCAACCGAGAGCAGCCTTAAAACCTACCTGCACTACATCTCTGGCTATCCAGACGGCACCTTCCGCCCTTCCGCGGAAGTTACCCGGGCTGAGATGGCAGCACTGATCTCCCGCCAGCTGGCAGATAGTCAGGCGGCTTCGGCAGGAAGCTACTCGGACGTTGCACAGTCCCACTGGGCGGCCAAGGCCATCCTGCAGCTGACAGCCGCAGGCATCCTGACCGGGGACGGCAGCGGACACTTCCGTCCCGATGCTTCGCTTACCCGCGCCGAGATGGCGGTCATTGCCGCCAAGCTGAAGAACCTGAAGCTTGACGGCAGTGGGGCGGCGTCCGCTGCGGAAGGACAGAGCAGCTGGGCAGCCTCCGCCATCGCCGCCGTGCAAAGCGCGGGGCTGATGGTTGGCTTCCCGGATGGCTCCTTCCATCCGAATGACACGCTCACCCGCGCAGAGGCGGTAGCGGTGCTGAACCGGCTGTTCGACCGGCCTGCGCTGAAAATCGAAGCTAAGCAGGCCTGGCCGGATGTG
Organism: Paenibacillus sp. CAA11; assembly: GCF_003060825.1. Classification (NCBI taxonomy): domain Bacteria; kingdom Bacillati; phylum Bacillota; class Bacilli; order Caryophanales; family Paenibacillaceae; genus Paenibacillus; species Paenibacillus sp. CAA11. Next base: position 4,676,483 of record NZ_CP028922.1, read on the forward strand.
AAGCCATCCTACTGGGCGGCTTCCGCTATCGAATCAGCTTCCCGGGATTTACAAGTTAATGCGGATAGAAGCATCACCGCAGCAGATTCGGACAAGCAAGGCAAATAACAGGCGAATGAGCTGCCGCATGTAATCCATTCAATTGCGGGGAACCGCTGAATCTATGTAAATATAAAGAGACTGTCCCCGTAGTAGAGAGAACAACCTACTACTACCTGGGAACAGTCTCTTTTTTTCGATCATTACATGCTTAATTAGATGCTACCGCAATATACTCTTGAACCTCTTTCAAAGTTGGGATGGCATCCTGACCCCCGGTCCGCGACACCTTAATTCCTGCAGCCACGCTCGCGAATTTCGCGGCCTCTACGAGATTGTTAGTGTCCAGAAGCGCACAAGCAATCGCTCCCGCAAAGCAGTCACCCGCTCCCACTGTATCTACAGCTTTTACTTTAATGGAGTCGATCCAGTTCACTTCTTCATTCTGATAAACCAGGCTTCCGTTCTCGGCCATCTTGACAATAACATCGGGAATACCGAGCGATCTCAGCTTCTTCGCAGCCTCAAGCGCCGTTTCTCTGTCCGTTACCTCAATACCAGTGATCCGTTCGGTCTCCTGCTTGTTCGGCAGGATCAGGTCGGCGTACTGGAATACTTCTTCGAAGATGCCCTCTGCCGGAGCCGGGTCCAGAATCACATACATGCCTTTGGCCTTAGCGGCTTTGGCGGCTGCCAGAATGGACTCCCGGCTGGTCTCCATTTGAATCAGCAGAATCTTGGCTTCGATCTGCTCAAAGACCCGGTTGATGTCGGCCTCCGTAATCTTATCGTTCGCACCTTTGGTGCCTGCCATCGTATTCTCGCCCGTGTTGTCGATCAAACATACAAAGGTGCCCGATCCTTCTCCCTCAATCTCGAGCATATGAGCCGTATCTACACTCTTGAATATCAGGTTATCCAACAGCTGCGTACCCGCGCTGTCCTTCCCCACAGCACCGACCAGGCATGTGCTCTTCCCAAGGCTGGCTACCGTTACGGCCTGGTTAGCCCCTTTGCCCCCTGGAGTCATCTTAATAGAATTACAGAATACCGTATCCCCGTATTCCGGATAGTTTGGCACATCTACAATAACATCCATATTAATGCTTCCAACCACAACGATGTCATATTTCATGATAGTTACCTCCTATGCGTTAAAAAGTTTTCTGGTTTCAGCGACATTATCCTTGAGAGAACGGGCGCTGTTGAAGACCGCGCTGGTTCCCAGTACATACATGGAGGCTCCATGTTCCTTGCAGGTTGGAATCGTAGCTGCCCCGATATTTCCGTCTACTTGAATCTCTATATCTCTTCCGTAGCCTTTAACCTTATCTGCGATCTGTGCAATTTTGTCATACATAAGCGGAATGAATTTCTGTCCGGCAAAGCCAGGATTAACAGTCATCACCACGATGTAATCGACGATATCATACACATAGTCTAGTGCGTCGGGCGGGGTTGCCGGATTCAGTGCTACTCCGGCCTTCAGCCCGCGGTTCTTAATCCTCATCAATGTGCTCTGAAGGTGATCTGTGGCCTCCTGATGCACCGAGATCATATCTGCTCCCGCATCGGCGAACAGATCGATATGCCGCTCAGGCTCTTTAACCATCAAATGAGCATCCAGCGGCTTGTTCGTGATCCTCCGCACCGCCTTAACCAGGTCCGGTCCTAATGTAAAGTTTGGAACGAACTGTCCGTCCATAATATCCAAGTGGTAAAAGTCCACACCCGCCTCATCCAGCTCCCGAATATTTTGCTCGAGATTCACCAGATCGGCGCACATCAATGAGGGCCCTAATTTATGCATTGTATTTCTTCCTCCGTCCTTATTGTGAAGAGTTGCGGATCAAGAGCCGGGGTTCTAAATTATATTTTTGGGGTTCAAGATCCTTGTTCTGAATTAGCCGCAGGAGTTCATCTACAGCAATTCTTCCAATCTCGTCCTTACGCTGATCAATCGTAGATAACGAAGGCAGCATATAGGATGAGAATCCGATGTTGTCATAGCCGACAACCTTAACGTCCTGCGGCACATTTCTTCCAAACTCGCTGCAAGCGCGGATAGCCCCGATCGCCATGGCATCATTCGAGCTGAAGATACTGTCAAACCGCCCTCCTGCTTCAAGCTTGGACTTAACGGCCTGATACCCGCTCTCCATGCCAAAATCACCATAAACCGTGTCGGTCTGTATCCGATGACTCGATTCGCTGACAGCCTGTTCAAAACCGGACAGGCGATCCTTCGCGCTCTGTTCGTCTTTGGGTCCGGAAATAAACAGTATATTAGCGCATCCTTGGTCCTCGATCAGATGCTGTACTGCCAGCTTGGCCCCCTGCTTATGATCGACGGTCACCGCCGAGAAGGGATGCTCGAAGTTGGCACGGTCAATCGTAATCGTCTTGATCCCCCGCTCCTCCAGCATCGCCAAATCCTCGGCATTTACGTGCAAGGAGTTAATGATGGCTCCGCAAACATAATGGTCCACCATAGAATCAAGATAATACTTCACCTTGGCACGTTCATCATCACTGTTGCACAAGTAAAGATTGTATCCCTTTTCATTCGCCGCCGCCTCGATCTCCTTCACTAGCTCAGGAAAAAATGGATTGCTGATCGTCGGCACTAGCAGCGCAATCAGATCGGAATTTCGCTTTGACAAGCTTTTTGCAATCGAATTCGGTTTATAATTCAGCTTCTTAATCACATTATTGACGCGATCAATCGTCTCAGGGCTGGCTTCGCCCTTCTTGTTAATGATTCTTGATACGGTTGCGACAGATACGCCAGCTTCCCTGGCAACATCGCGAATTGTAACCATAAATCAAATCTCCCTTTTTACGTAACCGGTTACTTCAAGTTTTAACACTCCATTTTTAACCTGTCAACTCTTAAAAATTAAATTGCATTTTAAAAATCACTCTGCTATATTAAAATCACCCTAATGACGTAACCGGTTACGCAAACGCATACAGTAAACGCAACCATGAGGAGGTTCCATATGTTTATTGATAAGATAAACGGAGCTTTTAACTTTTTTATTGGCCTAGGCGGACCCGCCATGATGTTCATTATCATTACAGTTCTATCGTTAATTGTTGGCGTTTCCATTTCTAAATCCATAGAAGGCGGGCTGCGTATGGCCGTTGCCTTAACCGGGATGAGCTCCATTATCTCTCTGCTAACCAGCTCATTCGCGCCAGCCCTGGAGAACTTCGTAGAACAGACCGGCGTGTCCCTGTCTATTACCGACTTAGGATGGGCCCCCCTTGCCGTAATTACCTGGGGTTCGGTTTACACACTCTACTTTGCATTTATTTGTCTGGTTGTGAATTTCTTAATGCTGATTACGAAATGGACCACCACGCTGAATGTGGATCTGTTCAATATCTGGAATCTGTCCGTGATCGGACTGCTGACCATGTACTATTCCAATGATAATCTTGTTCTGACCACGGTCTTTATCGCCGTCATCTATATGTTGATGCTGATTAACGCCGATGTGCTCAAGCCAACGATTAATCAGCTCTTGAAATATGATAAAACCAATATTACAACGACCGCTCACCCATCGCTGCTCGTTGCGCCATTTGTCATGATTTTCAACAAAATTATTGATGTCTGCCTTCCATTTATCGATAAATATGACTTCAACGCTGAAGTGCTAAACAAGAAAATCGGCTTTTGGGGCAGCAAGTTTGCTATCGGTGCTTATCTTGGCATATTTATTGGCCTGCTGGGACAGCAGCCTGCAAAGGAAATCTTCACCCTCGCCTTCGTAGGCGGTGTTGCTCTGGAGCTGTTCGGCCTTGTCGGCGGCTGGTTCGGACCTGCCATTGAGCCGCTCTCGGAAGGGATTACCAAGCAAATGAGCAAGCGCCTAAAAGGAAGAAAGCTCCTGGTTGGTATTGACTGGCCTATTCTTGCTCCCCGTGCGGAGCTCTGGGCGGTTGCCAATATTCTGGCACCGATCCTCCTTGTGATTGCCATCTTCCTGCCAGGCAACAAAGTGCTTCCGCTGGGCGGTATTATTCTGACAGTGCTAGCCCCGGCTCTACTAGTTGTCACCCGCGGACGGGTGCTGCGCATGACCATTATTGGCGTCATCCTGATTCCACTGTTCTTATGGGGCGCAACCCTGGTGGCTGAGTTTGTTACAGAGACCTCCAAAGCGATGAACAACTTCCCGGCCGGTCTCGCGGAAGGTACATTGTTCTCCTCTGTAGACTCTGATCCGATTGAGAAAATGCTCGCCATTCTCATGGGAAGCGCCGTTAAGACGCTAGATATGAAGCTCATTCTCTATGCTGTGTTGGCTATCGTCGGTTATCTTGCCGTGTTCTTCTGGTACTTCAAGCAAATGCGTAAAGAGAATGCCAAAGAGCTTGAAGCTTCTGCAAATCTTAACGAGCCTCAAGGCGTAAGCGTAATTGAAACCTCAGTATAAGAGAGAACTTATTCTTCTTATAGCATCATTCCAAAAACAGCCATCCGAAGTGGATGGCTGTTTTGCTGCTGCGCTCTCTGAACTATTTTAAGGACTGCAATCTGCCTATATTTCTGTTTTATTATTTCCGCGCAATAATCATAAACCGCTTGCCATTCGTTCTAATCCCGAGGTCCGTCTGATTCTCAGCCACAAAGCGGTCCAGCACCGCATAGTCTCCCCTTTCTTCGCCAAAGTTGGGAATCGTCGGAGTATGCAGAACCAGAAACAGCAGGTCCTCTATCGTCTGGTAATACTCTGTGGCATCGTATTCATAGGACTCAATCTCCCTGAACCCAGCTTGACGCAATTCGTCCAGATATCTGTTCTTCAAGGTGCCATCCTCAGCAGAATGCTGACCTCTGCCAAAAGCCTGCACGAGATTCCGCTTGTCGGCTTCACTCACCTGCTGAGTCAGGAACACACCGCCTTGTGTCAGCACCCGCGCTGCTTCCTGGCTGGAGAATGGGGAATGCCGGCAGGAGACCACGTCGAAGAATCCGGCAGGGAACTCCAGCTGCGCCGCATCCATCTGCAAGAGACGTACATTTTTCTTACCCGAAGCCTCCAGGTTCTTGCTCCCCGCCTTGATCATACCCGCAGACGAATCGATGCCGATCATCAGCAGGGCCGCATCGGCCATGGCTAGCAGCGCCTCCCCGCCTCCTGTACCTATATCCAGCAGAACATCTGACTTTCGGCAATGCCGGGCAACCTCATGATAGAAGTCCCAGGCAGCTCCTTCTACCCGGCACTTCACCTTGCTAAAATCCCAGCCGTTTATCTTCCCTACACGGTCATAAAATACTCTGTAATCGGATTCGTTCATTATTTATTCCAACCTCTCTATGAAATGATAAAAAAAGCCAGAGGAAGCTCACTAAGGCAATATAAGAAGCAGGACAGGTATGCACCTAGTACCCCTTCCGTTTGACATTAGAGCAGACTGTAAATCAAGAAAAATCACCGCCAAGGGCTGTCCTAATCAGAATCAGCCCAGACAGGGGTTAGCGATAGGTCCTATGTAGATAGGCTAAATATTGTGCCCGGGTCAACCCTCCCGCTTGGCGGCTGAATTCGTCAAGGCTTACTTCCGCTGCAAAACCAAACTCGGCAAAAGCCTGTGCGCGCTGCTCGCCAAACTGCGGATGATCTAAGGTGCTCGCCCATCCCTTGTCCGGATTGGAGTCAAAGTCCTCCCGGCTCAGCCCGGCATATACGCCATTGTTCAGAAACTCCCTAGAGGATTGAAAGACTGTCTCGCTCTCAGGCTTGCAGACCGTCCCTGTTCCCCAGGACAGCCGATATATTCTCTCTTTCCTTTGATCTATAGAGAACCCATAGCCAATAGGAAAGGCAATATCCTCCTCGGTCAGATCCTTCTCTCCTACCTTCTCGTAGTCTCCCCTTAGAAAATTGTCATCCATCACAATCAAGGTGTTGTCCGACAAAGGAGCAGAGGTGATCTCCTTCAGCCCAGGCTGCCGATTTGTCGTCTGGTATATATATGGCCGTACAAATAAGGGCATCGTCATGACATCGTTCCAAATGCTGTCCTCAGTAAACAGCTTATCTTTCTGCATTCTGCGAAGATCACCGATGACCAGCACATAACCATCTGTCCAGAGGTCCATCTCCACGCGGAAGATATCCCCTGGCTTGGCATGAACCTGTTTCTTCTTCATGTGCTTAAGCCGCTCTACCTTTTGATCATAGTCAGGCGGTAAAAGCTGAGGATACTGGGCAAGCCAGCCTCGAATATCCTCAGGTAGAGTGAAATCCTCACAGCCGGTGATGGGCAGGCGAACAGAGTTATTCGGATTGTGTGCTGCTACATATCCTTTTCCGTTATGGGCAGCAATACCTGCAGAGAAGATCACCCCACTCGCCTTCTGACTGGAAATGGATGTGTAATTCAGCTTTTTCTCTTTCCCCTTGGCGGTCTTAGGAAGAACGAACTCCCGGCTTCTCGTCGCAATTTGAACATCCTTCTCAAGATAGGAGCCGCTTGTCACGGAGATAATTTTCATAAGGGTATCACCTTCAAAGCAAATAAAATACCCAGGCTTTAGCTCTACTACATCCCAGCCTTCAGCCAGCAGCTCAAGACCGAAATAAGGTCGCAGACAGTTGGACAGCCAAAATTGCGATTGTGGTTCATGACTCATACTCATTGAGGGGGTTACTCCTCTCTAGGGGTTGTAAAAATCCATGTTTTTCCTCCTCATTGTAAATGAAATTCATAGGGAGCGGCCACTTTTGGCTATAGTATGAAAGTCTAGGATATGTCCTCTATAGAAAAATGACCACCCCTAGTAGGGATGGCCACTGTTATTACGATGCGAATTATTTACGGGTTGCAGCGGCTTCGATCTCCTTGAACGCCCAGTGCGTCGCAGGTACATCCTTGAATGCTGCTCCAGCTGGTTCTGTAAGCGTTGTGCGGTTAAATAGACGATTCAGCACCTTCACCGCTTCAGCTCTTGTCAGCTTCTGATCAGGTCTGAAGGTATTGTCTTCATAGCCAACCATAATGCCGGAGGACTTCACAAAGGCAATCGCTTCAGCTGCCCAATAACCGGCTTGTACATCCTTGTAATTGGCACTTCCGGTGGAAGCCGCAGATGCATCCTGCTGCTTCAGCCAACGCTGGGCAATAGCCGCCATTTGTGCACGGGTAATAGAAGCCTCAGGATCAAAGGTGTTCGCCACAGCTCCCGTCATGATGCCTGTACGTTGCACTTTTACAATTTCGTTATAGGCCCAATAATCGTTGTTAACATCAGTATAAGCTGCCTGCGCTGCTCCTGCTTCCTGTTCATCTGCAGTATTTCTAGCTAGCATAGCAGCCATCTGCGCACGGGTAACAAAGGCATCGGGATAGAAGTTACCGTTATGTCCTTGGATATATGGGTCATCCTTCCAGCCGTCCAGATAAACCAAGGTAAAGGTACTGAACTTGTGAACCGTAAACTGGATCCCTTCCTGGCCATCCTTCATCTTCACAAGCTTGCCCTGAACCAGCTCCTTAGTACCATCGCTGTGTTCAATATAGATTCCCAGGTTGTTCAGCATTTCTTGTCTTGATGCTGTATCCTGAGGGAGACTATCCTTGAGCGGCAGAACAATAGACACTTCCCGGCTTTGCATATTGGTCTCAATTTGCATCGGGCGGCCAAGTACTTGAACGCTTGAATTCTGAACGGCTGCCTGAATGACCCGTTCCTGCTTCGCACGGTCTTCAATTTCCTTCTGCTGTGCAGCCGCCTTCACAGGCACAATGCGGAAATACAGATCATCTGCAAACCCAGTTAAGGAAGCAGACGGTACCGAGATAACGCCGTTAGCTGTTTCAATCTCCAGCTTCAGGCCGCCCTCATTCAGCTGCTTCAGCGCCGCTTGAGGAAGGATAACCTTCACTTCGGACACCTTATCGTTCGGATCAGGGATTACAATGCTCGCTGTATCCAGCTTTAGCTGTTCTGCCTTCTGTACTGCATCCTTGGCAATCTGTTCAGACAAAGTAACAAGGTCCTTCACCGTACCTTGGGAATCCGTTGTCCGCGTAATCGGCGTCTTGGTCAGATTCGTACCATCTCCTCCGTTAACATCCACAACAATATTCTCTGTCTGCGTGGATGGAGATGAAGTAGACGGAGAACTCGAAGGAACGCTGATTACACTGTTTCCCCCTTCGCTGAATGGGGTGGATGGGGCCGGGCTAGTGCTGCCTCCTCCGCTGGATGGGGCGGATGGCACTGGACTAGTGCTGCCTCCTCCGTCAGACGGGCTTGGGTTAGGAGTTGGATCCGGAGTCGGAGTTGTTCCCCCATCAGATGGCGGGATTGGGTCTGGGTTGGTTTCTGTCTCCGTAAAGTGTACGGTTGTAACATCACCAGACGGCTTGCTGTATGTAGCCTTCACACGAATTTGCACGGTCACATTTCCCGTAAAGACAGGAGCATGCTCCGGATCATAAGCCGTCCAGTTAGCACCACTATCTGTCGAGAATTCCATGGTGCTGTCCGCGCCTACTAGCGTATTCTCCGTATCGTCCGCAGTTACCTTAGGCGCACATGGGACAAAGAAGCAATTGAATTGTTGCTGAACGGCAGCATAATCAGGATAGCCTTCTGCCGGACGATGATCAATCATCCACTGGGCCAATTCCTTGTACACCGCAAAATCAATGTCATCGACCTTGTCCAAATTTAAACCGAAAGCGTCCATCAGAGGCTCTGAATTGTTATCGTTGAACTGGTTAGCTTCCTTTTGCAGTAAACGAAGGTTAACTAGCGCATTATACATCCACGTCTGATCCTTAACCTTGTTAATAGGATTATAGCTAGACAGCCGCATAGATAGCAGCTCTCTTAGACTATCTGCATTACGCTCTCTGTCATCCATTCTCAGGTACTCAAACTTCATCATATAGGCAAAAATCTGCTTATCTACGGCAGACATGGTAACGAAGCTCTCACCCAATGTTGAGATATCTTCAAATTGAGAATCATTAGGAAATAGCTCTGTACCTTGCACTAAGCCTCCAAAGTAACCATTCAGGTTATCTTCAAGAACGGTCAGATTCATATTTTCAAAAACAGGCAGGGCTCCAGCCACCACATTTACAATAAACTGAACCTGTGCCTCACTGGCATAGTCACCCTCAATGGTATACATCACAGCATCCACAATGGATTCCATTAAATCGTCTGACCAATAAGGCGACCCTGTAGGCAGGCTCACAGCCAGCTCGGGATCTCGAAGAGCCTCCATTACAGATAGGCGATCATCATGACTCTTGGCTTGATTTAACCGGTCCAGCGGGGATAAGGCGGTTGCGAATGCTGCCGGTGTCATTTGCACCACTAAGGCAAAAACAAGCAGCAGACTTAGAAGGTACCGATATTTCTTTGTCATTCTCTTTCGTCTTCCTCCTATGAATATAGATTCTATTACTCAGGCTATTCTAAACCTCTCCCCTGAACCGATTCTGAACATTATTTGGCAGCATTCGACAAAAAGGAACAAGCCAGCAACTGTCAGGTGGCCTTTTACAATCTTTTGCTCCCAAGGGGTAATATCACTCCTACATCCAATCATTCTCTCTATTACAACCATATAATGCTATGTAACTTTACTAGAATTTAAAAGGAGTGACCAATGATGGGGCTTTATTTTCGCAATACCACTGGCTTTACGCTCTATGTAGCCTTTGCCTATCCTGACTTTGGCTGCAGCCCGGTCAACTATTCCAAGGCAGGCTGGTACCGCCTAGTCCCTGGACAAACCGTGGAGGTCTGGAGCGGGTTTGCTGGAGGCACTACGTTCTACTATTATGCAGAAAACAGCTCGGTTACCCGGGTATGGTCAGGGTCTTACTATACGGACGTGCCCAATCAAGCCTTTGACTGGTGCTGGGACACAGGCTGCACGACCTGCAGAAATGTAGGCTTCCGAAGATTCAGAGTTCCTCTAACCTCATTGAACCATATCGTAACCCTTGCAACTAGCAGCAGCCAAGGCAGATCAAACCCGCGCACAACGATCGCCCTGCCTACCAAAGCAAGTAAGGGACGCCCAATTCTGCGGAGAAAAATCAGCCATCAGCCGCTAAGACGGGTTAAAGGTAAGGTTAGACTGGCTATCCGCAGATCACTTCCCCGCAAGACTAAGAAGTAACACGTTATTTTCCTGATGAACAACACAGCACCCCCAGTTAGAACAACTGGGGGTGCTGACTTTCGGATCTACTAAATGCCGACGCTTCTAATATTCATATGTTAAAGATAAGTCATGATTAGCTGAGCATTCCCTTTATTTACGCGCATTAGTAATGCTGAGCGAACTCTTTTTTAACTGAAGAATGAATTCACCTGCACCCGTGCCGTTTGTATATTTATAAGTGCTCCCTGAGTGGAAGGTGCCCCAAGTTTTAGGGACAGATACGGCACTTTGTTCTGCATCTAGAGAGACTTTAAAATCCTTGGCCTTTTGCTTGAAATCTATGGAGCCCGCTCCGCTAATCAACGTATATTTCAATGTTTTATTATAGCCAAGTGGGACAGGGACAGACAAGGCACCCTTCTTGCTGTATAGATCAAAGTTCACGTTCATTTCAGGTAGTGAAACTCCGGCTTGGTTACTATGAACAGACACCGTGTCATACTTATTCTTAGGAATATTAATGACGATCATGTCAAGCAGTCCCGCGCTTTCAGCTCCCGCCTTTTTCTTTGCAGTAATCGTAGTGGTGGATGCTTTAATGTTTGTAGACACCTCAAACTTTGACTTATCATAATCATATTCAATATGCTTGCTATGAGAGATACCTAGGCGCACATTACAATCTTCAGCCTCCAGCTTCAACAAGCTAACTTCTGTTGGGGCCGTCTTCGCCTTGCTTTCCTTTGCTGTCCCCTTTGCACTTGCGAAGGGTACGATCATCGCTGTACAGACCATGCTGATGAACAGGAAACCTAACCACTTTTTGACTCGCTTCATTTTTATACCGCAGCTCCTTTTAATGAAATTCAGATCAACAGGCAACTACAATCCGCGCACTTCTCACCTTTCGGTAAATTACAGCAGGTATGTATCCATCTATCTTCATTAGTAACACCACATCGCTGCACTATCTACTTCTAAATACTGTAATTTACGTACATCCTCATTTAATAAACTATCGCTTAATTTGTCAATGACTGTTTATTCATTGCTTTTAATTTAAATTTTAGATGATATTTACATATAACTCTACGCACTAACAGATCAGCTTATAGACAACAGCACCCCCGGTTAGGAAAACTGGGGGTGCTGCTCCATTTTAAATTGCGAACTGCAGTCTTTGGACGAATCCTCTACCTATGTAGCTAATCCCGATACAACTGATGAGTTTATTTATTCCAAATACTGTGACTCTAGTACACTCGCCTTCTCTAGCACAATCCACTGGTTCACCTCGTCGTATCCCCTTACCATAGCCTTGATCTTATGTCTAGGATACATCCAGGCTGGGGGTGTTTGCTCCTTACATACTGCGTAGTCCGTCACGCCCACCGCCGGGTGAGTAAGAATATGAACAATAATTCCTTGGGGGTAGAAGACCTCAATATATCCTTCAACTGCGGTCCCGATCGGGAGGGCTTCCTTAGCCCTCTGCCATTCCTGTTCATACTGCTTGAGCTGCCCCGACCACACCTCCTCAAATTCATGCTTCGTAATATGCGTATAATACGGCTGATTCGCATCGATGCGCTGATCCGCCAACAAGAAATGCAATTGTTCATGCTTGCGGTTAGAAGTCACATAGCCCCTACTCTCCTCAATTACAACCTGCCTGAAGGCTGTTCCCTGGTCATCCACTTCGAAATACCAGACTCCCAAATCCTCGAAAGGGGTATCTTTTAAATATCGCATAGGATCCCTCCTGCATCTAAGCCAAATGTGTTCTTATGTTACTTTAACATTATTTTGTTAAATTCGCCCAATCGTCCAAGGATACTGAGACTTATTTCCTAGAAAAAATGGACCTATATAGATTGAACTAAAGTTTTACATTGACCTTTCTATATATAACGGCCTAATACGGCCCTATAACGTTTATTTCTTTAGTTCATTGTATATATCACAAATTCTCATATCATTGCTTTCCCATAATAGGTACTTTATCTAGACGGGGTCTTGCCACCTCTCCTTAACTGCCATCATCATCAGTGTGAGCTTAATATGCAGCAGCGTATCCGGATCGCCCAGATCCACATTCATCCTCTCCTGCAGCTTGTGAATGCGGTAGATCAGAGTTGTCCGATGAATCCCAAGAATTTGCGCCGTAACCTTCTGATTATTCGGATGATCGACATAAGCGCGCAACGTATCCAGCAGTGTCTGATCGCCTTCACGCATGAGCTGAATAACGGGAGGATAATAGAACCGCTCAACCCGTTCTATGGAGGCAATTTGATAGAGCAAATCTCTCAATCTCGTATCCTCGTATGCGAAGAGGCCGCTCTTCCCTTCGGCCCAGTGAAGCTGAATCGTACGGACGGACTGGCCATAAGCATCCGAGAACTGCTCGATTTGAGGGAACATTTCGCTTATGCCTGCGATTACCTGCTTCGCCTTCAGGAAGGCTATCAAAGCCTGTTGTTCTTCGGCAGGCAGAGGATCGGCCTGAGCCCGTTCCAGCAGTACTACCAGATAATCGTTATGCTCGAAATTCTTGCTTTCCTTCAAGATGAACGATAATTCTCTTAGGACATCCTGTTTATACTCTCTGGAAGCATCCTTCAGATAAATGGTAAGCACATATAGATAAGGCTTCCAGGACGGATGAATATAATGCAGTCGGTCCTGAATCTCCGCCCTGCCCATTGAAGGATTAGCGATCATTTCTTTGAACAGATACTCGTATAATTTGGCTGTGGAGAATATGCTCATCTCCTTCTTTTGCAGCTCAATAGAGAGGATCTTGCAGATGAACCGAGCCAGGCTCACCTGTCCGGCCGAAATCTCGCTCACCTGTTCGATGATATTAAAGTGTGCTAAATGCCTATTTTTATAGAAAATATCTTTATGATAAAAGCGGTTTCCAAAGTGAGGGAAGCTGTAGATGTCTTCTTCAGGATGGTGAAATGTCGAAAGAATCTTTGGCTTCATGCTTATATATTGCTCTTCCGAAAGAGACACATAGCCGGATTCCAGACTTCTCTCCCACGCCGGGTCGTTGGATACATCCAGATGACCGCTTACAGCCAGGAGCTTGTAGCTAGAGTCGAACACAATCATCGGATTAGGCACCTTCTCATTAGCATGCTGAATCATCGCCGGAAGGCCTGCATCCTCTAAGGACATCTCCAGCAGCCGGTCCCCCCACCGACTGAGGTCCCGAATGATCCGGTTGATTTCCTCAGAAAGCTCTCTCACACCGTAAGTACTAAGGATATAATTGCCTCTCTCGATGACTTCCTGCGGCGCGCGGTCTAAGCCGCCTGCTACAAACCATACCCGATCCAGCAAGCCAGTTGCTGTATTCTCAGCTTCTGTGATATACAGCATGTCCTCTTGAATCCCGGACGTAGCTGAATACGGCCTAGCCTCCATCACCACGCGGCTGCCAAACCCCTCTTGGAGGCTGAACGCATACCCCAGTCTGTCTGCAATCATATGTATATCAACCTTCATTCCTGAACCTCCTTTGCGCCCCTATTTTACTACAAATTGTAGAAAAAAATGGATGTAAAACTAAATAAATAACGGAACAATTTCCTTGAGGAACCATTTACAGTTGAATTATCAAGGCCATACATAGCATGAATAAGGGAGAGTTCGATAATGGGGAAGGTAATTATTACAGGTGTTGGTGGGAACTTTGGAGCTTATACGGCTCGCAGTATAATGCATAAAATGAACAAGGAAGACCTCATCTTCACCAGCGCTAACCGCGCGGCACTGCAAATCTATGCTGAGGAAGGAGTTATGACTAGGTTCGCAGATTTCAATGATGCCAAGCAGCTTCCTGAGGCTTTTGCTGGCGGAGAAACCCTGCTGCTAATCTCGCTGCCCTTTGTCGGTCCCAAGCGACGCCAGCTGCACAAGCATGCCATAGACGGAGCGAAGGCCGCTGGAGTCAAGAAGATCATCTACGTATCTGTCGTGGGAGCTGGCGACCCGGAGAATAAGTCGCTCGTTAAGATCGATCACGAATATACGGAGAATTATATTAAGGAAGTTGGCGGGATGGATTATATCTTCATGAGGGATGCGCAGTATACGGAGGCGATGATCAGCCAATTCGAGCAGTCTGTCGCCATGGGGGGACTCTTGAGAAATAATATGGGTGACGGCAAGATGGCCTTTGTTTCCCGGAACGACTGTGCAGAGGCTGCCGCATGTCTCGCTGCCGGAGCCGGGCAGCCCAATTCGATCTACCATATCACCGGCCCTGAACTGCTTAGCATTGCGGAATTTATGGCCATCGGCACGACAATTACCGGACACGAAGTACGCTACGAATATATAAATGAGGAAGAGATGTACCGGACCTTCGATGCGATGGGCGTGCCTAGAACAACAGACGGTGATTTTTCCAAATCTGCCTGGCCCTTCTGCAGCGATGATATGGTCTCCTTCGGCAAGGCCATTCATGATCATAAGATGAACATTTTCACCGAAGACTTTAAGCGATTGACAGGCAAGAAGCCGCTGAGTGTACGGGAGATCTTCAAGCATTTGGAAGACTACCGGCTTGGACAAAGAAACGCTACGGAATAACGATTAATCTGATCCTGCATTAGGCAGTTTCTTAGGGAGGCATCATTTACCGAGTAACGGCGTGATATGGTATAATTGTCCATTAAGCGCTTTGCTGGATTTCGGTCTCTAAGGAGGGGCTCAATAGATGGAAGAGAAACTCGTTCGCGAGGTTGAAGAGAGATTAAGAAGAGCCATGATCGATGGGGATGTTGCCTGCCTATCTGAACTGATTGATGATCATCTCACCTTCGTAAATCACTTTGGGCAGCTATTAACAAAGGATGCGGATATTGAAGCTCATCGTTCAGGAGTAGTGAACTTTACGGATATTACCTTCCTGTGCCAAAGGATCATTCCACTTGAAGGTGCAGCGGTGACTATAACGCAAGCCAAACTGCAAGTAACGGTTGGCGGAGAGCAGATTGAAGATGAGATGTTCTATACACGAGTATGGAAAATGGATAACGGAGAGTTAAAAGTAATTTCGGGCCATTGCAGCTCTGTTCAAAAATAAAGCAAAGAAACTTACAAATCAGGGCGGCTCCATATAGGAGCCGCCCTAATCCTGTCCCTCTAATTCCCGGCAATCCGCCGATATGTCGGTTCATCCGCTACGATGTACAGCCTCGCATCCTCCGGAATGGGCAGATCAAGCTTGCGGTTAATCCCCAGGTCGCTGCGGTCCGCCAGCAGCGTTGCTCCCTGCCGCAGCAGATCCTGGAACGCTTCTCCGTAAGTCTTCCATCCGGACTGGCGGGGAATCTCATAAATATCATCCCCGAATTGACGGCTAAGCAGCTGATGGATCAGCTCCGAATTCCCTTCCTGAAGAGCGGACCGAACCGCCAGCCGTGAGATCGCGTCATGGGACAACACGAATTCATTCACATGGGCATGCTTGAAATTGTGTATGTTGTTCTCCTGGGTAATCTCCACGGTGGTATGTACATGAGCTGCCAGCCGTTCAATGCTGGAGACAATCAGCAGCGCCTTCCCGTCGATCAGCGAAGTCTCCTCAATCCGGGAGTCCGCGAAGATAATCGCTGCTCGTGCGGCGCTAATATTCGCCTTGGCTAGCACCTCGTCAGCAGCAGGGTCTCCGCAGATGAAGTGCACCTGGTGAAGCTGCTCCATCGGATGACGGCCCGACTCGTCAATAATGACAATCTGAGCCTTTGGCAGATAAGCTAAAATTTCTCCCACAGCCGCCTGCGCTTTTTTACTCCAGTTGATCAGAACAATATGGCCCTCTCCGCGGAAGCTCAAACGCCCCGCCCCCCTCTGCCGTTGAATACTTGCAATCGCATCAATGACCTTACCAATCACTAGGCTCAGAATCCCGATCCCAAAAACGTACAGAAATAACGTAAGCACCTTGCCCGCCAAGGTGGTCGCAAAATAGTCGCCATACCCTACGGTCGCCATGGTCGTCATAACCCAATAAAAGGCGTTGAACCAACTCCCGAAGGTACCCGGCTCCAGAAAATAAGCGACCGTGGTGCTCAGCAGAACAAAGCCGATCACGATGAGGCCAATCGAGGTCTTGCGCAGCCGCATCATTTTGGTGGTGATTCTGAGCAAAAAAAGCACGGGCTCTTCCCTCCCTCAGATAATCCGCTGTTAAATAATGAGGCTGCTTACGGCAAATGCCGTTCCGATAAATACCATACAAAGCAGCGTGCCCACTGCCACGTTCCCCTGCTTCAGGTGATCGGAGACTTTAAAGCCAGGTGTGACGACTTCAAAGATCCAGTAGCTGGCCACGAGAATCACATAGCCTACAGCAAACCATAGGATCATGAACCAGATGGAGGTATTGGTATAAGCAGCAACCCCCAGAATAATGGCCGTAGCCAGGAACTTTCCACCGAGGGCCAGCGCGACGGCTGTATTCCCCTTTTTCAGTTCTTCCATATCCTTGTACGGTGTCATCCAGTTAAAGACCACCATACCGATTAATTGCAGCAAGATCATTACAATTATGCTAACTACAATGTTAATCACAACTGTCATTTAGCCCACCCCCGGAATTTCGCATAGGTCGAATCATAATCGGCAAAATCATGCAATTCTTCAAGCACAACCGACACGTTCTTCTCTTTCTCCATCGCCTTATAGCGCTCATCGTTAATCGGCTGCTTCACACGGTTGCCTGTAGGCAGCTCAATGACGGCAAAGTTTCTTGTCTTGCCCTGATATTCGGTCTTGTATACACCGACGAGCTTCACATCCGTGGTCACAGATACCTTCAGCTCTTCCAGACTCTTCTTAGCTGAGGCCTCATCCGCAAACGTCTTAATTGAGCTCCAGGAAGACAGGCGGATCTCATTCTTCTGATTCTCATCTGTTGTAAGCTCGGCATCCATGAACTGAAGAACCCAGATTTTATCTCCTGTTGCATAATTGCCGTCATTAGGCAGCAGCTCGTTATCCGGGGTAATCGTCATATCGCTGCCAATCAGATCTCCCACAGTGGCTTCCGTTACCCTGTAATCCCAGGGAACCCGTGCGGTATGCAGCGTCGTCTCGGTATCCGACCCCGTACCGAACACGCTGTTCTCGTCCGAGGAACAAGCACTAAGCACAAGCAGCATCAAGAGGGCTGCGCACACCCACATGAGGCGCTTGGCGGAAGCGGTTCTGACCTTGGACCGGGGGGGTATCCCCGCATCTTCTCTTCTGATCAACATTTATTTCACTCCTAACGCGATAAAATGACTGGCATTCCCCGTAATCGGGCCGCCCGCTCTGCCCAAGAGGCCGCAAGGCTCGCCATTGATGACGAACATGCCGGTCAACAGATGCAGTTCTCCCTCCACCGTCTCAATCCTTGCAAGCTCAGCTCGCTTCTGGTAGACCGAAGGGAACAGCACGCTTGCATCGAAGCCTTCCTCATCGGCTAGCTCCAGCTTCCCTTCCGCATCGAACATGCGCACAGAACCGCCCTCGCGTCCGAACATCGACTTGGAGACGAAGCTGCCCGAGAAGACCGGCTTATTATAAGTCGGCAAAATATAGCTGGAGATTGCTTTGCGCTCCTCCTCATCAAACAAGAGGCCCAGCTCATACAGCCCCCATACGGCTGCCAGCAGCCCCTTGGATTGCAGCAAAATGCTGTGCGGAGAATTGAACAGCTTAAGCCGATCGGTCTCAATGGCATAGGCTAGCGCCTCTCCAGCATCATCCACCGCCATCCACTCCTTGGGATATAAGGCGAACATGCGCTCAATGACACGTCCTCCCCCGTTCTTGAGTATACCCTCATCCACCCACAGCTCAAGGCAATCCTCGCAGAGGATATTCTGTCCGCTGTGCCGCACCAGGGCTTCAATCGTTCCTGAGTCCTCCAGGTGCGTACCATAGGCTACGCAGGCCGCTGTATCCGGACGCTCCTCTGCCCAGGCTGCCGCCACAAGCTCCGGCATCCCTATATTAGGTGAAGAGAGCCCAGCCTGTTCCAGCACCCATGGGGTGGCAATCGAAGCCTCCACATAGCCTGTAGGCGTATCCGCGTTCAGCTCCAGCAGCTTAATGACGCCTTCCTGGTTCACTGCAAAGTCAAATCTCGCATATCGGCTGATCAGTCCCGGCTCAGGGATCGGGCAGATGTCCAGCATCTCCCACAGAATTGGGGGGATACCGATCAGCTCATACAGGTCATGCTTGCCGTGCACATACCGTGCTGTCTTATCAAGAATTTGCCACAGCTTGGCAGAGGCCTGCGTGATTTCATCATAAACAGCCTGCGGCATCAGAACGATCTGGTCGATCCAGTAGGCTTCATCTTCAAGGTCGGCCCAAGTAAAGCCCAGCTCACACAGCTTCTTCACCCGGCCTGTCCGGTCCGGATGAGGCGTTCCAACAACTTCAAATATACCGGTCATCCGCCAAAGAACCCTCCGCTCGATTTTGAGCGGGACGAGGAGCTTTTGCCAGAGCTGAGCCCGCTGGACTTGCCGCCAATCCCTCCCGATTTCGACGATGTGGACCGCCGCGTAATCGAGCCTGTCGTTGAAGTCGATGTCCTCGGCTTCACGACAGAGCCTGGCGTAGATTTATTCTGGAATGAACCGCTGGAATAGGTGCGCGGCTTGTATTGAGTGCCGGTCCCTGTATAATAGCCGCGGTGATCACCGTACCAGTCCCTTGAGGAATAATTCGATCCGCTGTTAAACAGCAGGTGGTACAGCAGCAGGTCATCCCAGCCAAAGCCGGAACCATAACCGCTGTAATTGTTGATGACCGTAGTGCCGCCTGAACTGGAAGTTCCCGTACCGCCTGAACCGCCAGAGGAACTAGATGACGACTCCTCTTCTGCAGGAGGCAGCGGAATGTTCCAGTCCACATTCTTATCGAAATACTGCTTCACTTCTTCAGTTGACCAGGACACCAGCTTAGGCTCCTCACCAGCAGCTCCCGCTGTCGGTGCCGATCCTGGGATCAGAAAGGAATTAGCCAGCAGTGCAATGCCGAGTGAGGTCGACAGCACACGGATCGGCTTCCCTTCCGGAGTGAACAGCCTTGAGGCCGTGTTCGCTTTTCTTTGTTCATGATCTTGTGCCAAAATGGGTTCCTCCTTCCGAAGCATCCCTACTCGTGCCGCACCGGAACAAGCAGCAGCTCCAATTTACCCTCATCCACATTCAGTCTGCCTTCGATCGTCTCATATTCCTTGCCGCCAACGACGACATAGTTCACATGCTCCAAGGCCGCGATCATCGTAGTACTCCAGGTGCGCTCTTCGAGCTCCTGAATCTCACCATCCGGCAATTTCTCAATCAGCTTCACGATCATGTTCTGATCCAGATTGATCTCCCCCTTTAATCTAAAGCTTATCATTGTTGTACGTTTATGCTCCCGGTTCGTTCCGTTCTTGGTTACACGAGAGATGTAACCACCTTGAGCTTCATCTTCACCATATATGGCAAGTACTCCCACTCTAGCATACGATCAACAGACCCTAGAACGCAATTGAAAAGTACCGGGAGAGCTTTATGTTAGTAAATTAATTTTCCTTACTGCAATATCAGGTGAAAGTTGTGTTCATCCCGTCAAAAATAGGAGGTGCCTTATGGACCCTAGCTATTGGAAGCAGACTTCCATCTACGAATTTATTCGCGAATCTTTATGCACTGGGCCTGATCGGCAGCTATGCTGAGTCAAGCTTAGGCAGCGAGTCTGGGCGGGGGCCGGCCTCGGGCATGCTGAATCCCTACGAAGCTGGCGTTTATCAGAATGAACCGTGAACGTGCTAGGATTTTGATTAATCCATATTTATCCTGATATAATAATGTACATCCAGCCGGAGTCCCGAGTCTATCTTCCGGTTGCAATAAAATACATATCCTTTGAGGAACAGGAAATCTTACTATGAATTCTGCTATGATTCAAAAACCATTCTATTATTTATGGTCAACCCAGACTACATCCAATGCTGCTGATGTCATTTACACCATGGCGCTTACTGTACTGGTACTAGACCAGACCAACTCGCTGATTTCCGCTGTGCTGGTTCCCCTGCTCCGCAGCGGGGCACAAATGCTGAGCGGGCTGCTTGCACCCTTGATGCTGTCCAAGTACCGCCTTCCTAGGCTGCTCTTGCTGTCGCAGGTGGGACAATTCCTCTTATTTGTCCTATTGTCTCTATATTTATGGAAGTACTCGGCCGCTCCTGTCTTCGGCATTGTATTTGTGCTTATCTTCGTCATGTCTTTCCTCGACGGATGGACAACGCCGGTGCGCAATGCTCTAGTACCGCGGCTCGTGACTCAGGAACAGGGCCTCCTTAAGGCCAACAGTCTGCTCTCTGTCAGCGACCAGATCGTTCAATTTGCCGGCTGGGGGCTGAGCGGCCTCATTGTGTCCCAGCTGGGAGCCGGGAACACCCTGCTGCTCGCGGCTGTTATGTACGGTGTGGCCGCCATATTCACACTGGCTGTGCGGGAGCCAGAGGATGCAGCGGCTGGCGTTGCTGCCAGCATGCAGGCAGCAGCCCATGAAGCTGCAGCAGCCGCACCGGCCAGCTCCAAATGGCACACGCTCACGGAAGGCTGGAAGCTGATCTGGAGAACGCCTAGGCTTAGAGTGTTGACCTTCATGGACATGATCGACATGCTGGGCGGTTCTGTATGGGTCGGAGCCTTTACGCTGGCCTTTGTACAGGTCGCTTTGGGCCAGGGAGAGGAATGGTGGGGCTTTATCAATGCCTCCTACTTCGCAGGCACCGTGTCAGGCGGCTTCCTTGTTCTGGCGCTTGTCAGGAAAATCGGCGGCCGCTTCCTGCCGGCCATGTTAACCGGGATGGCAGGCTACGGGCTTCTTACCGCCGTGTATGCCGTTAACTCCAAGCCATCGGTGGCGTTGGTCCTCGTGTTGCTGATGGGGCCGTTCGCGGAGTTAGCTGTGGTCAACCGGCGCACCCTGATTCAGCAGAGCGCGGACAGGAACCAGCTGCCTAAGGTGCTGTCTGCCCAGTCTACACTGCTTGCGCTGGTGTTCTGCATCTCCCTGCTGGGGATGGCCTGGCTTGCAGAGCTGCTTGGCATCGTCAATCTGTATTTGTTCGCAGCCGTGCTTACCCTGCTTGCACTTGTGGTCGGAGTGCTATATCGGAAGGCTTTTGCAAGCCAGCCTCTGGGCTCTCCGGCAGAGTAAACCCGCTGCGAGATTGTTTAGATGGATGCGTGATATTACATCATCTAAAATATCAAGAGCGCCTATTCCTTCATCAGGAATAAGCGCTCTTTGACTTTTTGCCATTAAATATAAGGTCTATCCTACTCTCTATCTCCGGCAAATCATCAGCTTGTTACCGTCCGGATCCTTAACGACAAACCAGTGATCGTGCTCGATCTCCGTGACAACCTCAGCTCCCAGCTCCCTCATATAGGCCAGCGATCCCTCAAGGTCATCGGTCAGCAGCATAAAGACTGGCGTCTCAATTGGAGGTGCTCCTTCCGGCTTATCGCCGCCCCATCTTGGCATCGTATCGAGAATGACTCCTACCCCGTTCATAGGCAGCGGGCACAAATGGCCGTTCATGATCTCACAGTCACTTTCACGAAGACCTAGAACCTGACAGTACCAACTACGGGATCTCTCAATATCGCGAACCGGAACGAAGATGCTGCCCACCTGGTTTTTAATCGGACTTACTCGCTTGCTTCCCTCTGCAACCTGCTTAGAACTGTTATTCATCATCCTCACCCTCCATCAGTCGATTTGAGGTACTAGCATTTCAGCTGTTTGGATCAGCTCAGCACTTCCAGTTTCTTCAATTACCATACTAGGACAATGAGCTGCAGATCGCAATTCCTCTAAACTATTTGTTGATTCCTACTATAAAGAGTACCTATAATAGATAGGCACATATACCTACATACCTTGGAGGGATTCCCATATTGAGCAAACTTTTTGAGCAATTTACGAAGCTGGCTGTACTCGCGGCCATTATCTTGTATGCCTGGACCTCATTCTCCAGCCTGGACGACAAATATTCCGTCAAGATTATGGCCTCTACCTTCTCCGTATCAGGAGAGCAAGACTTAGAAGGGAAGGCAGACGTAGACCCCAGCGATATATCCCGTACTGGCAAAGCGCTTCTCGTCAGCTCCTTCGAGACCTTCCATTCCAGCGGATTAGCCAAGGAAATCCGGAAGAGCAGCGCCCAATCGAAGAGAACAATCGCCGCTGCTTACGGAGAGACAGACCTGCGCTACCACTTAAGGCTGATGAAAGGGGCCTGGGTACCGACCACGCTCGACTTTTCCACGAATGCGCTGTACAACATCTCTTATATTCTGAACACACCCAGCAAGCTGGTACATAATTTAAAGCTCGATTTCAATAACTCCCTGGCGCTGACAGGCTCTGAGCGTATTATCTTCGCCATCTGGGATGTCCTGCATGCGATCAGCGGAATTTGG
This sequence comes from Paenibacillus sp. CAA11, assembly GCF_003060825.1. Taxonomy (NCBI): domain Bacteria; kingdom Bacillati; phylum Bacillota; class Bacilli; order Caryophanales; family Paenibacillaceae; genus Paenibacillus; species Paenibacillus sp. CAA11. The sequence goes on from NZ_CP028922.1 coordinate 4,699,188, forward strand.
GCCGCCATTATTATGACACTGCTTGGAAGTATCATCGGCCTGATCTTCCACCCGATCCAAAGTGTGGTCAACCTGCTGCCTTCAATATGGCTGGTGGTCACAAGTTTATGGGAAGGCATTTCGAACTTCAAGAATCTCTGGAAATAATCAATAATCGCTGCACTTTGCAGCAGCCAAAAAAATCCCCTTCGCTCGGTTTGCCGCTGCGAGGGGATTTGCTCATTTAATATACCTGCTTAGCCCGGTGAACCGTCAGGTTCACCCGATTCGTCTCGCACATGAACGTGGAGAGGTGAACGGGCTCATCGCTTTCATCAAAGGCGACCTTCAGAATACGGAACAGGTTTGCACCGATGTCACACTCCAGCAGCTTCGCATATTCCTTGGTTGCGCCGATCACGTCGATTACCTTATCATTGCTCACGATCTCTGTCGCATAGTCCTCTGCAAGAATTTTATAGGTCGATTCATTCATGGCTATTCTCTTCTCCAGGTCTGGAAACCGGGTAAGCGAGTAATGTGCAATGTCATAAAATAAAGGGCGGTCATTCACGTACATCAGCCGCTCCAGTTCAAGGACAGGGCTGCCGGCTTCAATGTTCAGATGACCTGCCACTTCCTCTGATGCCTCGATGACATCGCTCCTTAAGATTCGGGAATTCGGAATCATACCGAGCTGATGGCTGAATTCGGAGAATCCGCTTACAGACAGCAGCTCATTATGAAACTTATTAGAGGCCACAAAAGTTCCCCTTCGCGGAATCCGTGTGAGGGCTCCCTCCCGCACCAATTCCTCAATCGCTTTCCGTATCGTAATCCGGCTCACATTATAAATATCGCAGAGCTCGGCCTCTGTCGGAATCTGCTCGTCCGGCTTGTAGCGGCCATGCTGTATATCATTCTTCAACATTTGCCTAATCTGCATATACAGCGGCTGCGGGGTTGAAGGATTTAAATTCATCGAACATTCATCCTTATCCATCAATGGTAATATTCTATATAGATTGAACTAAATTTTTATATTGAACTTTCTATGATCACGGCCTAATACGAACCTATAACATTCATTTCTTTAGTTCATTCTATATATATCTCTATATTATACATTGATGAACTGCCTTTAGTCACCATGCAGCAAAGTATCCGATGGTCTTCGCCGCCCGCAAGGCGCCCTGCTCCAGACACGCTTGTACCGAAAGCCCTTTCAAGGTGCCGTAAATATACCCGGCAATAAAGGAATCCCCTGCTCCCAGGGTATCTACAACTTCGACTTCGGCTATTCCATGTTTGTAAAATTGGACACCATCGTAGGCCAGAGAACCCTTCTCTCCCAGTGTGGCTATAACAACCTTGGAGCCCCGGCCCTTCACCTCTCTCATGAGGCTGCGAATATAATCATCATCTTGCGAATAGGAGAAGAAGGGATAGTCCACATAAGGTGTCAGTGTAGTCACAAGCTCATGATCCAGCTTATCTGCAAAATCAAAAGAGGTCAGCAGCCCCTTCTCCTTAAAATAAGCGAAATACGGATCGGCATGCCCCCAGATGGCCGAATGCACCAGCTGGAACGATTCCGCATACTTCAATTCTTCCGGAGTCAGCTTGAAATCAGCCATTACGCCTTCCTCATAATCGCCCAGCTGACGGTCATTCCCCACCATTTCGACATAGGTAACCGCCGTGGTCCCTTCCTTAACCGAAACCCGTGAGGTGTTTACGCCTTTCCCCTGAATAGCCTTCTTCATAATTTCTCCGTAACGGTCGCTGCCTACCCAGCCGATATAAGCCGTCTCTGCGCCCAATTCGGTTAGATAAACCGCTACATTCACCGGATTGCCTCCAGGGCAAGCCTCTCCGGTGGATTGATACACATCCATACAGTTATCCCCTACGGTAACGATTCGCATCTCATCCCACCTCCCCATGCTTTAGGAAGAAGCACTGCTCACATCGAGCAGTGCCCCGGTTAGCTTAATACTCCATCTTGCGATAGTATCTTCTAAGTGTAAGCGGATGATTTCTCTCACGCTCCAGGTAGACGCTGATCCGGCTGAGGACGGCCCAGTTGATGCTCACCGCAAAGTGCTTTCTGAACTCCTCGCTGATGCCTTCCATCTCGAAGTCCTTGGTGTCGATCACAGTCAGCCGTTTGGTCACCTTCTCAGCGAACCGCTCTACACGGTCTGTCAGCGGGCGGGTCTCATCTTCGCCCTTCAACAGGATGACACTGGTATCTTCCACAACCAGCTCCAGCGTACCGTGGAAAAATTCAGCCGCATGAATGGACTTGGCAGGAATCCACTGCATCTCCTCAAGCACGCACATGGCATAAGAATACGTATTTCCCCACAGGTTACCGGAGCCAACCATCATATGATAATCGGTATCCTTGTGTTCAATGGCAAAGGCCTCTGCCCGCTTGTCAAAAGCCTTCACCGCATTCAGAATCGCACGCGGAAGCAGGGCTACTTCCTTCGTGAACTGCTCATACTGAGGGAACTCCTTGTTGTTGTACATGAACCGGAACACAACCATGTACAGCAGCATGAAGAAGGTGTCGAACGAATGCTTCTCCGATCCGGTAACGATGCAGTGGTCGACAGCCTTGGTGATTGGCGTACCCGGCTCTGCCACCAGCGCAAAGGTCGTTGCTCCCCGCTCTTTGCAGTACTCTATAGCCTCAAGCGTTTCCTTCGTTGTTCCCGATACCGAGGTGAAGATACATACGGAATCCTTGCTGAAATGCCGGTTGTTCATCACCAGGAACTCAGCAGCGATCTCTGCGTGGACATCGATAGTGGAATTGGATTTCAAGATATATTCGTAAGGATACATCATGGCAATCGTACCGCCTGCGCCGATCATGAAGATGTTGCTGTAGCCTTTCTTGCAAATGCTATCAACAATCTCTTCAATCTGACCACGATAAGCCAGGCCTTCCTTCTCCACGAGTCTTAGGAACAGTTCTTCATCGAAATTAAACATCTTAAGTTCCCTCCTGTATGGGAGCAAGTACAGCTCCGTCCCATTTATTTGTTATGTCTTGTATTATAATTAAATATGACATTAGTTACAATTATTTTTTGCTCTGCCCTAGGCAACGATATTCGGATTACCGCCTTGATCGCGACTTCGTCCGTACTTCTTCTCCCAGTAATAATAGACCGGCAGACCGGTTACAATGACAATCAGCGCCGCAATCATCCCTTGAAATGGAGCCCAGGTAAAGGTGCCCCAAGCCAGCCAGGCTGCTCCAAGAATAGCCAGAATCGTAGTGATTCTCCATAATGGCATTCGGTAAATCGGCTTATAATCCTCCCGTTTCCGGCACTTATAAACCGCAGCAAAGTCCAGGATGTTAATGACAAGCTGAATCAGTGTAAAATAACCCAGCAGCGCGGTTAAGTCGCTGAAGAACACGAGAATGCAGGCATACGTAACCTGTGCCACGATGGAGAAGCTAGGCGTTTCATACTTGGGATGAACCTTTGCAAAACGCCGGAAGAACAGGCCATCCTTCGCCATGGCATATTCCAGACGGGGCTGGAACATAATGCATGAGCTCAAGGAACCCAGGATAACTATAATGGCCGTAATTGCTACGAAGGAGGAAGCAATCCCCGATAATCCGGGAATATAGCTGACCGCATCAGACACTGCAGCACTGGAGCCCATCAGCTTGTCGAAAGGCATCAAGCCCGTAATACAAACCGCAAGCAGCGTATAAAGGCTTAAGACGATCAGCACCGAGCTGATCAGCGCCTTGGGGAGAACCTTGCCTGGATTGCGGATTTCCCCTGCCATGAAGCAGATGGCCGCCATTCCCGTATAAGCCCAGGTCGTTGCAGATACACCGCCAATCAGGCTGGTGCTGCCTGCGCCTGGTGGAGGCGTGTAGCTGAAGTGGTCATAGTTCATATACATTAAGCCTAGAACAATGACAATCAGGAACGGAATGATCTTGATCGCCGTAATAATGACCTGGAAACGGCCGCCCTCCTTGACGCTGCGATAATGGATGGAGGTAATGAACAGAATGATCGCGACCCCGAGCAGCTTGCCGGCTATGCCCGCGAAGAACGGGAAGAAGGTTGCCAGGTAGGTGACAATGGCGAGCGCCATAATGGAGATGGACGGAGGATCGAGCGCCCAGAACGTTGCCCAGCCATACAGGAAGGCGAGCGGTCTCCAGCCCGCTTTGTTCAAGTAAACGTAACCGCTTCCATTTTCCGGGTAGGCCGTTGACAGCTCAGCCAGCACCATCACCTGCGGAATAGCAATAACCCCGCCGATAATCCAGGCTAAGATCGAGATGGAAGGCAGTCCGGCCGCTTTGGCCACATCCCCGGTAGAGACAAAAATCCCGGAGCCTATCGTTGTTCCCACAGCAAGGGCCAAGGCTGCCCAGAAGCCCAGCTTTCTTGTTAGTGCGCCATTACTCATCGTGAGTTCCTCCAAATCAAGATGATAAGATGCCCAGTTCCCTTATTTTCCTGATCGAATGCATGACTGTATCGTGTGGACTCTGATAATAATTAAATCCCATAATCTCTAAGGTGCATGTTCCTTCATATCCGCAGGACTCAAGACTTGTGAGATACTCCCGCCAATTCAGCTGCCCGTCATCCAGTGCCAGATGAGCATCCGAGGTGCCGTCTCCATCAATGAGGTGGAAGTGGCACAACCCCGGCAGATGAGAGAAGTAATCCTCCGGCCTCTCTCCGGCCAGCTGCATCGCCACCGTGTCGATCATCCCCTGGAGTGCGGAAGACCCGACCTCATCCATCATTCGCTTGACGCCCTGAACGTCCGTAATGAGATTCGATTCGAACCGGGTTAGAGGCTCCAGAGCAAGCGTCACTCCCTCCTGCTGAGCCACCCGGGACAGCTGGTAGATAGAGTCGCTCGCATACTTCCAGGACTCCTCAGGAGACAGATGAAAGTCGCCTATACCGGAAGTCACCAACATCATGTCCGTATTAAGCTCCAAAGCGGCGTATAGATTTTCTATAAAATAATCAATGCTCTTCTGGCGCAGCTGCGGGTCCGACGATGCGATATTGTAAGGATACACGCACTGCTCGGGCGTATAGCAGACCACCCTCATGCCCCTTGCTTTAAGCTCTTGCTTTATTCGCCTTAACCGATTGAGACCCCCCCGGTACACATAGAAATGAGGCTCACCTGCCCACAGCTCAATCTGGTCAACTTCCAACCTTGTCATGGAATCGAGAAAATGCTCGAACGGAAAATACCTGTACGTAATATTCATACCTGCTATTTTCATCGTTTCACCCCCTCACATGAAAGCGCTTTTAATTGTTATGCCTTGTATTATAATTAAAGAATACAAAAAATTCAATTTATTTTTTTCTGACATCCCTGGGCCCATGCCCACACCTTTAACGCAAGAAGGGATTGAATGCATGAAAGCAAGGATGTTAGTCTATATTCATACGAGTCACGAAAGGAGAGATGTAGTATGAGCATGCGTCCAGGAAGATTATTAGAGAGGTCCAAAATGTAGGGAAGTCTATGTGGATTTCCCGGATCTGGGAGGAATCCAATAAGTGCTTACGCTTCAAACCATCAACCAAGCCAATTGGGAAGCCTGTGCCCGGCTTCAATTGAAACCAGAACAAAACGAGTACATGGTATCCAACCTTTATTCCATCGCGGAGTGTCAGTTTTTAGACGGATTTTTAGCTAAAGGTATTTACAATGACGATGTCATAATCGGTTTTACGATGTTCGGGGTAGACCCGGATGACGGGAATTACTGGATTTATCGGTTTATGATCGATGAGAGATTTCAAGGCCAAGGCCATGGCTACCGTGCTATGCTGCTGGTTATAGATGAAATTAGGAAAGCCTGTAATCGAACTGGTGTGATCAGGATTGGATATGATCCAGACAATGAACCCGCCAGGAAGCTATATCAGAAATCCGGCTTCATGGAAGATGGGATATCCCCTTGGGGAGAAATGCTTGCAACATATAGATTTGTCTAGTCAGTAAGTAACATAAAAATCCCGCTTACGCCTTCTCCTTTATAGGACCTGCGCTAAGCGGGATTTCCTGTGCAAAGATGCCGTTACCCTATCTCCCCGTTTACATATCATAGAGTAGGATCAATCTATCATCATAAATAAGGGGGAGAGGCGCTGTGATAAAAGACTCGCCAAATTCGATGATGACGATTATTATGATGCCCCCGGCTATCTGGCAGAGAGCTGAAGAACTATGAAGAAGACTCGTGCCGACATTGTAGGCAAGCGGGCCCGCTATATGTATTTGAGGCGCTCAAAACAGCTGCTTCTTCGTTATCCCCGTCAGGCCAATCGCTATGTCTGCTTGTTCATGTCCATCCTTTTGCGAGAGACCCCGCAGCCCCTTGAGCCTTCGCATAATTTATAATAGCTGGGAGAAGCTATCCCTAACCATAATACGAAAGGGGTTGTTTCCCTATGAACCCGCAATTGCTGGCACCCCATGAAGCGATGGACCTTCATGAAATACTTAATTTCAAGACGCTTTGTCTGGCTAAGTCCAAGCTGATGCAGGGCCTCGTGTTCGACCAGGATCTGAAGAACTTGATGCAAAAGGATGTTGAACAGTCGATTCAAGCCATTGCGGATCTCCAGGCAGTCTATGCAAAGGCGCCCTTCCATGCGCCCGTCCCTCAAAGCCGTCCAACGCCGATATTAAATTAAAGGGGAAGCTATAGATGAATAACGATTACCTAGATCCCATTAATGCGTTAAATATGCCTGAGCTAGCCGATACAACCCTTGCCATGGACTTTCTGATCCGTGCCAAAGAAGGGGTTAGAAATACAGCGATTGCCTTAACCGAAGCGGCTTCTCCGGATGCAAGAACCCTGCTGCGCAATCAGCTGAGACAGGGCATCCAGATGCATCAGGAAATCTCCGACCTCATGATGCGCAAGAAATGGTTCCATCCCTATGAGCTTCGTGAGCAGTACCAGCTGGATCAGCTCTCTGCGAAGAATACCGTCATGATCGCCCAGATGAATCTGTTCCCAGAAGATACGCGGCGCAAAGGGATGTTTGACCGGACACCAGATGAGCATAGGGAGGGAGCTGAAGCATGAAGGCAGTTACCTATCAGGGGATCAAGAATATTGCCGTTAAGGACGTGCCGGACCCTAAGATTAAGAAGCCGGACGACATGATTGTGAAATTGACCAGCACCGCAATTTGCGGTTCCGACCTTCACCTGATTCACGGCATGATCCCTAACCTTGGAGAGGATTATGTAATTGGGCATGAGCCCATGGGAATTGTAGAGGAAGTAGGCCCCGGTGTTACCAAGCTGAAGAAGGGCGACCGGGTCATCATTCCCTTCAATGTAGCCTGCGGTGAATGCTTCTACTGCAAGAATCAGCTGGAAAGCCAGTGTGAACATTCAAATGATAACGGGGAGATGGGCGGATTCTTCGGGTACTCGGGATCAACGGGCGGCTACCCTGGCGGGCAGGCCGAATATTTACGCGTCCCCTTCGCGAACTTCACCCACTTCAAAATTCCCGAGAGCTGTGAAGAACCGGATGAGAAGCTCTGCTTGATATCCGATGCGATGACGACCGCCTTCTGGTCCATTGATAACGCCGGAGTAAAAAAAGGAGATACGGTCATTGTACTAGGCTGCGGCCCGGTGGGGCTGCTGGCTCAGAAGTTCGCCTGGCTAAAGGGGGCCAAGCGGGTCATCGCTGTGGATTATGTAGATTACCGGCTTCAGCATGCAAAGCGTACGAACAACGTGGAGATCGTCAATTTTGAACAGCATGACCATACCGGGAACTACCTCAAGGAGATCACCAAGGGCGGGGCAGATGTCGTCATTGATGCCGTGGGCATGGATGGGAAAATGACCGACCTTGAATTCCTCGCCAGCGGCCTAAAGCTGCAAGGAGGCACGATGAGCCCAGTGGTCATCGCCTCCCAGGCGGTCCGCAAGGGGGGCACCATCCAAATTACCGGTGTATATGGCGGGCGATATAACGGATTTCCCCTGGGGGATATTATGCAGCGCAATATTAATATCCGTTCCGGACAAGCTCCGGTCATTCACTACATGCCGCACATGTATGAGCTGATCACCTCCGGCAAAGTCAACCCGGGCGATATCGTCACCCATGTCATTCCGCTTAGTGAAGCAGAGCGCGGTTATGAGGTGTTTGACACCAAGACGGACAATTGCATCAAGGTTATTCTTAAGCCATAAGAACGGATTGGACACTAGGAGGAACAAACCGATGAATACAAACTACGGCATGCATGAGACGCTGGAGGTTCATGAGATGGCCGCCTTCAAAACCGTCAGCATAACCAAATCCAAGACAATGCAAATCTTGGTATCAGACCCTGAGCTCAGGGACATCTTAAAGCATGACGTTCAGATATCCACCCAGCAGCTTCAGGAGCTGGGCCGGCTGCTATCTAACTCACAGCAAAGGGGATAAGCGAATGAACCCAATCCTGGAACGGCTCACAGGAGTAAATACACTAACAGATGAGGTCATAGCGATGGACTTTCTGCTGAATGCCAAGAGCGGGGTTAGAAATTACGCCATGGCCGTCACAGAATGTGCATCGCCTGAAATTAAGCAAGTGCTGGTCAAACAGCTGGAGGAGGCGATCGACTCCCACGAAATGATAACCGCCTATTTGGAGAAGCGGGGACTATATCACCCGTATCACATCAACGAACAAATTCAGTTGGATCTGCAAAATATACAAACCGCGCTGAATATTCCATCCTGAATGCAGTTAATCCTGCACTGGACAGCTGCTCCCTATCTTGATCAGGGAGCGGCTTATATTATCCAAAACGACTGCTTTATCCTTGGAACACCTGATTAAAGGCACGGATGGTTTTACCGTCCTTGGAAGTATCCAATACCGCAAACTTGACCTCCCCAAATAAGGCTCCCATGCCTTCTTCCTCTAGCAGCTCCTTCCACCACCCGGCCACCTTCACCGGATCATTGCGGAACACCCCACAACCGTATGCCCCCAAGATGAGATGCTTGTCACCCTTCTGTGCAAACAGAGCAAGAGCCAGACGCATCCGGTCCTTCATCACCCGCTCAGCCTGCTTCGGGTCTTCTCCTTTGAGCAGCACCTGTCCATAGTTCACAGCAGGCAGCGTCAATACAGAGGCCGTAACCGGCTCTGGCAGGAGGGCGAATTTCTCATCGCGAAAAAAAACGACGTCCGGCGAATAGATCGCATGATCGGTATACATCATGGAACGGCAAGCACGGTTAGCCTTATAGTAGCGCTCATTGAGCAGCTGCGTGTTATAAAGGCCACTGGAGGCGGCAAGGCTTTCCTCCTGGGCCATAGCTCCGTTCAGGAATCCGCCGCCCGGATTTTTGGCACTCGCAAAGTTCAGTACTCCAACCTGCTGTTTACCCGCCTTTGCGAAATCGAGAATCGCCTTGACCGTGGCCTCATTAGCCACAGCATATCCTGCCTTAAGCTCGGATTGAGGCCACTCAGGCCACTTCCGCACCAGCGCCTCCCCTTGCTCTGGCGTAAACAGCTGGCTGCCCTCTTCCGATCGCTGCTGCGCCTCTGCAATACTCACTCTTCGCCCCATATATTCATAGAAGCCTTGCTGCTGAATCCGCAAAGTCTCCTGTGCAATTTCCTTCCGATTCATTGCTCCTTCTCTCCTCTCATTAGCAGCTCGTCACGTGCTTCCGTAAGCGCGAATCCGAGCAAATTGCGCCCCCGCCATTTCATCGGATTCTCTGCATCGGGATTCGCCCCGCCCATCCCAATGCCCCAGATGCGGTCCCGAGGGCTAGCCTCGACAAGAATCCGTTTCTTCGTCGACCTCAGAAACTCCCCAAGCTGCGTGTTCTGCGAGAACTTCGCCAGGCTGGCTCGCTTCACAATTCCATAGCATTCCTTCTGCCAGATGGCCTGGTCAAAGTTCTTGACCGCACGGCCGAAGGCCTTCATCTGCTTGGGGTGCTTCGCCGCCAAAATCTCGGTCAGCATCTCCCCGTCCCCGAAAAGGCGCGCCTTCTCAGCCATCATAAATTGCTCCGCGCAAGAGTACTCTACGCCTTCAATCACAAACGGGCTCATCCACCACTGGCTGAGACAGCTCTTACCGATGCTCCCGTCGCTTGCCGGAGTATGACCCCAGAAGAACAGAAACTTGAACGTCTGCCCCCCTTGGTATGCCTTGCGTAAATCTTCAAGATTATAGATCATCCGTATACCTCCAAATTCCTCCGATACAAGCGGGAAGGGCGATGGCCCGCATTCTCGGTATAATGATCGGTTTCCTTGACCAAATCAGCCACCTTACGCCGAAAAGCTGCCTTCAGCAGCTCCCTATCCAGAATCACCTCGTAAACCTGCTGCAGTTCTGTCAAAGTGAACAGCTTCGGCATCAAGTGAAGCGCGATGTCGGTATAGTTCACCTTCCCCCGCAGCCGCTCTATGGCATATGCGATGATCTTCGCATGATCAAAGGCCAGCCCGTCATTGGATACAATAGTGTAGGCTGCCGATGTCAAGCTTTGCTTCACCGTCATCGTTCGCTCTACCACTGCCGTCAGCTCTTCGTGTTCAGAGCTCAGCTTCAGCTCATACTCCAGCTTCTTGATATAGCCGTCCTCATCCAGCTCCTTCAGCTCCCGCAGCAGCCGGAAGGATACCTTGAACCAGGCGGCCTCAGCCGCATCATCCCCCGCCTTCACCTGCACATCCTTGCTGTTAATCAGCGCCATGTAGCTGCAGCTCATGACCCAGGTGCGGGGATCGCGCCCAATGTCACTGAACGTATAAAGCTGTTCCAGATAGACGTTATCCACGCCGGTCTCCTCCCGCAGCTCTCTGGCTGCGGCCTGCTCGGTTGTCTCATCCGGCCGGACGAACCCGCCCGGCAGCGCCCACTTGCCCAGGAAGGGGTGCCCTCCCCGCCGGATGAGCAGCATGCGCAGCTCCTTCTCCGGGAGCTTCCGGTAATTGTCCTCATCTGCATCCGTCACTGTGAAAATGACCATATCTGTGGCCACCGAAGGCCGCTCATAATCTCCTGGCTGGTACCGCTCCAGGAACTCGCGTTCTGTTAATCCGTCCCGATCCTGCATATCCACCTTAATTACCACCAACCTATCTATCTAATCTTAGTATTATTATGATAATAACAATTTGTTAATATCAAATTATCAGAAAAGGATGCAGAAAGCAAGGAATATCAGCCTGTAATTAAAAAAATAGGAAAGAAAGCCCAAGTTCCCCGTCCGAAGCCGGGAATATTGGGCTTTCCTCAAAACGATCCTTTTTTATTCGGTTGTCCCCTTACGCGGGATGACGAAGGACACGGTTGTCCCTTCCCCTGGGCTGCTTATAATAGACAGGCCTTGACCATACAGCTGCTGTATTCTCCGGTTCGTGTTGGCCAGTCCAATGCCGCCTTTTCCTCTCAGTGAAGGGTCTAAGCAACGAGCAACCTGCGTCGGGTCCATCCCCTTGCCATTATCACTAACTTCCACTAATATATGCCCGTCCTGCCGGGTAATCGTTAGACGAACCGTGCCGCCCTTAGTCTTGCTTAACAGTCCATGCTTCACAGCATTCTCCACCAAGGGTTGAATGGAGAGCGGGGGAAGCAGCAGCCTTAAATCAGGCTCTACATCCCACACCACGGACAACCGCTGGCCGAACCGCACCTTCTCAATATACAGATAAGCTTCAACGAGCTCGAGCTCATGGGACAAATCAACCAACTCGCCCGTATTCAGGTAATCGAAGCTAATCCGTAAGAAGGATGTAAATGCCTCGCCCAGCTTACGCATGCTCTCCGTATCAATATCACTCAAAGCCATTAATGAATTCAGCGTATTGAACAGAAAATGAGGCTGAATTTGCGCCTGCAAATAAGCAGCTTCAATACGCAGGCGCTCATTCATAGATTGCTTCATATTGACTAACGCCGCAATTCGATATTTTAACTCAAGGGCATCAACAGGCTTCGTGACATAGTCGTTCGCTCCTGCAGAGAACCCGGTGTATATATCGATCGGCTGACTGCGCGCAGTCAGCAGCAATACGGGCAGCTCCGACATCGAATACTGCTCTCTTACTCTTTGGGTTAACTCATATCCCGACATATTCGGCATCATTACATCCGCTATAAGCAAATCCCACTGCTGGGTCTCAAGCAGCTCCAGTGCTTCTCCGCCCGACTGAGCCGTAATCACGGTGTAAGGCTCACTGGAGAGAATGCTGACCAGCACCTTCAGGTTAATTGGGTCATCGTCCACGGCAAGAATCCTTGCCTGGCCGTCTTCCAGAAGCGGAGGAATTGCCGCAGCTGCTGCTTCCATGTTTCCCGTAGAGAATGTGGAATAAACTAATCCACCTAAGTCATCCTTCGCTGCCTTTACTTCTTCCTGCACCATAGGAGCCGAGGACGAGTCGCTAGCTGGATCGCTGCCTGCTAAGGGTAAATTGAAGCTGAATACTGAGCCCTCTCCTAAGGTGGAATGAGCCACTAAGGTTCCCCCATGCAATTCAACGAGCTGTTTACAGATGCTAAGCCCAAGTCCAATTCCCTGCCCATCATTAAGACCATAGCTTCCTTGTTCATATGGAAGAAATACTCGCTCCAGCGTAGCCTTGTCCATGCCAACCCCAGTATCGGCAACATGGATATAGGCTTGACCTTGCCGAAGTTCCATCGATACTGAGATCGTCCCCTCCTCCGTATATTTAAGCGCATTGTGCAGCAGATTATACAGAATTTGTACAAGTCTTTTCTCATCTGCCCATACAGGAGGCGTTGTTTCAGCAATATCCATCTGCAAGTTAACGGCTTTATGATCCGTCATAAATTGCAGCATTGCGATAATCCCGGGCACGATAGACTGAACCTGAAGAGGACTTTGCTGCAGCTGGATGCGATGCTCCTGCAGCCGAACAACATCCAGGAGATCACCAATCAGATAGGACATCCGCCTGCTGATCGTAATCAGCAGCTGCATCTCCTCCAGACTGCTCTTTTGCAGCTTATCCTTCTCTTTAGCTACCACATTATAAGCAATATTCATAATCCCATGCAGGGGGGTCTGAAGCTCATGTGACGTATTAGCTAGGAACTCGTCCTTAATCTTATCTGCCTTCTGCAGCTGATGGTTCAGCTCCACGTTCTCTCTTGAATTCTGGAAATATCTCTTAAACCAATAGGAAGAGAAGCCGGTTATGGCCACTACAAGATCAATCGGATAATAGACCGTCGTTACATCGTTAGAAGACTCTGCAATCCCCCATATAAAATTGGAGCAATAGCCTGCAGATGTCACCAGCAGGAACGAGACGCCGCGTTCGAGCTGCTTCCCAAAAATAATAGATCCGGACAAATATAGGAACCAACCAAAAGATAAATAATTTACAAGGTCGAATAGATATATATGTACAATTTCATTCACTAGAGAAACCGGTACAACCATTAGCAGCACTGTAAAAGCAGCAACCAACCAAGTATACCTCCGTAGCCATCTTTGCTGTGAGGACGACGGGATAAACTTCAAAAACAGCATTAGAATCAGCAGATTCTGCCATAGGAGGCTAATCAGCTTAATCTTGATTGCCCATGTATAATTGATCGGCAGCCAAAGCAAAAGTACGTTATCGTGATTGATGAGCGTAGATATACTGATCATTAGCAGCAGCAGCATGGTGATCAACAGGATGCGCTCTTTCGGATTGAAGAAATAGAGAATGCAGGCATAGATTCCATGCAGCAGCAGCACTAGAAATATGAATAGCTGAAATCCGATAGAATACCAGCGCACATAGTCAATCGATGCCTGCGAGCCAAAGCGCACAGGCGTTACAATGCCGCCCTTGTAGGGGCTGTCAAAATTCGCTGCCCGGACCAACAGTTCAATTTCAGAAGTCCCTACTTTATCATAGGAGGCTGTATATGAGGAACTACTAGGTTTATATCCCTGATCCTTAGGGGCAACCTTTCCTTGGCCTCCCATAGGTTCTCCGTTAATTTCAATGTCTGAGGACGCCTGTAAACCCTTGAACCAAAAGGCAACTGGCTCCTTTAAAGGGTCTATGAGTACACGTATTCGATATGTTCCGTACCCATAAGAGTTGCCGGGTACCTGATTGAGTTCGCTTCCCCAGCCTCCCGGAACTTGAATGGTCCGGGACTCGCTCTGCTTCTGAGAAATCTCCTGCCGGGTAATGAGCTCATTCGGGTAGAATTCCCACTCCCCATTCACATAGAAGGCCGGAGAATTCTCAAGGTCCGTGCCGCGAAGATTCAAAACACCGCCGACGGCATGAGGCTGGTTCATTATAGGGAACATTTGAGACCAGACCCATCTCATGCCAGTCAAAGCCCCTAGAACCACCAGCAGTAGGATTACATATTTGTATCGCCTTATAAAATGAATTCGCCTAGTTATCTCCCTGTTAGACATAATACGAGGTTCCTTTGGTCGTTAGAATGATGTTGTCTTTATTGTGACTAAGCTCACACAGCCGCAATTCGTCCTCAAATTGTACCAGGGTTTGGGCGAATATTATACCTCTTAAAGAATAAAAATAGGCAAAAGCAGAGCCGGCACATATTTAATACTTTAATATCTGTTATTTTCAGAACAAGCGACGAGAAGATGATGACCAATCATTCACTTCACCCCTACATTTACCAGACCGAATTTAGAATATCATCTACTTCTTTTATTCTAGTGACAGAGGGGGTCTCGATGAGATTTCCGTTGACCATAACCATCTTCACATCCGATAAGGCTTCAATGTTCTCAAGCGGATTCTGCTCCAAGACGATCAGATCCGCGTTCTTCCCCATATCCACAGTACCTGTCATATGATCGATTCCTAAAATCTCCGCGTTGGATTTGGTTACAAAATGAATGACCTGCTTCGTATTTAAGGAGGTCTGTCTAAGATAATGATCCAACTCCCGCCATATGTCATAGTGAGTCACGAGTGACATGGCGGCATCGGTGCCTATCCCTATTTTGATATTATGTTCAATGGCTTGTCGGAGGCCCTTCAACATAGATCCATACACAAGTCTGGAATTCTCCTTCACCGTGCTGTTGACCTTCGATACACTGGTGTCCAAGGCGACCAATGGATAAGCGGCTTGCAAGGTTGGGATGAGCGCCGTATAGCCATTCAGGGCATTAGGGTTATTTTTGAACAAGCTGATGATTTCCTCATCCATTTCGGAACCATGCTCGATCGTATCAACCCCTCCCTTAAGAGCGACTCTTACGCCTTCGGTGCTTTCCACATGGGCGGCCACGCGCATCCCAATCTTATGGGCTTCATCACAAATCGCTGCGACCTCTTCCACCGTCATCTGCAAGCGGCCAGCTTCGCCGACCATCTTGGCATCGGTAATTCCACCAGTCACGCAGATCTTGATCAGATCGACCCCGTTTTTTACATTGATGCGCACATTTCTTCGTGCTTCCCAAGGGGAGTCTCCCACTAAAGCGAGGAATGGGGCGCCGTGCCCGCCGGTTACGCTCAGGAAATACCCGGATACAAGAAGATTCGGGCCTATAAAGGCGTCCGCCTTAATTTCATCCCGCAGTTGAACATCCAAATGGAAAAATTCCCCGACACTGCGCATTGTGGTCACACCAGCATGCAGCGCAGTAAGCGCATTTCTCTTCATACGTTTCTTCAGTATGCTTCTGCCGAATCTAGTATCAAGCAGCCAGTTAAAGGCAAACTTCAGTGTGTTCTCACTTGCAGACAAAGTGAACGGTTTACCATCGGCAAAAAGATGGACGTGAGCATTGATCAGTCCCGGCATAACGAATTTGCCCGTTAAGTCGAGGACTTGAACGCCTTGCGGAAGCGTGATCTCGTGGTCTTTCCCAATCTCCTGAATGAGCCCCTTCTCGTTTACCACGATTGTCATGTTGCTTTCCGGATTTCGGTTCATGTCCCCATGAATTACTGTGCAGTTTCGCAGCGCATATCCTGAATTCATTGTAAATTCCTCCTTATGATGAATAAGTGTTTTAATACTGAATTAACGATTCATTTTTGGGTCAAAAAAATTTTACTTGGCTATTTCTTTTATTTTTTTGCGTACAAACCAAGTCCGGTAAACCTGATTTGCACGCTTGTTACCCTGCGAAAGAGTCCGCTACTCATTCAAGCTCTTCACACCATAGAGTCTGTAAACGTTCAACGCCTCAAATATTCGTCTTCGACTCTCCTCGCTCATGTCCCTCTTCAGCAAATCCAGGATCATGTCGATAAGGCTCGTCGATATAATGTTCGACAGTATGATGTTTTCCTCGGCCCCAATTTCGTACCTTTTGTAATGATCCTTCAGATACGGCCTCTTGGTCTCAACCATTAAAGCAATGAGCTCTTCTTTGGCGTGACTGTAAGTGGTTCCCTTACTTTTCTCGAAAATAATAACAATCTGCTTGCTGTACTTTGTCAGTAGGTCAATCTGCTCCTGTAACAAAGCGGAATTCTTCTCGCTATCCGTCTCGTCGAAAAAGGTCTGATTGCTAAAGTGAATCGACTCGACTAGGAGATTTTTTAAGTAATCCACCAGAGATGGCGGTACGACAGCGTAGAACAACTCATTCTTGTTTTTAAAATAGGTATAGATGTTGCCTACAGAAATGTTGATTTCATTTGCGATATCGCTCATCTTGGCATCCAGGTAGCCTTTCTCAAAGAAAACCTTCAAAGCCGCATATTCAATTTTTCTTCTGACCTCATCCTTTTTGGCCTGCAATGGGAACGACTCCTCAATATTGAATGAACAATTCATTATTAATTTATTCTTATTCGGTATGTTTGTCAACCCGGTCAAAGCATGACCAAACCATCGCCTTAAGTGATGCGCTCGAAAATATCAATTTCTCTGTACTACGGAAGCAATACTCCCGATTAGGGCCTTACCTAGGGCAGCTTTAAGACCACCTGATCAAGCATCGTGACAGGTGGTCTTTGACTTATAGCCGCATGGCGGAGGCAGCATCTTTGCCCCTGCGTCTATGCACGTTTCTTTTACCATATTTGATCTGCCAGAGGACTAAGACAGACTATGCCTTCTCTTCCACCAATCCGTGAATAAAGGCGCCGAAGCTTGTGGCAAGCTTTGTCACTTGCTGGTTCTTACTCTTGTCTACGTGAACCACCTCGGGCTCGCCGTCATTTCCAGCCGGCCGGTAATCCAGCATAACCACCTCTGAAGCTGAAGGACATTCACAGATTACTACACCAAATTCAGGGAAGTCCCCGTTCTCAATGATGGCGCGGCTTCCCGCTTCTCCACACAGCGACTTGCGCTTCTCTCTTCCAATCCCTAAGATGCTAGAAATCTCGACATAAGCTCCTTCTCCGGTAGGGAAATATCTCTTGCGGGGAATCCCTCCGTTATGCTGTTTCATCATATCAATATAGGAAGCTGGGAGCTTGAACACCAAGGACTCCTGCACTGCATCAATAAGCTCCTCGGTCGGCGGACTAAAGACATACTGCTCTAATGCCTCCGCGCTATCCTCCCAGAAACCTGTGGGATCTAGGTCGGCGGCGGACGTGGCTGATCTTGGCGCCTGCTCTGGCTGGGCCTGAGGCTCTACACTTGCTGGCTCTGCAGAGGGCTCTGGCTGAGGCATTTTACTGCGGATGTCCTCCAGAAACTCCAGGGTATCCTCATCCCCGGGTTCCAGCTTGTCCGCCATTTCAAATGCCCTTAAAGCATCCTCATAGCGTTCCAAATAGTAATAAGCAAGCCCTATGCGGTAGTGCCATAGTGGGTCGTCCTTGCCCTCTTCGGCGATCGTCAGGAACTGCTCGACTGCCTCATCGTACCGTTCAAGATTATTCAAAGCTCTGCCCAGATGGCTGTTCAGCACATAATCCCTGTCTACTGCCAGGATCTCCTTGATGGCATCTACGATCTGTTCGAATTCATCTTCTTCATGCCACTTTTCCAGCTGATTCAACAGCTCCTCTTGCATGTATGCCGCCTCCCACTTTTAACCTTTTTGGGAATTATACCATGTATGAGGAGGAGGTTGAAAATCACAAAGATCCCATCAGCTGGAGAATCCCCTTATTCGCACAGCCTGCTGCTAACTCCAGCGGCGTCCTGCCGTCTCTGTCTTGTGCATGAATACTGGCTCCATGCTGATTTCTGCCATCCGGGTTCGCTCCATGATTGAGTAGAAACTCGATACCGACAGCATTGCCGTAATCGGCAAAGCTGTGCAGGGGTGGGAAGGCCGTTCCTTCCTCTTTCACCCCTTCAGCCCTGCTCCAAAATGCCAGCTCCAGCGGAGTTTGCAATAGCGCACGCTTCCCTACGCTGGCGCCCTTCTCTGCCAAATAAGTCAGTTTTCCTCGGTTTGCTTTGCCTTCCAGTCTGAAGCCAGAATCCCCATAAAGTAGGTATTATGATAATTCCCTTCAAGGAAGGCATGCTGCCTTAACTGACCTTCCACGATAAATCCAACCTTTTTATACAAACTAATCGCTCGTTCGTTTATACCTCTTGTTGTTAAATATATTTTATTTAGGCGCAGTTGCTTGAAACCAATGTCAATCACCTGTTCCAAAGCAGATTTACCATAACCTTGACCACGAGCTTCAGGTGCTAACAAGATGCCAAGACTTGCCCTACCATGTTCATATTCTATATCTTGAAGGAAAACCCAACCGATCAGCCGCTTTTCTTTATTTTTAATGGCTAACACAAGGTCTCCGTTTTGCCGTTTTTCCTCCACATGATTTACAGTTTGTTCATAGGTTAATGGAGTTCTTCCAACCATTGAAATGGAGACAGGGTCGTTCAACCAGCCATGAAGTTCCTTAACATATTCCATTTCAAATGCATGCAGCGTTACTTCTTTATCCATCATTTTAGCCCTCTTTCTTCATTTATTTATAGTAAATGCTTTATTCATTATAAACATCAAATAAATAGTCAAAAGGATCGCTTTCCCTTTCTGCTAACTTCTTTTGATCATATAGTGAAATGGCAAACGATGCTGATATTATAATAGTAGTACACATCAAGATTAAGCTCAGTATGCCCCATAAAAAAAACATCCAAGTTCCTCCTCCTTTTTTCTTGCTCTCTCTAATGAAAGCTTAATGTATGGAAAGCATTTCAGAGCAAACCTAAAATTTTGGAGAGGAGAAAGGAAGTCATGGCAAACATAAAAGATATAGCAAAGATGGCCGGAGTTTCAGTTACAACTGTATCTCGTGTAATAAATAATCAGCCCTATGTAAGTTTGGAAAAAAGGGAGGCCGTTCTGCGGGCCATTGAGGCTAGCAAATATGAAAAAAATATAAATGCTGTCCATTTGATAAAAGGGAAAACCTTTCTTATAGGTGTTGCTATCCCATTTTCAAACCATCCATATTTTGCTTTGATTGTCGAGGGAATCGCAAATGAGGCATTGAAGAATAACTATAAGCTGGTCCTTTTCCAAACAAATTACGAAGAATATAGAGAAAAAGAAGCATTAGATATGTTAAAACAAAAACAAATCGATGCTTTAATTATTTGTTCAAGAATTTGTCAATGGGACACCATAGATGCTTATATAGATTACGGCCCAATCATCTTTTGTGAAGATACAACAGATAAGAAAGCATCTTCAGTTTATATGAATCATTATAAAAGTTTCACCAAAGCTTTAGATTATTTGCATTATAAAGGTCATAAGAAGATTGGCATCTGCGTAGGAAGAAGAAATGGAACCAACGGAGAACAGAGACTATTAGCCTACAGAGATTTTTTGAATAAAATCAACGAACCTTTTGAATCTAAATATATTTTCTCTGGTTATTATGATTTCGAAGACGGGGAAGAGATTGTGCAAGGATTAATATCTATGAATAATCCCCCTTCAGCCCTTTTGGTTTCAAGTGACCAAGTAGCTGCAGGCATCGTTACATGTAGTAAGGAAAGAGGAATTTCAATACCGCATGAACTAGCCATTATAGGATTTGATAATCAGCCAATAGCTAAAGTGATGAATATTACTACAATTGAAGTTCCTTTAGTGGAGATGGGCAGAAAACTGTTCCTTCGCGCCATCAGCAATCAGAAAAGTATTTCATATGAAGAAATAACCGTGAAATTAGTTGAACGATCAACGGTATAGTAAAAATGGAGGAATAAATCAGCCCCTTGCGAATAAGAGGCTGGCTGTTTCCTCCGTAGTCAATCTGTGTTCGGTCAAATTCCCTTCACTTCCGCAGCGCTGGGGGCCTCCCCAGCATCACTTGCTTCCCCGTGTCCGGCACCGAACAGGTTCAGCACGACAACTCCAATCACAATGAGAGCGATACCGATGATGCTGCCTGTGTTGATCTTCTCCTTCCAGATCATGACCGAGATGATCGTGGTGGCTACCGCACCTACGCCGGACCAAATCGCGTAAGTCATATTCAACGGAAGGGTCTTCATCGTCAGTGAAATAAAGAAGAACGAAATGATGAACGCAACGATCGTAAACAGGCTTGGATACAGCCGGGTAAAGCCCTCCGAAGCCTTAAGCATCGAGGTTCCAATCAATTCACTAATGATGGATATGGCCAGGAATAGGTATGCCATTATTCATTCTCCTCCAATCTTCTCTTTAGTTCCTCAACAATCTTCTGTCTGAGCTCTGGATGAGGCGGGGCTAGCCCAAACATCTCTGCGAACCAAAGTCCGTCCAAGGCCAGCCGGATCATCGTAGATTTAACAGGGTCTATTGCATCATCTTCAATCAGGGCTTGCATCTTGAAATACTGCTCCTGAAGCACTTGCAGCAGCTCCGGGTTCGCAAAATGCGCAGCCGAGAGGGCGGTATACAGATCACCCACCTCAGAATCGCAGGATAGAGACGCGTCCATATACGCCCTCGTCCATTTTCCCATCGTACGGGGATCTTCCTCCGCCTTCTGGTGAAATTCCTCTAAGAAGCGATTCGACAAGTGTTCAACCATCCCTTGAAGAAGGGCCTCCTTGCTTGGGAAATGATACAGCAATCCTCCCTTGCTGATTCCCGCCTTCTTAGCCACAGCCTCCAGCGTTAACTTCTCCACGCCCTCTTCATGGACAATTTGGGAGACAGCCTTCAGGATGAGCTCCTTCTTTATCTCTGCTTTGGTTGAGCTCACATTCATCACCACCTTGATCTTATTGTACCGTCTGGACGGTTTTATTTGCAAGCTAGTTTAAACCAAACTTAAACAGAACCTCCCGTTCGATTTAACCTTAGCCCCTTATGATGAAGGAAACTAAAGAGAACAAGGGAGAGAAACACATGAGGACATTAGAAATACTGCTCGTTGCTTCCTGCATTGCCTTACTGGCTGTATTGTTGATTCGCAAGGAGGCGAATCGGATTGCCGGTGTAGCTGCCGGTGTCGCCTGCGGCGGGCTGCTTGCCGGACAGCTGCTGATTGAGGGATACAGGTGGAAGATGATTCCGGCTTATCTTGTAGCCTTTCTGCTAATCATCACTGCCCTATTCAGGCGTAGAAGGGCCCGGAAACCGCTTCGCTACACGATCACAGGGGTCCTAGTTCTGCTGTTAACTGGATCGGTGGCTTTATCGATGGTGCTGCCGGTCTTTAATCTGCCAAAGCCTTCGGGGGAATTCAAGGTAGGAACGGAAGCGTTCCATTTCATGGACACCAGCCGGGATGAGACGTATACAGAGGACAAGAACGACAAACGTGAGCTTATCGTTCAAATATGGTACCCTGCCGCAAAGTCTGGCGGAAGCGCCGAAGAAAGCACTCTGTTCCCTCAGGATCAGAAGCTCTTTCAGGCTTATATGCAGGCTTATTCCAGCTATTTTGGCCTTCCTGCCCCTTTGCTTGATTATTGGAAATACAACCGTTCGAGTTCGTATGAAGGCGCAGATGTGCTGCCCGCAAAGTCACCTTACCCGGTTGTGCTGTTGTCGCACGGCATGGGAGTCGGCCGGATCTTGCATACATCCCAGGCCGAGAATCTTGCCAGTCACGGGTATATCGTGGTCGCTGTAGATCATACCTACAGCACCCTCGCTACCGCATTCCCGGACGGCCGGGTGACCGGACTTCTTACGAAGCCGTCCCAGGATCAGCTGTATGAAGACAGCCGATCTATTCTGCAGATGTGGAACAAGGATATCTCCTTTGTCGTCGATCAGCTGGAGAAGATAAATGGAGGAATCATCGCAAGCAGGTTCAAGGGAAAGCTGGATATGAACCATATCGGCATCATGGGCCATTCCTTTGGAGGAGCGGCAGCCTTTGAAGCTGTGAATTCGGACCCGAGAATCAAGGCCGGGGTGAATATGGACGGGACGCTGTATGAATCCGGAGACCGGAGCCCTCTTAAGAAACCGTTCATGTTTATGGAATCGGAAGAGTTCATGAAGGTTAACGAGGATCAGGCTAAATACCGCAAGACCCCGATCACGGATGAGGAATTACAGAAACTCAAATTTACGCGCCAGCAATTCAGCACTGTCTTAGCCCACCGGGAAAGGGAGCTAAAGGTCATGGATCACGTCATGCAGCAGGAAGGCAGCGCGGTTATTTATATCGAAGGGGCCAAGCACTTTAATTTCACCGATCTCCAGCTGTACTCCCCGCTGATCAATCTTACCGGGATGACAGGCAGCATCCAGGGAACAAGAGGGGCCGAGGTCGTCAACCGTTATGTGCTGGAGTTCTTCAATGAACATTTGCGGGGTATGAAGAGCAAGCTTCTACGTGGCCCGAGCGGGGATTACCCAGAGGTCAAATATCCGGGTAACCCGATCTTCCAGGACTGAATAGCAATATCAAAAAGGAGCAGCACGAAGCTGCTCCTTGTCCATGTGCAAATAACCTATGCGCTCACACCAAATATTCGGCCAAAATCTGCTCGATATCGAAGGGAGTCACTCCTTGTTCCACGGAGAACACAGACTCTGCCTGATCCGCTGTCTCTACAAGCTCGCCTCTTGCCTTGGCATGAAGGAGGAACAGCTCATAGAGATCCGGCTTCCGCAAGGCTGTCATAGCCTTGCCCATTAAGACCATCCCCTTCTGGTTGCCCTCCACATTATTGTAATAGTGAGGATGTCTCGTCAAAGAAAGGTCTGTCCAGATGATCGTGCGTTCCACGAGATCAAGGATCACGGGGATCGCAATCTGCGTATCGGCAGTAACATCGATTTTATTCTCCACGGTCGAAGGCTCGAAGATCTCGCCGGAACCGGGCTTCTTACGCATCATCCACCCCACAAAGCACTCCGGCAGATCGCAGTATGGCTGAGTGGTGTAGGACAGAAGGGATGCCACAATATAACGGCCTCCGTAGTCAACAATCGAAGGAAGATGCAGATCAATGAACTCGCACGCCCCATATGGAGCGGCTACGATATCTCCACTGTGCACGGCCTTGTACTTGGAGGACCTCAAGTTGGTATAAGAAATATGCTCTACATACTGCCAGTTCGCATCATACATCACGGCAGACAGATCAATATCGACCCGTCCTGTAGACTTGCCGTCAACCATTCCTTCCTTCCACCAGCTGAAGAACCGGATGGTATCCCCTTCCGGCATGGGCAGCCGGCTTCCCCGGGCAAGGGTACGCAGCGCCTTGCTTGCCGATCTCTGGGAGAACGGAACCAAGTAACGCTTCAAGCGGGTATCGATGTAAGTCTTCCCTAGCGAGGGAAGTGCCGAGAATCTCCGGACCAGCACTTCGTCGCAAAGCTCCACCACACTTTGGCAGACCGCTGCATCGACCTTTGGCAGTGTATTCGGAATGGCGAACGCCTTGGCGACATTGCCTTTAGGGAAAAAGACCCTCAGATCATCCGCCTCCTGTCGGCGGGCAAAATGCTCCTTCACCTGCAGCAGCACAGGCGTCGATACCTGGTCCGCGACCTCGCCAAATGCCAGCACTACATATTCTGCGTCCTCAGTCGAGCGCAGCAGCTGATCCAGTCTCCTTGCAAATTCGCCCGGACGCTGTGCCAGCAAATCCATCAAGGCCCAGGTATTGTTGTACTTGAAGGCGAGCTCGACGCTGCCATTAAAGGTCGTAAGCGGCTTACGATTGCGCAGAATATCGAAGGCTTCCTCACAGCGCTTATACCGCTGTCCGTATTCAGAAGGATGCAGAATCTCACCGAGCCTGATCCAGCGCCCCCTATATCTCAGCATATCTTCTGTGATCGGATAGCACTGCTCCAAGAGTCCAAGCAGCAGCCGTCTCTCCGGACGCTTAAATTTGCGGAAGCGCACCGCCTCAGCCAAGCTCACATCGCCGCCCGACCAGGCGGCAGCCAGACGAAGCACATCCGTTGCGGTGTTGAAGTACCGCCCAATCAGTGCCATATTGGCCTTACCGTGCTTCAATAATGAACCCACCACGAACCCCACATTCTCCTTGAACGGAATCTCTGAAGGGAGAATCTCATGAAGCAAATCCGGATCACAAGCCTCGATGGCCGCATCAATATCATTCTTATCCGTCTCTGAGATCGAGCCCTTAGCCTCGATAAGCCGCCCGATCAAGATACGGAACTCTGCCTCCGTTCCCAGATCAATTACTTTGAGGTTGAGGTTGGCCCGGTCCGGCAACGGAGGTCTGTCTGCCGCCTTCTGCTCAGGCAGCTCCAGCGTGAGATAGTGATAGATCGCATTCAAATAAAGGTCTACATCCTCTTCCTGCATCACCTGCAGCGGGAAATCAGGATACATCGGCTCATACTTCACATGAGCGCCTACCATCACCTTCAGATCAGATACCAGCTGTCCATACATGGCCTCGAACTGTTCCCTGGATAAGGTGCGGACAGCATGCATCAAGGCGTGTGAGAAGGTGTAGCCAAGCTGCTCTATATTTTTTAGGGCTGTAGCCAAATAAGCGCGTGAGATCCTTCCACCGCCCTGCCCTGGATCTACAACCAGCTTATTTGCTCTTCTTATAAAAATCGTGTTCATCATCATAAAGACTCCAGGAAAGCAATATCCCTATTCTTGGAATAGTGGTTAGAAGGAAGGAATATTATAGCCTGGATGCCTCCTCTCATGGATAGACATCCCTCAGGAAAGCTGCGACCCTAAGTTCGCCAGTTTGAGTTAGAAGGAAGGATCGCAAGTAGTAGCCTGAAGGTGAAGGTTCAGCGTTCATCATTCGTTGTGCGGCTGAACCTTTGATGTGTCTATCTTCTCACGCCCGCCAGCTAGCGAACAGGGCAGAAGTATTACGAACTGGTAAAATGTTCATTAGGGGAAGGCGTGTCGCTTATCTCAAGTATTCAATTATAAATGAATTATGAACGATCTCATTACCACGGAAGCTGGTCATCCATGTAATAAAAGCCGCCTGTAGGGCCATCTGCAGGCAGGGTCGCCAGGCGAACCGCTGTTACCGCCCCTTCTTCGGCAGACAGTTCTGCCCGTTCTCCTCCCATCCGGGTTCGGACAAGCCCGGGATGTACGGAATTTACCTTCAGATTCGTTCCTGCTGCTCTTTGCGCCCAGTAGGCCGTCAGCATATTTAAGGCCGCCTTGGAAGCAGCATAAGCCGGGGTAGCAATTCGCTGAGCCTGCTCATTAGATAGCTGGAACTGGATAGATCCCAGGGCGCTGCTCTGATTGACAATTCTGCCCGCTTCACTCTTCAGAAGCAGCGGCAGTAGCGTTTCTGTAATGAAGAAGGGCGCGAACGTATTCACCTCAAACGTGTCTCTGAAAACATCGCCATCATAGTCGGATTTCTCGGCCCAAATCCCTGCATTGTTAACTAGAATATCCAATCGGCCATAGGTATCCTCGATGAATTCAGCCGCTGCTGTAACATGCGCCGCGTTCGTCACCTCAAGCTCTACACCGCTCGCCTGAATCCCTTCCTGCCGCAGCTTGGCTGCGGCTTCATCAGCCGCTGCCTTTGTACGCGCAGCCACCAGCACCGTAATGCCTTTCTGTCCCAATTGTCTAGCCACTTCAAGCCCGATGCCTTTACTTGCACCCGTTATCAAAGCAATTTGGTCTGTCATCGCTTCACACCTCCATATTGTTAGTTATTTGTTAATCGTAATCAGATCGGCCGTCTGAACATGCCGTACAGCTGCTAAATGCTGAACATATGCTGCTTTGCTCTCGGCGATTTGCTCATCTGTAATGTGGTTCGCATTATGGACGGCGAAGGGCGGAAGGTAATGTGCACTTACATAGTTGGCAAGGGCCTCCATCGGCTTCGCAATATCCCGGATCGTGAACAGGTTGAAGCCACCGGGCTGAT
This sequence comes from Paenibacillus sp. CAA11, assembly GCF_003060825.1. Taxonomy (NCBI): domain Bacteria; kingdom Bacillati; phylum Bacillota; class Bacilli; order Caryophanales; family Paenibacillaceae; genus Paenibacillus; species Paenibacillus sp. CAA11. The sequence continues at coordinate 4,725,504 of NZ_CP028922.1, forward strand.
AGGAGGCCGCAGTGCCTGCCGTCGAGATCGCAATGCCGATCTCCTTGCCTTGCAAATGCTCCCCGCCGGGTCCATAAGCCCAGCCGTAGGCCAACACCTCGTCGAACCACTGCTTGAGAAGAGGCGGTGTGCTGTACCAGTACAACGGATATTGAAAAATAATGCGATCATGCTCATCCAACAGCTGCTGCTCACGGGTGATATCTATTCCCTTGTCCGGATACACCTCATACAGCACATGTACCGTTGTGTCCGGCCGCCCCTTCATGCTTTCTGCCAAAGCCCGGTTGATTCGTGAGCTCTGTAAATCAGGATGAGCCACAATAATAAGAGTTTTCATACAAATCTCTCCTTTAAATAATTGTTATTTGTTATATATGAGAATGATCATTCTAAAATAACGAAAAAAATTTGTTTTTTATCTATCTAGCATACGCAGCGTTAATTGGACAACCCGCTCAAGCTTATCCTTCTTAACTGAAGTCCGAGCCATCGCCCTGATCCCTGCCGAGACGCTGTGGAGATACTCCGCAAGCTCCCTGGCCTCGTACTCCGTGGTGAATTCGCCGCTTTCCTGTCCCCACACTACAATCTCTGTGAACAGTTCTTCCAGCTGGGTAAAGGACCCTGTAGCCTTGGCATCTACCTCTTCATCCCGAGCCGCCAGTTCAACGGCTGAATTGATGAACATACAGCCGGGCGGACCGCCCTGTTCACCGTTGATATTGAAGTTGAAAACAAACCGTAGCGCTTCTGCAGCTGTCTGGGAATGCTTAACCCCTGCCGCTAGTTTGGCGTTCATCCGGTCCCCGAATCGGTCAATCGTCTTGAGGAACAAGGTGTGCTTATCGGTAAAAGTATCATACAGGCTTCTCCGATGAATCCCCATATGCTCAACAAGCTCATTCATTGAAGTCTTCTCATACCCTTGCTCCCAGAACAGCTTCATGGCCTTATCCAGTACTTCGTTCTCTTCAAATTCTTTGCTTCTGGCCATATACATTCCCTCCTGAGCCCATGATAGCATAATTGAGAACGATCAGTAAAGAATTGTTTTTACCAATCATTCTCATTTGCGCTATAATAAGAACAAGCTATTTCCCCGGAGGTTAAGATGAATATTAAGCGGGTCAAATACTTTATTGATCTAGTAGAATGCAAAAATTTCACAGAGACCGCCAGAAAGAATTACGTATCGCAGACGACCATCAGCCAGCAAATTGCTGCACTCGAAAGTGAGTTCGGCATTCAGCTGATCGACAGAAAGCAAATTCCTATTGAGCCGACCAAAGCCGGCTGGCTGTTCTATGGTGAAGCCATTGTGCTTTGGAAGCAGTATAATCATATGCAATCGAGCATAGAGAATTTTCAGAAAAATAACACCCAAACCTTGAATATCGAATATGCCGGCATGACAGACCTTCAAAGCCTGCTCAAATTAATCCCTGCATTCAAAGAAAATCACCCAAATATCAAGCTCGAATTAAATAAAGTGCTGCTGAAGGATATCGCAGAATATCTTCAGAAAAGAGTCTATGATGTGGCCATCGCCTTCGACTCGGAGTTTCAAGGGAAGGAAGACATATCAACCTATACCCTATACAGTGGACGATACTGCGCGGTTGTAAGCCACCAGCATCCCCTCTATCGCCAAGAATCCATTTCCAAGGATGAATTATATAAATATCCGCTTGTTATGCTGAACCCTACGGTTATTGGCAGCTCCTATCATCTAATGATTGAGCATGCGATTGCTGATGGCTATCAGCCGAACATCCTCCGAACCGCGGACGATATCGAGACAGAGCTGTTCTATATCATGACAGAGGATTTGATCGGCTTTTTCCCGGATAACTATCATCTCACCCATCTGAGGGAAGAAATCCGGCTCATTCCGATCGAGGACTCACATCATACCTTTAAAATTGAAGCCGGTTTTTTGAAGAGCAATACCAATCCGGCCCTGCAATCCTTTCTTCATCAGCTGCGAAATTCGATTTAGCAATGGTCCATAAGTTATATGCATTAGATTTTGTTATTTATTTCACATATTATATAGATGTAATCATTATGCGATAGATTCTAGCAAGGAGTGAAAATGTCATGGGTAAATTATTGTTAACAGGTGTAGACGGTAATCTGGGTCAGCAAGCGGCAAAATATTTGTTAGAACTCGTGGATAAAGACCAAATTATTTTCTGTGCCTATGATCCAGCATCCCTTAAAGAGTATGCAGACCAAGGAATTGAGACGCATGTGACCAATTTTAACTCGATAGACGGTCTTGCTGAAGCCTTTGCCAAGGCGGACAAGCTTGCTTTAATCTCCATGCCTTTTGTGGGTGCCAAGCGTCAAAATGCCCATAAAAACGTAGTAGATGCTGCCAAACAGGCCGGTGTTAAGCAGATCATCTATACTTCCCTGGTCAACGCTGCCGATGAATCCAATCCGAGCGTCGAGAAGCTCGACCATGTTTTTACGGAAGAGTATATCCAAAGTGCCCAATTAGACTATATTTTCCTTCGCAACTCCCAATACGCAGAAGCCATGATTACAAATTACTTCACCTATGTGAAGGGTGACGGCGTGTTAAAGAACAACCAAGGCGACGGGAAGATGGCCTATATCTCGCGGAAAGACTGCGCCAAGGCCGTTGCTTATGCCCTGGCATCGAGCGATTATCATGCATCCATCTTGAATATCAATGGTCCTGAACTCATGACGATTGCTGATTTTATTGAGATTGGCAACAAGGTTACGGGCAACCATGTCACCTACAGAGCGATTACGGATGATGAGAACTACGCCGTATTTGATGCGATGGGAGTTCCTAGAACAACAGACGGCAAGTTTAAGGAGGGCTCCGAGGCGCCTTTCTCCTCAGAGGGCATGGTTACATTCGGCCAAGCCATCCGTTTGGGCAAAATGGACAACTTCACCGATGACTTCAAGAAGCTGACGGGTCAAGATCCTCTGACCGTGAAATATATGTTTGAGCATGCCGATGATTTCCAAGTTGGCGAACGCCACTCCAAAGATAACTAATTCCTAGCAGCAAGCTGCCCTTCTGTGGTTAGATAAGACTAACCAGGAGGTGCAGCTTTTTTATGTACAGCTAGAGCAAAGTCTGGCTCTCCACGAATTAAGAACCTGCCGGGTGGGTGATCTGACGCAGGTAAAAAATGCAACTCAGATCAAGTCTACGGGAAAGCGCTTTGATATGATCAAGTCGAAAGGAGGAGAGCTTTCATGTACGAATGGAATGAACTGGTGCAGCATATGGTCGACTGGGTGGAAGCCAATCTGTTCGAAACCGCGTCTCTGCTGAAAATGTCCGATCAGCTAGGCTACTCGCCCTACTATTGCTCTAGACAATTTAACGAGCTGACGGGGGTGACCCTGCGGGAATACATCTGGACGCGAAAGATCAGCCGTGCTGCCTTGGAGCTCCGCGACACGGATGATCGCGTGTTGGACATTGCCGTGAAGTACGGTTTCTCATCACAGGAGGCTTTTACAAGAGCCTTTGTGAAGGCCTTCAAGGTTACCCCGGCAGCTTACCGAAGAGCACCCCGGCCTATTCCACTAGCCATTCGGCAGGAAGTGTTCTCGCCTTATCACTACTGGATCAAGGAGCGTGGTAAGATGGACAGAATGAAATTGCAGCCCGCAGAGGTCAAGGTGGAGTTCATTCCAGCACATAAATTCATCGGCATTTGGGATTTAGGCTCTCAAAACTACGGAAGCTTCTGGAACAATGGGCATGATTGCGATGAGATCAGCGGAACTCTGGAGAGCATGTCCAACCTGGCACTCCCCGGTCAATTGGGGCAGACTGCCGGATGGTTCTATCAGGACGGGCAAAAGGGATACTTGTACGGAATCCCCGTGGCCCCTGATTATAATGGACCTATTCCGGAAGGAATGGAGTGCCGGGAGATCCCGGAATCCGAGTACCTGGTGTTTTTCCATCCTCCCTTTGATTATCTCAAGGATAATGGTGCTGTCATGAGAACGGTGGAGGATTTAGCCTGGGGCTTCTCCCCTGAGACGATGGGGTACGCCTGGGATGAGGAGACCAAGCAGGACTATCAGCGGCATTTCCCTGAAGGATATGGCTATGCCGTGCTGCGTCCGGTGAAAAAGCTATAATGCGGTGTTAAATGATGGGCCCCGCCCAGCCTCCAAAAGGAACTAACTAGGCCTAGTTAACTTGGCTGTCCCTAGCCGATCCTATAAACACAGTACCAACCTTTCGCTCCTAGGTGATGCGGTTCCCCGTACACCTAGGAGCGAATTGCTGTTGCCCCGGTGGAAGAACGTTCAAGGACAGTAAGGGGGCATCCCTGAATACCTTACAACCGGCCACTTCTCCTTCCGCAGAGCGTTCATAACTTCCGCCCCTACTTGAAGATTATCCTGTACTAATTGATGGGGCGTGAGCGCCATCCATTGATTCAGGGATACATCTTCGAAGCGGTCGCTCTTAAACATCTCCAGAAACCACAAGCTTTGGTCGCCTGTGTTCTGAATGTAATGTCCGTAAGCAAACGGGACATAACCCACGTCCCCGGCACGATAATCAAAGGTCCGGGCCGTACCGTTCGCTGCAAACACCGTCATGCGCCCCATCCCGGAGAGGTAATACTGCCACTCATCATTGTTGGGATGCCAGTGCATTTCTCTCATTCCGCCCGGCTTGATCTCAACCAAGGCAGCAGCGATCTGGGTTGAAATAGGGAAGTTCGTAGAATCAACGATCCGCACCGTCCCGCCCGGAGTGACGATCGGCTTCTGGGCGAACAGCCGGTGGGAGAAGGTTCTCGGTACCGTACCATAGGGGTCCGGGACTTGCTGGCTCTCAAGCGGACCAGGCACATCTGCCTGAAATATATACCGCTGCTCTAAAGGAATATGAGCAAATGCCCCTTCAGGCACACCAAAGTTGGCCGCTAATACATCCTTCGGCGTATGTGCGAACCAGTCAGAGATAGATAGAGTATTAAGGTCTGAGAAGCTGCCATCATCAAAAACAAGCAAAAATTCGCAGCCCTCTTCCAAGCCCTGAATCGAATGTGGGACACCAGGAGGAAAATACCACAGATCGCCAACGCCAACATCGGCTATAAAGTTCCGTCCATTCTGGTCAACAGCCGTAATCCGCGCCTTACCCACAAGCATGATGGACCATTCCGCTTGCTGGTGCCAATGCAGCTCACGTACTCCCCCAGGCGTAAGCGCCATGTTCACCCCGGCCAGCGTAGTTGCCGTAGGAAGCTCTCTAACGGTAACCTCCCGCGACCAGCCGCCATGATTCAGCTGCATATGAGCATCGGAGAATGAGAACTTCAAGTTGGGGATCATCCCCGCATCCGTAGGGGGAGGAACCAGTAAATCCGGGTTCTCACGATCTCTGATCATGTCACGCGGGCCCAGGTCCCACCATCCAGCACCATCCTTCCTGATGGGTTGCGGTATATCTCCATATGCAGCTTGATTATAATTATACGGCCTCTTCTCCACCATATTACCTCCTCCTTCTTCCTTAAGCCCTAATCTAAATTATGCGATGTGTACCTTGTCTTAGGCATTTAGAAGAAGACAGGATTGCCTAGAATTTCATAAGCAGGAGTTTTTTCGAGGAATATAGTGGCAGAGGATAACACGCACAGTCTATACTCATAAGAAATACATATGGAGCGAGGACCAGACTATATGGAATTTCAGCTTCTTTATCACGAGTACCTAAATTTAAAATTTAACCGGGGGCTACCCTCTCTTCAAACCGATCCCTTTGAGTACTGCTACTACGAGGATGACCGCGCAGAGCTGTTCTTTGCCGGCCGGGAGGATGAGTCCTTTCCAGAGTGGACATATGAGCTGCAGCCCAGGGATCCTAATTACATCCTTCATCCGGACTGGCAGCCTGTCCTGTCTGCTTCTTTTAAAAATATGGATGTATATGATGAATTGATCCTGTACTACCTGCTGTTCACCATCAATACGACGACGTCCATCGTTAACGTCAATCCCTATAATGCCATGAACGACTTTATGAAGAACTATTGCTTTTTTCAGCTTGCTCAGCTGACCTCTAGCGCCAGACTGAATGATGAACAGAAGCAGCAATTAAGAGAGTTTTTCTTCTTTTTCTACCTTTATACGCATCCGGTGAATGAAGAGACCCTCTATTCCTTCTCCTTTAGCGGGCAAGACTTGATCCATACGAAGACCCATATCCATGTTGAGCATTATTTCTCTGCATATCATGACCACTATAAGGCGAATTGCAAGAAGTACAGCGATAAGCTGCAAATATCGCCGGAGGAGATCGATGCCTGCAAGCATCTCACCCTTGCGCTGTTAAGAACAATAGAAGGCAAATCCGCCAGACTGGTCATGCCTCCGGAAGAAGGATTAGAAGCTGTATTGCAGCTGATTAATGACGTGGATACCCTGTTAAGTATTTACTTTGAAAATAAAACAGCTCTGTTTGAGCTGATAAGGGGCTTCCTCTCTAACAATCGCTCTAATCCCTATCACGAACATTGCTTCCGCACTTTGCTGCAAAATTACGTTTGTTACATAGATTGAACTAAAGTTTTACATTGATCTTTCTGTATTTAACGGCCTAATACGGCCCTATAACATTCATTTCTTTAGTTCATTCTATATACATCCTTTACTTTCATTTTGATGAAATCAATGCATTGGTGGATTATTTTATGGACACTCCTGAATGGTGTGCGGAGATCATCAATCAGATCTTTATGGAGACTATCTTTATTCAGAAGATTATAAGGCAGAACCAGATAGACCTTGGTGAGTATACGGAGGTTGTTGAATTCTTTAATGAGGAGGCCAGGGGGGTCTATCTATCATCTTAAGATCAAATATTTAATGCTACGTTTTGGGCCTGCTCCTCCAGCTTCTGGGCAAAGTCAGCAATGCTGTTAAAGTCCTCTATAGTCACACGGATCTGCTGCTGGCCCTCCTCAACAGAAGACTGAACACGGCTGACACCGTCTGAAATCTCGGTAATCTCCTTAGTAATGCCATTAATAGTATTCTGAACCTTCATGATGGACTCCGACACCTCGTTGGACAACTTACGCACTTCCGAAGCGACTACATCGAACCCTCTGCCATATGGGCCCGCATGTGCTGCCTCGATAGCTGCATTCAAAGCCAGCAGATGAGTCTGGGATGCAATATCACGAATCGTCTGCACAATCCCTTGGATCGACTTCGCCTGTTCCTGCAGCTCCTTAAGGGTATGCGTATTATTCTCCGAGACCTCAACAATCCGGTCGACACTAAGCAGCAGCTTCTGGCTTTGGCTGATTCCCTCTTCTGCCCGGCGGTTTAGTCCTTGGGAGGTGGCCCCCAGCTCTTTGACCACTGTACTTAGACCGAATTGGCGTTCGGTAATATCGGTTGCAATTTTGGACACACCAATGACCTCAGTCTCCTGCTCATTAAATATCGGCATATAAGTGGCCTCCAGCCACACCGATTCACCGCGGACATTCTTCCGCTCTATCTTATCCTGAAAGCTGTGCCCTGACAGGAGTGCCTGCCAGAACTGCTCATAAACCGGCGAGCTCACAAAGGAGTCGAAGCAGAAGTCCTCATGCTTCATTCTCATAATATCCTCAATGGAATAACCCATTGTATCCGCAAATACCCCATTTACATAAGCAACTCTTCGATCAATATCAAAACGAATCATAGCCAAATTCTTCTCCAGCGCCCTAACGACCAATTCGTCTGTAACCGCTTGTTTATTCATAACTAAAGTTGTCAACCTCCAAGATATATTAAGAAGCGTGATCTGCCTCATGCTTTACATCCTGCACAATTTTTGCAACATTCTAATACATCAGTTTAACAACTATAGCTATACAATAAATATACATATGCTAATGCCTGAGTCCTCTTGATCTGCGTACATTCTAAGCACTTCAGCAGATATAACAAATCACCAAGTCCAGTATAAACTTGGTGATTTGATCCGTTCTGTTTCTATTGCTGAAGCTGCTACTTCGATCCGATAGAATTCATCAACTCAAAGAAATATGTTGGCTCATGGGTCTGATAAAGATTGAACCATGCTTGCAAGGTTTGCGGGGCAAATACATCCAGCTCCTTCATTACATGCATCGCAAATTGTAGCGGGGCTATGCCGGATGCAGTAATTAAATTCCCGTCCGTTACTGCTGGCTCCTCCTCATAATATTTTTCGCCTATGTAATGGGGACAGACCATCTTCAGGTATTCCAGATTGTTGCTGGTATGCCTTCTTGCGTCTAGCAACCCGACCTTGGCAAGTCCCATTGTTGCACCACAAATCGCCGCAACCACTGTGCCACTATTTAAAGCTGCTGCGGCTTTTGTCAGCATAGGCTCGTGAACGGCTTCCAACCAAGTTTCTCCCCCTGGAAGAATTAAGACATCTGTACTTTTAAGCGTACACTCCTCCAAAGAAAGACTAGGCAGTATGCTCAATCCTCCCATAGTCGTAACAGGACTTCTATCGACGCCTATTGCAACCACTTCTAAGGGCGCTATGCCTGGCTTGAAATACCTCCCCGAATTCAGCTCCGCGATTAAATAACCGGTCTCCCAGTCTGCCATCGTATCAAACACATAAAGGTACACTTTTCTCGTATGCATCATATACACTCCTATCTAAGTGATGTATCCCATTATAAAAAAACTTCACTGACAGCCTCCGTCAGTGAAGTTTCCTAAGCTTGATAAAAATCTATTAACTCATATAGAACTTCAATTAGTTTCTGCTTCAAGCTTATAGGTTCAATGACTTGAACCGATTTGCCATAGGGTAATAGCAGATACGGCACATACCTATGAAGGGCCTCTTCTTCCATTAGAAATGTCACCTTCCCAGAAGTCCGCTCATTGAAATGATGCCCTAGAAACCAATGCTGGCACAGGTCATCCAGTGCACTTGCCTTACCAGCTACAACCAAAGAGATAAGTGCTCGCTGATCCTTTGCTTCTGGAAGCAGGCCTTTCCTAAGAAACTCACCCGCCGAAAAGGACTTTGGACGAAGAAAGGTTATCTCTGTCTGAATAATATAGTTAATCCGTTCCACTCTAAAATTGCGGATTTCCTTCCTTAAATGACACCATCCAATGACGTACCAGTTATGATTCCAATGAACCAATCCATAAGGATCAACAAGCCTGCGCCTAGTTTGCTCATCACGACTTGCACGGTATTCAATCTCTACAGACAATTCGTCTACTATACTCTGCTGCAGCTTCTTAAGTAGAGGCTCCACAGATGGGTTTCCGCTTGGGCTAATCACTTCAAGCCCTTCTAAATGCTGACTGATCCTTCTCTCCTGCTCTTGATTTGAGTACATCCTTAGCTTTGATGTTGCTCTGTGTAATGCTTCCCCGGAATAGTATCCAGCTTCTTCTGCAAAAATAGCAGCGTGAAGCAAGGCGGTTTGCTCCTCCACATCAAAAACAAGAGGACTTTCAATAAAGTGATTCAGCAGGGTGTACCCACCATGATGACCTGTGTCCGATATGATCGGCACACCACTGGCAGAAAGGGCGTCCATATAACGGTAAACCGTCCTTATATTCATCTCTAGCTTTTCAGAAATTTGCTTTGCAGTAACTTTCCTGCCCGAATGCAGCATCCATAGAATTGCCATCATATTATCCATTTTAGACATTATGTTTTACCTCAGTAGTCTGTTATGCACTCCTATCAGAGTGTCAATACAGTGATTAGCTCGTCGCCTATAACTTCAACGTTGTCGCGGAATCCGAAGCTCTATTACAAAAAACAACCGTTCCCCGATCAACCCCCGAGGAACGGCTGCTGCGTAATCGTGTATTTTAGCTTCTGACGCCCGGCAACGGATACCAATCCGCTCGGGTGCTCTTAAATCTTCGCAGATTTATTGTTATTCTTATTCACTCGTCTTCTGCTCGAGTACAAGACAAATAATAAAATAAACCAGAGTGGGGTCAACAACAGCGCCGGACGAGTCTCTTCAGCAAACAGCATAATAATAAGAATGATTGCAAACAACGCCAGGACAACATAATTGATAAATGGTGTGAACGGTGCTTTGAATTTTGACTTTTCGTGTAAATGCGGCTGTGTCTTCTTATACTTCACATGGCAGACGAGAATGACACCCCATACCCATATGAAGCAAATGGCGCTAATGGTGGTCACAATGCCAAAAGCTTGCTCCGGAATCAGCTTGCTCAGCAGCGCCCCTACCGATAGAACAAGGGTGGATACCAGCAACGCATTACCAGGTACATGATTCTTATTCAATTTTGCTAAAGATGCTGGAGCCTGGTTGTTCCTGCTTAAATTATATAGGCTCCGGCTTGTTGAGAACAATCCGCTGTTACTAGCGGAAGCGGCCGAGGTTAATACAACAAAGTTAATGATGCCTGCGGCAATCGGAATCCCCACCAGACTGAACGTTTTTACAAAAGGACTTTCAGCCGGACTTAGCTCTGTCCATGGATTAATGCATAACAGGACAATCAGTGCACCAATGTAGAAGAATAGAATTCTTAATGGAATTTTATTAATAGCCGACGGGATATTCTTCTCCGGACTGGATGTTTCTGCGGCCGATACCCCCACCAGTTCTACACCGACATAGGCGAACACCACCATTTGGAACGAAAGCAAGAAACCCGAGATCCCGTTCGGAAACATTCCGCCATGCGCCCAGATATTCTTTAAAGTGACCTCTCCTGTATCCGTTTTGAACCCTACCACCAGCAAAATCACGCCAATGGCAATCAGGGCGAGAATCGTCACTACCTTGATTAAGGCAAACCAAAACTCCAATTCCCCGAAATTTTTAACCGTTAATAGGTTGAGCCCTAATAGGACGATTAAGCAGATGACTGCAGGGACCCATTGCGGAATATCGAACCAATATTGTGTATATACCCCGACAGCAATAACGTCAGCCATGGCCGTCATAATCCAGCAGAACCAATAGGTCCATCCGGTTACGAACGCTGCACGCGGTCCAAGATAGTCTTCGGCAATGTCTGTAAACGATTGATAACCGGCCTTGGACAGCAGAAGCTCTCCCAGCGCTCTCATCACAAAGAAAACGGCCATCCCTACGATGAGATAAGCAAAGATGATGGAGGGCCCTGCCAGCTGTATGGCTTTGCCTGATCCTAAGAACAACCCGGTACCAATAGTACCGCCAATAGCAATGAGCTGCACGTGCCGATTTTTTAAATTTCTCTGTAATTCTTGATGTGCCACACGAACTCCCCCTTATCAAAGCGAATGAAATGCAATAAAAAAAGAGATTGGATGCGCTCCAATCTCCTGGTCCATAAGAATAATAAATAAAGGTTTGCTATGTCCAAATAAGAAAGTCATAACAAAAAATTATTTAATACTCTTCTGTCCTTTTGCCTGAGATTGTGAACCCTTCGGCGCTGCGGAACCCCGCAGTCTCTCCAGAAGCTGCTCCTGCTATAGTGTGATCCATAGCAATCATAGCTTGTAATCATATTCAATTTTAAATTTTACCGGCTTGCAAATATTTTTATTAATACTAATCCTGGTCAAATATTTTGTCAACAGTAATAAATGCCACTGATTTCAATTCGGCACTCACCTATTAATCATGACAGACATCACGAAGAACAAATCACGAAGCATCTCAAGCTTACAACACAGCAGCCGTCTCAAAATTCATAAAGCAATGGCTCTCGTCTATAGTAGGAGTAGGAAAAGGCCGGAGTAAGAACCCCGGCCTCAAATCGTATAGGCAAATCAAAAGGCTTAGGTTTACGCCCAGATAGCTGCCTTACTTAATCACTACGTATTCCAGATTAACCAGCTTTGCATAGGTCACAATTTGATCTGTTGTCAGGTTCAGTGAGACTACGGTATGGTGACCGCCGCCGTTCTCAATCCAGGCTTTTACTCCATCCTGGAAGTTTGGCTTCACTTCCCAAAGCACGCGGGCCACTGGCAATTTTGGTGCTGGAACGGTTGGTTCAAATGCAGTAACTTCGTTGATCAACAGCTTGTAATGCGTGCCGAAGTCAGCCATGGATACCACTACACCGTCTCCTGCTTTACCGTCAAAGACCAGACGCGCTGGGTCTTCGCGGTCGCCGATTCCTAGTGGAGATACGATGATTTTGGGTTTGTTGCTAGCCAAGCTTGGGTCCACTTCGAGCATATGGGATTGCAGGATAGCTTCCTGACCTGCAGCTAACTCATAAGTGTAATCCTCCATGAAGCCCGTGGACTCATTATGGCTCATCACCTTCAGCAGGCGGTCGAGAGCTGCCGTCTTCCAGTCCCCTTCACCCGCAAAGCCGTATCCTTGTGCCATCAGACGTTGAACAGCAAGACCCGGAAGCTGCTTCATACCATGCAAATCTTCGAAGTTTGAGGTGAAGGCATTATAACCGCCCTCATCAAGGAAGCGTTTAAGCGCAATTTCATAGCTTGCTTGTACTTTTACGCTGGCTTCCCATGCTTCTTTGCTGTAAGTACCGTAATCAAATTCGTAGAGCTTCGCATATTCTGCGAACAATGCGTCGATTTCCTCGTTCTTAACCGCGTTCACGTACTCAACGAGATCCCCAATTCCAAAGTAATCTACGGTCCATCCGAATTGAATTTGAGCCTCAACCTTATCCCCTTCGGTAACGCCAACGTTGCGCATGTTGTCTCCAAAGCGGGCAACTTTGATGTTGAAGCTTTCGTTATAAGCAACCGCCACGTCCATCCAGTCTGCAATTTGCTGACGTACTTCAGGACGTTCCCAGTAACCTACTACCACTTTATTTTGTTTGTTCAGGCGGGCATTGATAAAGCCATACTCACGGTCACCGTGAGCCGCTTGGTTCAGGTTCATGAAGTCCATATCGATCGTTGCCCAAGGAATGCTCTCATTGTATTGAGTTGCTAGATGAAGCAGCGGCTTTTGCAGCAATTTCGTTCCGCGAATCCACATTTTTGCTGGCGAGAAAGTATGCATCCAAGTGATGACACCGGCAACTTCATCCCGATAGTTGACTTCCTTCATAATGCTTGTGATTTTGTCTGCACTCACAGCCAAATCCTGAAGTTCCAGCGGATAAGGCAGAACGCCGCTATTATTGAGCGCATCAGTCATCGTCTGAGCATGGGCTTTAACCTCTGCCAATGCCTCTTCTCCATAAAGATGTTGGGAACCTACGACAAACCAAAACACTTTTTTATTTGTTGTCATTTAAGATCATCCTCTTTTCTTAATTTATAAGTAGAATGGATTATTTCTGACCGTAATAAGCGTTCTTCCCGTGCTTCCGCAAATAGTGCTTGTCGAGAATGCGCTGCGGCAATTCTTCAGCAAAATGATTGAGCTCTCTTGCAAATAAGTTCATCTTCGCAACTTCTTCCAGCACGACACTGTTCATTACTGCTGACTTGGCATCCTTGCCCCAGGTAAAGGGTCCATGGCCCTTTAGCAAGACACCGGGCACGGCTAAAATGTCTAACCCGCGCTCTTCAAAGGTTTCGATAATTACACGGCCTGTCTCTGCTTCATAGCCGCGATCGATCTCCTCTTGAGTCAAGAAACGGGCACAAGGTACAGAACCGTAGAAAGTGTCTGCATGCGTAGTTCCCATTACGGGCACATCAAGACCGGCTTGAGCCCATATCGTTGCCCAAGTTGAATGCGTGTGCACGATGCCGCCAATCTCGGAGTAATGCTTATAAAGTACGGCATGTGTCGGAGTATCCGATGAAGGTCTCAGCTCTCCTTCAACCACATTTCCATCAAAGTCAACGACTACCATATCGCTAGCTTTCATCGTTTCATAGCTTACACCGCTAGGTTTGATGACGAACAAGCTGCTCTCACGGTCAACCGCACTTACATTTCCCCATGTGTATTTGATGAGTCCATGCTTGGGTAAGTCCAAATTTGCTTGAAGCACTTCTTCCTTCAGTTGTTCTAACACGTCAGTCCCTCCATTTCTCCACTAAGTGGTCTACAGCAGCCTGCTCAATGGCTAAGCCCTTCTTATACCGCTCGATGAACACTTCGAATCCTTGCACATCAGATTGATCTGGCTGAACTTCCTGTCCCTCAGCATCCTTAAAGACCTTGTGATCCAGGAAGTCTTCCAACGCTTCTTGTTGATCTTTGTTGATCATATAAGAAGCTAGAATCGCCATGCCCCATGCTCCGCCTTCCCCGGCTGTTGCCATGACGGAAACCGGAACGTTCATAGCCGCTGCAACAATCTTCTGTCCGACTACTGGGGTCTTAAATAAGCCGCCGTGAGCCAGGATGCCATCAATAGCGACATGTTCATTCTTCGTCAAAATGTCCATCCCGATCTTGAGCGCTCCAAAGGCGGTGAACAGATGCGTCCGCATGAAATTCGCTAAATTGAAATTGCTCTCAGGGGAGCGGACAAACAGCGGCCGGCCTTTCTCAATTCCCGTAATATTCTCGCCTGAGAAATAACCATAGCTGAGCAATCCGCCGCCATCCGGGTCCGCTTCCAAGGCCTTGTTGAACATCACACTGAATAATTGTTGGGTGTCCACCTTCTGCCCCATGGCTTCGGAGAACTCCCGGAACAAGCCGAGCCAAGCATTGATATCACTTGAACAATTGTTGGCATGAACCATCCCGACCGGACTACCGTTTGGCGTCGTAACCAGATCAATCTCCGGATAGACATTAGTGAGCTCTTTCTCTAGTACGATCATGGCAAAAACGGAAGTCCCTACAGAGACGTTCCCTGTGCGTTTCCTAACGCTATTCGTAGCAACCATTCCTGTTCCGGCATCACCCTCCGGAGGGCAAAGCGGAATGCCTGGCTGCAGGGTCTGTGATATATCCAGCATTTTGGCTCCAGCCTCGGTTAATACCCCTGCTTGGTCGCCTGCGTTATAGACTTTGGGAAGGATACTCTTAAGCTTCCAAGGGTAGCCCTTGGCCGCAACGAGCTCATCAAACTGCTTGATCATCGATTCATGATAATCGTGGGTAGCCTCATCAATAGGGAACATGCCCGATGCATCCCCAATGCCCAGCGCTTTATTACCCGTCAATAGCCAGTGAATAAATCCGGATAAAGTAGTTATAAAATCAACACGGGGCACATGCTCTTCTTCGTTCAATATCGCTTGATAGAGATGCGCGATGCTCCAGCGTTCAGGGATGTTGAATTGGAACTTATCCGTTAATTCTCTTGCTGCAGCCCCGGTTGTCGCATTGCGCCAAGTCCGAAATGGAACCAGCAGCTCGCCTGTGCTGTCAAAAGCCATATATCCGTGCATCATTGCAGAGAAGCCTATGGAACCGATCGTGTCGAGGGTGACCTCATACTTGCGCTCAACCTCTTGCTTCATTTCACGATAAGCTTCCTGCATACCGGTGATGATATCTGTCAAGTTGTACGTCCAATATCCGTCTTTCAAGAGGTTTTCCCATTCATAACTTCCAGATGCGATCGTTTCAAATCGCTCATCAATCAACACCGCTTTGATCCGTGTCGATCCGAATTCGATACCCAGGGAAGTCTTCCCCGCAGTAATCGCCTGCTTCATGTCTACATGATTCATGATCACGTATGTCCCCTCTCTGATAGCGGTTTTCATAATTTAAAATCCAAAGAAGGCGCTTTCCTTCGCTGACAGCCTTAGTATATTTTTTGTACGTACACTTGTCAATAATTTTATTATTTATACATACAAATGTTGCAAAAATCCCTCTAGTATTCTCCCCTTAGTGCCTTTACTATGGTATTTATATAGATTGAACTAAAGTTTTACATTGAATTTTCTGTTATCACGACCTAATACGGTCCTATAACGTTCATCTCTTTAGTTCATTCTATCTATATGACATGACATTTAATTATAATTACAATAATCTATACAAGTTGTACTTAAAAAGGATAGAACATTTTCATTCATTTAGAATCATGCTAAAATATGTACACACAAAAATGTCAGAAAAATAAATTGGTATGCGAACAACTATGAAAGAAGTGGGTTAATTGAGGCCAAAGTATCAGGTCATTATTGATGATATAAAAAGCAATATTCTCTCAGGAGGTTACAGTGTAGGAGAACAAATCCCTACAGAGTCCGCTTTGCAGGACAAATACAAAGTTAGCCGCCAAACGGTGCGGAAGGCCATACTGGAGCTATCGAACGAGGGTTTCTTAAGAAGCGAGAAGGGATCTGGCACTTATGTCAGCAGCCAATATCGGTCAAGATCCGGCACAAACTCCAAGCGAACCATCGGTGTGATCACCACCTACATCTCTGATTACATCTTCCCCTCGATCATCCGCGGCATTGAAGGCAGACTGAACGAAGATAACTACTCGCTGCTGTTAGCCAGTACGAATAATGATGTCGCCCAAGAGAAGAAAGCGCTAGAGATGATGCTGTCCTTCGGGGTGGACGGTTTGATTATTGAACCCACGAAGAGCAATCTGTACAATCCGAATATCGCCTACTACCTGTCGTTCAAGGAGCAGGACGTCCCAATCATTATGATCAATGCCTATTATGAGGAATTAGAGGTTCCTTTTTTCTGTCTGGATGACGTGCAGTCCAGCTATCTTGCCACCAAAGAGCTGATCTCCAAAGGGCATACTCAAATCGGAATTATCTCCAAAATGGACGATTTACAGGGGAAATATCGGATGAAGGGATATATCAAGGCTCTCGGTGAAGCCAAGTTACGCTTTCACCCGGACCAAGTGCTCTCCTACGATACCGAGACAAAGCCGGACCTGTCTGACAGCTTGAGAGAGTTCTTAAGTGACAATAGAGACGATTTAACGGCCATTGTCTGCTACAACGACGAGGTAGGCCTAGAAGTCGTAAATGTATGCCGGCAGCTTGGCATATCTGTTCCGGACGAGTTATCCATCATTGGTCAGGACAATTCTTATATAGCCAAGAATGCCAATATCAAGCTGACAACCCTGACGCATCCCCAAGAGCAAATGGGGCGGGATGCCGCGGATTGGGTGATCAAGAAACTGCAAGGTAAGAAGGACTTGCCGAACGATACCTATTATCAGCCCGTGTTAATCGAAGGGGAGACGGTGAAAGAGATCGAGGTACAGTAGCTCTGATGTGACTTGACAATTGCAGGGATATATTAAAAAACAATCATTGAGGACCCCCAGGTCATCCATGGTTGTTTGAGCTGCTTTTATCCGCTGCTCTTTCCCTCCACTTTTCCTTCAAAGCTGCCAAATCGTCTATGAAAAACCTAAGTAAGTTGGGCCGCCTTCTTACAGCAAGCGGATGATAGGTAAAGCCGATAGGCATGCCCCTGAACTCCTGCCAGCTGCCCCGCAATTCCTTAACACTGATATTCTCCTGCTGCGGGAATAGGGCCTCTGCCACAACATTACCAAATCCAAATAGTACAAGCGGCTGCTTCTCACCAAGCTGCAGCTGCAGATGGGGAAAACATGCGGCTCTTGCTGTGGGCTTATCGTATGCACGCACCGGACGGCATTTGAGCAAGTAGGTGACATAAACCGAGTCTATCTCTATCCCCGCTTCCCTCAAACCCAGCTGGAGGGTTTCCCGGGTACCGCACAGAAATGAGTTCCCCTCCCGGTCCTCTCGTGCCCCCGGATTATCCAGAATTAGCATCAGCGGGGCATTCGGGTTCCCCTCACCCCAGATGACGCGGTGTCTCTGCCTGGATAGTTCGCAAAGCTCACAGTGCTGAATACCCTTAGGGGTTTGTTCTTCTGGCAAAATAACGAAGGAATGATCCATTATGGTGTCAGCAGCTCCTTTCTTGTAAGACGCAATGACTCCATTATGCCCATCCCGAATAAATATCTTGCCGTATGGGGAATACCGTTGGTGTTCGGACCAAGAACATGATTATTAAACAATTATAAAACAATAATTAAATCATATTTATTAATAATTATTTATTGCAAAACAATAAATTATAGTTTAAATTTAGGCTCATCATGGTGGGAACCCTTTTCCTAAAGGGTGTTGTTCTGCTTATAGGTAAAGGGGGAAGCGCTAATGAAAAGAAAACTCTGGCACGCCCTGCAGCAGCTGGTTCGCTTCGGCTGGCAGCAGGCGCTGTCCTGCGTATTTCCCGTAGTGATCTTTGCCTCACTGGCGCTGACCAAGCTGATCCCCCTTCCATGGCTGCACCGTTATGACTGGCTGCTAATCATCTGTCTGGCCATGCAGGTAGGTATGCTGCGCTCCGGGCTTGAGACTCGTGACGAACTGAAGGTGATCACCGTCTTTCACCTCATCGGCTTGGCCCTGGAAATGTTCAAGGTTCACATGGGATCTTGGTCTTACCCGGAGGAGGGCTGGACCAAGATTAACGGAGTCCCTCTCTACAGCGGATTCATGTATGCCAGTGTGGCCAGTTACTTGTGCCAGGCCTGGCGGCGTCTCAAGGTAGATCTTGTTCACATGCCTCCGATCTGGCTCGTTGTCCCGCTGGCGGCTTCCATCTACCTGAATTTCTTCACCCACCATTACTGGATCGACATCCGCTGGTGGCTGTCCGCCCTGGTGGTGATCGTATTCTGGCGAACATGGGTCACCTATGAGGTGGGCCAGCGCTGCTACAAGATGCCGCTTGCCCTCTCCTTCGTGCTGATCGGCTTCTTCATCTGGATTGCGGAGAATGTCGCTACCTTCTTCAACGCATGGGAGTACCCGGATCAATCTGAAACTTGGCATTTTGTCCATTTCAGTAAGGTCGGCTCCTGGCTTCTGCTTGTCATCGTTAGCTTTCTAATCGTTGCCGCGTTGAAGCAGGTTAAGAGGCAGCGGCCTCCCGGCTGAGGGGGATAGAGGCAGGTGCAGCTGGCTGCTATTTCAAGACCTCCTAACATCCGCTGTGACACTTTGTTATACGATCAAGGCAACCGCTTTGCGGGCAATTGGCTAAAGCCGCTAACAAACCTAAAGCCGTACGGATGATCATCCGTACGGCTTATCTATCGGCTGGCTCTATTATTGCCTCGCCTCGTCTTGCCTTAAGGCTATGGATTATTTCCAGATCTCTTCAGCAATTTCCTTAATAAAAGCAATTTTGCGCCATTGCTGCTCCTCAGTCAGGTGGTTGCCTTCTTCCGTGGAAGCAAAACCGCACTGCGGGCTCAGGCAAATCCGGTTCAGATCAACGTATTGCTTCGCTTCCTCGATGCGCTTCAGAATATCTTCCTTGTTCTCCAATTCGCCAAATTTGGAAGAGAACAGACCGAGCACAACCTGCTGATTGTCCTTCAGGAAGCGGAGCGGCTTGAAATCGCCGGCCCGTTCGGTATCAAACTCCAGATAGAAGCCGGAGTAGTTATCGATGCTCAGAAGCGTCTGTGCGATCGGCTCATAGCCTCCGCCTACCCCTGCATAAGTGGAAACATAGTTGCCTCGGCATACATGTGTCGTGACAACAAGATCGTCCGGCAATCCGGATACAACCGCCTCATTCAGCTTCGCGAACTCCTTCGCGTATTCGGCTACACTTACACCGGCCTTCTCCATAATAGCCATGAACTGCTCGTCGCACAGCGCTCCCCATGTGCAATCATCAATTTGGAGGCTGCGGCAGCCTGCATCATAGAGGGCAAGAATTACGGCTTTGTACGCTTTGACGATATCCGACAGAAGCTCTTCCCGATCCGGGTAGATCGCCTTTGTGCTATCCTGGTTCTCGGCCCGGTCCAGTTCAAAGAGGAACTGTGCCGCCGCAGGAATTGACTGGCGTGCAACAACGCCCTCGCCTGCAGCTCCTTTTAAAAAGGTATAATGCGATACGAACGGATGGCTGCTGTAGCCGATTTTGCCAGTCAGGCGGGCTGTCTCAGGTCTCGACTCCGCGCCGTTGAACCGGTAGCCTTGATCAATGATGGTCCGCTTCACCCCATCCAGTCCCCAGAAAAAGTCGAGGTGCCACCAGGAGCGGCGGAATTCGCCGTCCGTTACAGCTTGAAGGCCAACCTCTTTTTGCTTCTGGACAAGCTTAACGATTTCTGCGTTCTCTACTTCTTTCAATTGTTCGGCGGTAATTTCGCCATTCTGGAATTTCAATCTAGCCTCTTTCAGCTCGCGAGGACGCAAAAAGCTGCCAACGATATCATATCGAAACGGAGTAACGGTGCGATGTTTAGGTTCGGCTTGTGTGCTCATTCGGTAATCTCCTCGGAAATTCATTTTAAAAACACTATAGCACATCCTACTTGCTATAACGTTCTATGAATGAGTTATAGCTGGATATAGCCAATAGCTATAACTAGTGGGATTTCAATGACACGAATCTCCTTTCAACTGAACCTCCAGGGATAGAAGTAATTTCACCAAGAGCTGAGGTGGATGGATAAGGAATGCTATGGATCACAAGTGAATTGCTTTGCCTATTAAACAACCTGATACTTGCGAAAGCCCCGGTACGCAAACGGGACAACGAGGAGCGCAACCAAGACAGCGACGGCTCCGATCATGTACGGCTGCGGAACTCGCCAGCCGAAGAGATGGTAAAGCTCATAACCCCGAAAGGCATCGATGTTTCTCACTTGTTTACCAGGAAGGAGAGCGAGCAGATGATTGAAGAGCCGACTCGTCTTGCTTTCGGAGATGAACATCGGTCCGAACAAGAGAACAACCGTGCAGACAATAACCGAAAAGGGCGACTTCATCCGAGAGGAGAACAGCAGCGTCAATCCGGTCATCATAAGACTGCCCAGATAGCCGAGTAGAGACAACCACAGATAAGTCTCCAGGGCGGTAAGCGGAAATGGCGAGAGTAGGTAACTTCGGCCTACCGTTTGCAGAGAGGCATTCCAACCCGAAACTCCGTATACGGCAAATACGGACGCGGTAAAGGCAAGCCAGCCGAACAGAAACATCCCGGTTGCAAAGGTAAAAGCCGCCTTCAGCTTGGCGTAAATAGCTTTGCCTCGTCCGTGGCGCGTCGAGAGCACGATGGCTGCTACGCCGGTCTGGTATTCGGAGGCAAATACAGGAGCGGTGCAGACGCAGATCACGAACGTGGCGATCATGAAGATGAAGGAAGAATTTCTAAAAAGAGTCTGCCAACCCCCGGTGTAGTCTACCCGGAAGGGGGTGCTTATCTTCGCATTCATGTTCTCATAGTACACTTTGTCTGCTGCGGAATAATTGCCGTAGGCATAATCCTTGCTGAGATAAGCACGAACCCGCTCCATCCGCTTTTCATAGAAGTGATTTAGACTTTCTGGCGATAGGTTGTCGACGATGTAGTAATTATGTTGACCAAAGGGGGAATATACTTCGCGAATGAAGTCGAGTATGAAATCGTACGGATAAACCTTATAGAATGCTTCATCTGTAAGTACCCTTCCCCCGATATCGGGACGATAGACACCCAGATTGGCGGGATCATCACGAATGGCACGAAAGCCCTGGAGCGCATTTTCAAATACCTTCGGCGTAAGCGGGCCTGCGAAAGCTTGGACATGCTTCTTCTCCAGGGGAATGACTGCCATTCCATTCACTTCCCCATGATTATCGTATGAAGGTCCATCCTGAAGGGCTTCAACCACGGAGCCGTACAGAGCGAACAATAGCATCGCGAGCAAGCCAAACAAGGCAGATTTGCGTCGCATTAGCTTGCGGAGTTCAAATTGGGTTAAAGCACTCATAAGTGAGCCTCCCTCTGTCCAAGAGATGGAACGGCAGAGTCGCTGAAATGATACAAGTACAGATCTTCCAGGGTAGGGACGGCAGGCGTTGCATCTGCCGCAGGCTGCGAAGCCGAGATAACACGCAGTTCGACATAGGGGCCGTCATGCTTCAGATTACTGATCACAACGTCGCCTCCTACCCGCTCCACTTCGTCTGGTGTAAGTCGGTAGTTCCAGACGCAACCTACCATTGAGGAGGTTAATTCCTGTGCGGTACCGCTCATGAGGAAGCGGCCTTTCTTCATGATGAGGATCTGATCGGCGATGGATTCGACATCGGGTACGATATGCGTGGAGAGAAGAATAATCTTATCCTTCGCCAGATTGGCGATCATGTTGCGGAAGCGAACCCGTTCCTTCGGATCAAGTCCGGCTGTCGGTTCGTCCAGCACGAGGATGCGGGGATCATTCAGCAGCGCCTGGGCGATGCCGAGGCGCTGTTTCATGCCGCCGGAGAAGGTGCGGATTTTCTTGCGGGCCGACTCCGTCAAGGCTACCTGTTCCAGTAGCTCCCGGCTCTTGCGTTTGGCTGCGGTGTTTGACAGTCCCTTGAGGGCTGCGACATATAGCAGGAATTCCTCGGCAGAGAAATTGGGATAATACCCGAAATCTTGAGGCAGATACCCGAGCAGGTTCCGGTATCGTTCACCAAGCGCGGCAATGTCCTGTCCGTCCAGGCTTACCCGTCCGGACGTCGGATTCAGAATGCCGCATATCATGCGCATGAGCGTGGTCTTCCCCGCTCCATTAGCGCCGAGCAGGCCATAGACTCCTGTGTGCATTCGGGCGGATACGCCGTCAACGGCAGTGAAGCCGGTAAATCGTTTGCTGATATCTTCAAGTGTGAGTTCCAACGGATAAAGCCTCCTTTGTATAAGCGGGCTACAACGAGCTAACGAATTCCATTCGACGGCAGGTATTCAGCAGCTTGTGCAGCTCGCGAATCAACGCGAGCAAGGATAGTAGCAGCACGCCCACCCATAGACCGGTGGAGGAGCTTTCATAGACCAGAGCGTTCAGCCCAGTCTGGTTCTCAGTCCGTAAGGTGCAGGCGATTTGCAAAGCCAGGAGGAGCAGGATATACGCGGTACAGGCGAAGCCTTTATCCCGGATACGAGAACAATTGAGCAGCCATAGACAGCCGACGCAGGCCACCGTAAACGGGGTAAACAGGTAGAGCAGCATGCGGCCCAGCTCCTGCCCCCACTCAAGGCTGAACATCCCGGCGAGAATGCCAAGTCCTGCGATGTCGATAAGCGCAAGCAGACTCAGGCGGACTAAGAACAATCGTTCCAGGGAGTACAGGGTACTCATCTCAAGCTCCAGCATTCGACTGCCGATAGAGCGAGTAAGAGCTTGGATTCCAATGAGCACGAGCAGCGGTGCGGCAGTGGAGAACAAAGCAAGCAGCTGCAAGCGACCGCCGGATGAAGCTCCGGGAATCTGGTGAATCAGTACAGCAGTAATCACGAGGACCGCCACATGGAGGAGCCACACTCGCATTCCGATAAAGCGCAGCTGACGAATGTAAAATTGCTTAAACGAGATGCGTCGCCCTTCGTCTCGCTGTATGCTCTCTTCCAGGATCAGACGGGAACGTTTAATGGTTTCCGCGATCCGTTCCGGGTCATGGCCGGGAACAGGAGGGAGCGGGAGGCTGGCGGGCAGATGGCTTTTCCGATGCTTCATCTTAGGATTCTTCCTCCTTGTGCATGATCTTCTTCAGGGCGGCCAGTCCACGCTTCACTCGGTATTGCGCGGTGTAGAGGGTTACGCCCGTAATGTCGGCAATTTCTCGGAAGCGCAGCCCGTAGCTATAGCGCAGGATGACCGCTTCCTGCAGCTCGTCCGGTAGATGGGTCAGCCACCGCACGAGCTCACGGCTCTGCCAATCCCGTTCTGCCGTTTCCTCGGCTGAAGGCGCTGTTCCGAGAGCCGTCTCGGCGATTTGGTCCAGCGCGATCTGGGGCAGTCCCTTGCGGGCATCGCTCACGAGCCTGCGGGCAATCGTATACAGATAGGCCCGGCATTTGCCGGTATGGATGTAGCGATCCAGGGAACGAAAGAAACGATAGAATGTTTCCTGAGTGAGATCCTGCGCCAATGCCGCATTAGCGGTTTTCCAATAGCAGTACCGACTGATGCTGTCATAATGGCGTTCGATCAATTGGTTCAGTGCTTCCAAGTCCCCGTCATGAATCCGTTTGAGCAGTTCGGCATCGTCCAAGGGTTCTTCTCCTTCCACTTGGTATAACTGGGCAAAGCTCAATTTTGAGAAGATTAGATGTGTCTATATTGTGAATACCACAACGAGAGTGTAAGGGCCGTGGGGCTGCTCATTCTATTTTGCAACAGATAGGAATGTAGAGACTGTGAATTTAAATGAAAAAGAGGCCGTTCCTAAGGTCATCTGTGACGACTTTGGAACAGCCTCTTTTGTTTTTTTCCTAAGCAAGAGCGCCTTTACGGTTCACCTCAGGAAATAATTCTATTTTCCTACATTGCCTAAAACCTCAGACAGACGCATCATTCCGAGCTTTAATTTATCAGGTGTAGAATGAGTAAAGTTCAGACGGAACGTATTTTCTTGAGGGTTTGCAACATAAAAAGGTGCTCCTGGAACATAAGCCACACCATGTCTCACGGCTTCAGGAAGCAACCCTGTCATGTCTAGTTGTTTATCCGCCTTGACCCAGAAGAACATTCCCCCCTTTGGTTCTGTAAAGCTAAACCCTTCTAGATTATTTAAATAATCGCGCATCACAATCATGCGCTGATAATATTCCCGGCGAAGAAGGGCAATATGGCTGTTTAGATCGAAATCACGCATCAGAAAATATAGAGCTTGCTGATCTATAGAACTTGAATGAAGATCAGATGATTGCTTGGCCTGCGCCATCATGCCGATAACCTCTTTAGGCCCTGTGATCCAACCACAGCGAAGAGCGGGAACCACGGTTTTAGAAAATGTACTTGTGTACAATACATGAGTTCGTTCCTGATCCAAGCTGGCAAGGGATGGGTAGGTTTCCCCCTCGTCGAACTGAATTTCACCATACGGGTCATCCTCAAAAACCAGAACGTTATATTTTTTGGCCAATTCAACTAAGGCTGTTCTGCGCTCCAGACTCCACACCTTACCTTCAGGATTCGAAAAAGTAGGAACCACATAGATGAATTTGGGCTTCAACGTCTGAATTTTATGTTCTAAATCCTGCGGATCCATGCCGTATTCGTCCCCTTGAACAGAGTATACCTGTCCTTCATAGGCTTTAAATACCTGCAAGGCTGCTAGATAAGTAGGGTCTTCAGTCAGCACGATATCATTAGGTGAAAGCATGATTTTACTAAAAAGGTCGATCGCCTGCTGCGATCCTGTCGTCATCATGATGGCTTCCGGATCAGAGTGAATCCCCTTCGTCTTCATTCTTTCTTGGAGCAAGCCACGCAGGGGCAGAAAACCCTCCGTAACCCCATATTGCAATGCACCCGTACCCGATGCAAAGACCTTCTCATAAGCTAACCGAACTTGTTCTACAGGAAAGAATTCCTCAGAAGGAAGCCCGCCGGCAAAAGAAATGACATTTCCTTGCTGAGTCACAGCTAAAATATCTCGAACGGCTGAAGATGTAAAATTTCTAGTTCTGTCTGCAAAATGATAATTCACGATTTCTTCCCCCTAATTATTTGTAGATCTAGTAGACTTGCTAGCGGCCTAAATAATAACGGGAAAAAGCCGTTGATCCTTCAACTAGATTTGACTCATCATAACACGTGCAAAAAAAGCCACACAATATTAAAATTGCATGGCAAACAAGATTAGCGCTCTCATTTAGGGGGGATTTCCCTATTATTCCGAGGACTAAAACAAGCTGAAAGGGTACACTGCGGCACCTGCTTTCAATAGATGAGCATAGCTTCATTAAGCCCTGCTGATGTAAAATGACTCAAATTCGGCAACAGAGCCAAACCGGTTCAGAGGCACACCTTCTGCTTTCAGGTGATTCTCCAACTTTTCTATAAGCTGCAGAACGGCTAACCGCAACGGTTCAAAGTCTGTCTGATCCAGCAGCGCGACAAGATCCGGATATCCGTAACGAACATAAAGTTCTCGATGCTCGCCTAAGTCAGCAATCCCCGGCCAGCGCCCTTTTTCCGCCGCATACAGAGTTCGGGCTATCCCGTCTTGTAAGCGAATAGCAACGAAAAACGCTGTTTCGTAATGACCTTTCTCGCACGCGGTTAGAAGTTTGTTCATCATCCCCAATTCCTCTTCAAAGTACCCCTTCATCCACCTTTTATAAGAGCGAGTTTCCACTTGACTGCTTTGTCGCTCTGATATAAGGCCAAGTGTATCTGCAATCAGTTTCTCGCATGCTGACATGATTTCACTCGGAGTAACGCTGAACATAATGGTATCAAGATAATGATCCAGTTGGTCCGGCTTGATGGGGAGATTTCTGACTTGCTCACGATAGTGGCCCCACATGCGCTTATAGTAGGTTTGGTTCAAGAACCCAAGAGACTTGAAGATGTCTGTCACAATCTCATAAGCCTGGGTTCGACAATAGGATAGCTCCTTGGAGCTTTCAGCAAGCCGCATTTTAGCCATGCCGGCAAGGCAATCCTTCAGTACTGATTCGGCTTTGCCGATCAAATCAGGCGCTCTCGACTCGCTGCCCATGTTGGAAATGGTCTCCCGAAGCCCCATGAACCTCGCAAGATCATCTTCCGACCGAACATATAACAGCTCACAGTCTGCTATGATCGTCGTATTCCACTCCTCAGATGCTGCCATTCCCTCAGCACGCTCCCACCCAATCGGCCAGAAATCAAAACTGATGCCATCGATAATAAACTGGCACTCCACTTGTCTTCCTCTAGCCGTGGCCGGAATGAAGAAGAAGTCCAAATCCGAGCGTTCCGTCGCTCGCCCCTGCAAATAGGATCCGTAATATCCGACAATAGCGACATCTTGAGGGTAGTGGGTTCTAATGTGTTTTACAATAATGTCAGCTACAGCAAAAACATCAACCATTAGGGCAACCCCCCTTATTATCCTTGAAGTCTAGAACTGTGCCTGTACTTCAAGTTTAGGGAGTCTTCCCGCAGAAGTAAAAGGAAAAGATAATTAAAAACAAACTACTCATATTACAAGCCTTCTGCCAACCGTCTAATCTCCTTACTCATTCTGGCATTGACGGGATATACCTCTTCCAGGTAACGAAGAATATGCAGCGCCGACTCCGGGGTCCGCTCGTATCCCAGTATCATATCGCCCACCCGTTCTGCAAAGGAAGGATACCTCTTCTCCAGCCGCCGCTCCTCTCCAAACACATCCGGGAAGTACGCCTCCTCCTTCTCAAGTAAATGCAAAGCTGAGAGGATATTGTCCACGGCATAGCTCTGGACGAACCTCGCCGCAGAGAGCTTCTCCCCCCGGGCATAGCGGCATAGTCCTACATATAAGTTGGTCAAAGCCTCATTCAGCGGGAAATCCAGTCCCTCTCTGCGCTGCGTCTCCGTTCTCCTTCCGCCCTTAGCGATCTCTGTGATCTCCGGATTCGCATAAGACGGATTCCTCCAAACGATTCTTCCCTCCGAATATGCGACATGCTCCATTTCCTCCTCCTCAAACACCGCATATTCCCCATAGATCCCGTCCTCGAACAGGATCTTGTATCCATCCACCGTATTTCGGAAGGTATATGATAGCGGGTATACTTCCTCCAGCCAATCCAGCTGCTCAATATACGCTTGTTTATATCCCGGCTTCACAATTACAAAAAAGTCCAAGTCCGAATATTCATCAATTCGCGCTGTTTCTACTCCTACCGATCCGACACCCAACAGCAGCAGCGCCTCACCTCTCCGCTCCAGTGAACCTCCAATTTCATCAAGCCTTCTAAGAAGCTGTTCCTTCGTGGCCATCGTAAATCCCCTCCATTAGATCATAAAAAAAAGCCCAACCCCAGCTGCAGCGAGGTTGAACCTTTCGGTTACATTGCCTTTAATTTATTTTCACATTAATGGGAGAATGCAGCGTTGTCAAGATCATATCAACGAGAAGAATACCTGGCCTATTTAAGATAACTGATATAACGTGGGTGGTTTATTTTTCCGATATATACAAATAAGGGTTTTTACCTTATTGGACTATAACTATAGCCCTTTATGTAAAATGATACCTCTATGAAGATTCCAGCATGATGCCCTTACAAAATTATAGGTGTGAGGAGAATTTGTCATGAGAATTTCGATTCATTCAGGCAACGAGCAGATTTCACGAAATTTAAAAGTCCAAGTATCGACGGGAGTCTCGCTTCAAACTGGCGATGCGCAAAAAGTGATGAAGCAGGACAAGCTATCGATAAGCCAGCGAGCGAATAACCTATGGAGTCAAAATGTTGGTAAAAAATCTGCTACTGAACAATTAATGGAGCAAATCCAACAAATCACAGAGCGCAGAAGTCAGTACATGTCAAATGCCATGGAAAAAGGGGTTAGCACGGAAGTCATGAAATTGGAGCTGGCGGATTTTGATGCACAAATCGAAGAGGTCGAGACTCAAATCCGAAAGATCAAGCTTGAAGAGCAACAAAAAGCAACAGGGATGGATAAAGAAAATCAAAAAGAAGAGAACGATGAAAAGGAAGTCCTGGAGCGCGGTTCAATAGATTCCGGACAAGTAGAGGATCCCCTTGCATCCAACACAATGGGGGCATTGGTATCGGCAAGCAACAAAATGAACCAAATCAGCAAAGTGAAGATGGCGCAAATTACATTAAATAGTGAATCTAAAGCCTTGGAGAATAGCGACCCCGCTCGCTCTAAGGCACTTAAAAGCAAAGCTGATGGGTTGAACGGCAAAATGATGGAAATAACAAATGATGCAACTAGCGAGATCTCTCAGGCTATCAAGAAAGACAACAAAGAGAGCCTCCAACAACACCAAGTCGAGAACGAGGGTATCGATATCACCGAACAAGAGCCTTCGAGCAAGACTATAGTGCAAGATGGAGAAAATCCATCTCATGCACAGGAATTAACAACTTCCTCGGAGCCTAGTAATGGCAAAGATAAAACCAGAGTGAATTCGATTGATCAAAGGATCTAAACCCAAGCACGGCGCTGAAATCAATGGGTCTCAGTCTTATCTTCTGTGCATAAGAATCTGCGTTCACCACTTGCTGATAAAACATATATCATTGTTTGTTAATAAGCCCCCTTTGACCACTCAAAGGGGGCTTAAAGTCATAGATAAACGATTATTCATTATCCGGCGTGGCCGGATTGGCCTGGGGCATCAAACCCTGAACGGCGCCGATAAACGGGCGAATGGACTTGATCATACCGTAGCCCATCCTCACAACGGGGACAAATTTCTGGATCATGCCGAACAGCCGCAAGCCCCCGCCGAGCATGCCGCCAAGTCCCCCTGCGCCAGCCGTGCCGCCACCCAGGCCGCCGAACAGCGATCCCATCATCGGCAGTAACGCTGATACCTTGGCGTCCGGCTTACGGGGGCGCGGACGGCCAGACGGTTTACGTGCACCGCTTCTCCGGTTGCCAAGACGGGCGCCCGGATCATGCGCACCAGCTCTGCGTTTGAGAGATCGGGAATCTTGCTTCCCGGAAGAAGCGCGTGGGGGGACTCCTGCGCTGGCAAGTACCAACTCGCCGCGATTAACGTCGGTGATGTAACCGACGTAAGTCTCTCCGCTGTGCAGGGTGACACAGACTGGACGGCCCTGAAGCTTCTTAGCCCGTGCACGCATCTCTTTCGATTGTGCCATGGAAGTTCACCTCGCTCACTGATTATAATTCAGTTTACGCCGGGGGCGGGCTCCCTGCTTGTGCGAATGGGACATATGCACGCCAATAATCGCTTGATGAATGCTCATTCACCCTAGGCCGAGTAATTTGGTAAACAGAGTTGATCCATGGTATATTGAATGTACAAAGAAACCCCTCCTTTTGGGTAATGGTTGGTGGTACTTCCATTTCACCAAAGAGCGGTTTCTTTTTGTTTGACGACCGAAAAGTGTATTCAACAATTCGCTCGACAGTTTATGAATAACACCTTTCACTTTAAAGCCATTAAGGAGCGATTTTTTTGCTTAAATCCAACGTCACTCGCAACTTGCTTCTCTATATTTCCATTGTGATCGTCATTTCCATATTGATTTATGTACCCGTGACCATCGGGCTTGCCGATAATTCCGACTTCAACCGGACAATGAACGCGTTTGGGCTGTCATCCAGCAGTGGGATCAAGTATTGGAGTGCTGACTATTTGTACAAATTATCCGACCCCGCTAGTGTTACTCAGTATTTCAAAAATATATTTCTGCCTGTTAGAGACAACCCTTCGGAATATTACTCAACGCAATTCATATTTACGAAGATAGCGCTATTCTTTAACGCCTTAGTGGGCAATCTTTTACATCATGCCCCCAACTTGTTTCACCTATTTTTTCAAACCGTACAGTATATCCTCATTTACGCCTTTGCCTTATTCTTGTTTTTCAAGAAAAGGTGGAAAGACAATAAATATGCTGATATTGCGGTTAAAGCTGTTTTTGCTTTGATCTTTTTAGATTGCGGCTACCTGGTTTATTTCAACTCTTTTTATGGGGAATCAACGACGCTTATTTTCTTGATTTTATCCTTTGTCCTACTGCTGTATCTTGAAAAAAATAAGAACAGCTACTGGGTCTATATCGGCTTGATCCTGTCTCTTTTTATTTTTTCCGGATCCAAATCAGCCAACTTTCCTTCAACTTTGCTGTTGTGTGTTCCCCTGGTATACTACGCGATCAAAAATGAAGGCATGAAGAAGAGAATCACAATCTGCAGTCTAGTTGTTGTTATGCTTATTGGATCCTACGGCTACGTGAAGTTAATCCCGGAATGGATGAAGAGTAATACCACCTTTCAATCTGTTTTTTTCGGTGTTCTATACGATAATCCATCGCCTGAGAAAGCCGCTCAAGATTTGGGTTTATCTCCGGAGCTGTCCAGGTTCGAATCTATGAACGCTTACAATTGGCAATCCTTAAGTTCGGATAGAAAGAATATCGATTTTCAAACTGAGTTTTATGATCGCACAAGCCAAATCGGAAATTTGAAATATTACTTAACGCACCCTGCCTTTTTCGCGAAGAAACTGGATATAAGCGCCGAGGCGGCTTTGCCCCTTAGGCCCACTTATTTAGCCAACATTCATTCATCTTCCCAGCAGGCGGATCTGCTAATCGATCATCGAATGAATATTTGGGAGAGCCTCAGGAAGAGCTTCTCAGGCTTTGCCTCTCTAGTTCTATGTCTGATCCTGGTCCTGTCTATAGCAAATGTGATTGCCTTATTCAGGAGAAAAGCCAGCTTATACAGCATCTTGCTGCGGTTGGTACTAATGGGTGCAGCAGCGGGGCAATTCATTGTCCCCATCCTAAGCAACGGTAACGCCGATTTGCAGAAGCATATGTTCTTATTCAATGTGCATTTGGATATCCTGATCATCGTTTTGCTGCTGGACAACCTTGATTTTAGGAGTCGTATATTTAGACGTGTAGGCATGGTCACCGCTGCTTTTTTAATGGTGATTGCCTTCTATCCGAGCAGACCGGAAACGCTAACGCTTGGCCATATAGATGGCAAACCCATTCAGTGGTATGTTTTGGAGCAGGATAAGGATTGGGTAAAGGTGATCGCTAAAGATGCTTTATATCGCAGCGCGTATGATGAAGTCTCTAGCGATTATACGAAAGCAAGCATTCATGAACGTTTGAACACCCATGATATGGATCAATGGTTTACGCAAGACGAGCGGAGCCGCATTCGAAATGCAGAATATTACGCGATAAGTAACGAAGGCAATTCGCAGCAGGCAGATGCGGGGGACCGGCCCCATTACTGGTTTTCATCCATAAAATATGCAGCCCAAGACAGTGATCGGGCATTTCGGCAAAAATACTCAGCTTATTTAACTTTGCCGTCAATAGATGATGTGCAGCATCTTTTTAACCTGTCTAAGACCGCTTCTGTATTACCCCATGATTATTGGCTCTCCACCCCTTATTACAGCAGCACCGACAAATCGCGAGTCGTTTCTTCCGATTACCAGGTGTATTATCGCAAGGTGGACACGGTACTGGGGGTGCGGCCGGTCATGTGGGTTAGGCGCTGAGCCAACCAAGCAAAGCTAAACGGCCTTTAGGGTCCAATGGAACTCAGGACTTAAGGCCGTTTAACTTTTCATGCTTTAGGTGATTCTCTTATTTTGATCCTGTTTTCTTATACTTTTTTGTCCGTTCATCCTCAATCGGACCGTCCCAGTTCAGCCCATAAGCAAAGTCGTAGACATGCCCTACTGCATCCGTATGACACTGCATATCGTGTGCCACGTCTTCGAATTGCTGCTCTACCGTCTGCATATTAGCTGGCATTTGGAAAGGGAGTAATCCGGTAGGCTCTGCTTTGCCGCTGATGATATCGAGCAGTGCTTGATCCTGCACCCCAAAGTTTACAAGAAGGCCGTCAACCTGGCTTTCAAACTCTGAAACCACAATAGGATTAGTCAAGAGCAGGGATACAATAACGGGTTTGCCTTTCATGAGTTCCTTTGTATTCAAAATCAAATCCAAGTCGCATTCGTTAGTTGTCCTAATCGTTTTTCCCTTGTAGGAGCGGTCACTGGCCAAGCTTTGCTCTCTTGCGAACTTTGCTTCATAAGGACGATACTGCAAGCTAATAGGAACAAAGCCGTTTCCGCCAACTGCTGCATCTTCATTGCTGTATCCAATTCCAGAATCAGGCCCGGATATGAAGACGAGCGCACAATCAGCTTCTTCCGGATTTTCAGTTACCTTGAAATACCTATGAACAAGATCCATATTTACAGGGGAGTCGAGTCGCTCTGGGATGGAGTTGCCGAACCAATCTTTTCTTTCCGGATAAAGCCGCTTTGGAACATAAACCGTCGTTTGAGGCTTTAACGGCAACACCTGATTTTGATTCTTTAATAAGACAACTGATTTAAGTTGTACTTTAAAACCTGCCTCCATAAATTCAGGGCATCCTACTGTGGCGACGGTTTCTCCCACATCTAAATAAGGATTCTCAAACAGCCCCAATCTGAAAATATTAATTAGCAAACGGACAGCCGATTGCTCCATTCTCTCGCGCATGAAGGCCTCTCCATGCTCCTTAACACCTATTCTATAAGCCTCTAAAATAGGCTCCATTTCATTATTGCCGCCAAATTGGTCGACACCGGCCATGATCAGTTTATAATGACGTTCAGCAACAGTTAGCTCCTCAACTCCCCATGGTTTCCCATCAATAAAGACATCCATTTTTCCGGAAAAGTCATGGGTAATATTCCAATCTGTACAAACCACGCCATCGTAGTTGTATTTGTTTCTCAACAGATCGTGAATGATGTATTTGTTGTAGGAATTCCCGACATTTTCACCACTCGGATCCTGATTATACGAAATGGTGTAGTACGGCATAACAGCTGATGCTTTTCCCGTTTTACCTTCAAGTTTGAAGGCTCCTTCTGTAAAAGGGATAAGGTGTTCGTCAAAGTTATCCCCCGGGTAAACGGCATACTTACCGGCACCGTAGTGAGCATCTCTTCCCGCTTCACCCGATCCGCCGCCAGGCCAGTGCTTAACCATAGCATTTACACTATGATAACCCCAGCCCTCAGCTATTTCAGCATCCCCATCGGAAGTTTGGAAGCCGTCTATATAAGCCCTGCCTATATCAGCCGAGAGTTTGGCATCTTCACCAAAGGTGCCGTTAAACCGGAACCAGCGGGGATCGGTGGCAATATCCACTTGTGGGGACAATGCCGTCGTTATTCCGAGTGCCCGGTACTCTCTTGCGGCAATCTCCCCAAACTTCTTAACGGCTTCCGGGTCAAAGGTGGCTGCTAACCCAAGGGGCTCCGGCCACATGGAAATATGGCCGCCCGCACCTTCATTAAATTCTTTACTGGAGTCTGAAGAATGACGGGGATCCGAGCTATTATTAACGGGGATTCCGAAACCCACTCCTTCTACAAATGCCTGCATTTCATTATTCCATTTCGCCGCAATTTCCGGTGTCTCTACTGAAGTTACCAGAACATGGCGCAAATGATCATTTTTCAAAAATTCAATCTGTTGGTCGGACAGCTCCCACGGTTTTGCACCGCTTTCGGCAAATGATCTGCCCCCATACGTACCGGATCGAAAGCCGCGGTCTGCAGCAGGAACAGACTGGTGTGAGCTGTATAACATTAAACCTGCGATTTGTTCCAGGCTCATTTTTGAGGCAAGGTCCTTCGCTCTCTCTTTGGGAGATAAACGCCAGTCTTTGTACTTTTCAAGTTTTCCGCTCTTGTTCAGATCTTTAAAGGCCAAACCGTCCTGATAGATGATCTCCACACCAGATGTTGTAGAAAGCCCGAGTGTCGGACCATTTGGGTTGCTAGTATATTTAATCAATTTCATCACCTTAGTTTCAAAATTAGTCGACAGAGAGGCCGAGATCGGATACTTCGGAAATTTTCGCCTTGTTATCCTGACCTAATTCAGGTACAGGAAGAATCGTAAGCCCGCCGAAGATTCCGACAATCCCTAAGAAAGTAAACATAAAGCTGTATCCGCCAATGGAAAGTAAGATCGGAGCGATCGCCGGAACAATGGATTGCGGCAAAGCATTAGCAATATTGATAATGCCTAAATCCTTGGCTGCTGTATCCTTTGAAGGAAGAACCCGTGTCACAAGCGCAATATCAACGGCCCAATAAACTCCCGCACCAATCCCATATAGAGCGTTTGCAAAAATCAATACATTAAAATGATAGCTGAAAGCGATTACAATTAAAGCAACAGCCATTAATAAACCGGATCCAAGTACAAATGGTTTTTGGATTTTTAATTTATCCGAGAGTTTACCGCATACAATGCTGGATACTACGATACAAATGGTTGAGACAAAGGTTAAGATCAGCATTTTCCCACTCAGATCTTCAGCTTTAATCCCGAATCTTTGCGTTAACAGGACTGAATTATAGTTTGTAGAGGCGATGCCCATCATGACCAGGAAGCGGGAAATCCAAGCCCACATGAACGGACGATGCTTTCTAGGGTCAGGGAAGACACTCCAGATGCTAAATTTTGTTTTAACGCTGCTGCTGGATTTCTTCTTAACCATATACTTACCTTCGCGAATCAGCATAAGAGCAACAACCGCAGCTACAACCCCAAATATAGCGAGAACCGAGAATTTGGATAAGTTCGATTGTTTGGACATGGCTGTCATAAGAAGCATGCCGAGCAAAATCGTTAAATTCTGCGTCATCCCCATCATGCCCGAGATGCTGCCTTTTTTGGAATCATCAACTTGTTCAGCAACCAACGCCATATTGGCCGACAGGGTAAAGTTATAAAAGCCTTGAGCACAGCACCAGAATAGGACAATTTGCCAAACTTGATTGGATAAGCCAATGCCTACTAAGGAGAGCCCGCCAAATACCAGACCAAATAAGATCCATGTCCGCCGGCGGCCTAACTTGAAGGTTGTGCGGTCACTGATAAATCCGGCTATCGGGTTGAAAATCAAAGCAAAGAAAGCACCAATGCCTGTAACATAACTTAGATTTGTTGCAACATGATCCGGGTCCAGGAAAGTTAACTTTAGGGTCAGCAGCACAACGATCGGCGTAAATAAAGCCAGATTGGCAGCAAAGTTCGATAACGTTAGACCTGTCATCAATCTTTTCAAAGGGGTTTGTACCTGTAAGTCCATTTGTCATTCCTTCTTTCATTAAAAATTAGGACTGCCACTATTCATTATCCGCCTCGATAAAAGTAAGCGTTTTCCTTGATGATTAAATTATATTAAAGGAGCCTATCCGCAGATAGGCTTCTTCTTACTTACTTCATGAGTTCATTTTAAGTTGTTTTGTAACCGCTTACCTTTATCTGCCATTTAAACCTTAAAAATTAACCTAATAAATCGGAAGAAGTTCCACTAAGGAAATCGCATGGGGCTCCAATGTTGAATTGTATGTCCATTTATCCTCGATTTTAAGGGTATGAACTTCACGCTTCGGTATGGAAATCGCCTTTAAATATTGAATATCATCCTGCTCAAGAGCTGCCGGAGCCCCCATCCTCACCCATTCATCAAAGCTGCTTCCATGTTCCCGATTTACGGTATAAGTGATAATCCGGTAATTTCCTGATGGGATTCCCTTCAGATCAATCTCCAGCCTCATCGTCTTCTCCTCTTTAAAGGCATTATAGCGATGCTTGTCACTAATAAAAGAGGCATCCCCTATAGCATATAGGTCATCAAAATGACAATAGTTATAGGTAAGGATCTGATAGCCCCTGTCATCTGACGTTACGACATACCCATCCCCTTGCCCCATCAAGGTATCCCCTAATTTGGCTAGCAGTTCATAAGCGAGCATTGCGGGCTTCGGTATGCCAAATTGAGTCATTAAACCAAGACCTCCATGGAATAATTTTGGGGATCCTGCTGTCTCCTCAATATTGTCGCTTAATACCCAGTAGCCGAAGCCGGAAATTTGGTCAAAATTTTCTACGATATTCTTAACAATATAAGAGGATTTATATAAGGTATCATTCGTTAAGTCCCGATGGTAAGTTGTAGAGTTCCATTCTGTTAAATAAACATCGAGATGAGATAAACCCAGCTCAGCTACTCTCCCTTTTTCCTGTTCGAGCGAAGTCTTTAGGAAATCAGGGTTAGGCGATATACCTGAAAAATTGCTCAGCATATTCTCATAGGTTTGAGTAATGAACATTTGATTCGCATTATCTGAATTCAAATTCAATTCTTCGTGCGGATAGAAGTGAATCGGGAGGAAATCCGGGAGGCAGGAATGTTCCTCACAATAAGCGAAAAAGTCAGCACCATACTCGTTGGACTTAAAGGTAATGATTCGGCCAGGGGCCCCAATTTGGAGCTTTGGTGATATTCCTTTCAGTGTCTCATAAGTCCTCCGGTAAAATTCCTGATATTCCTCTTTGCTCCCCGACCAAAATACATAAAATTCAGGTTCATTCCAAAACTCAAACCGCCAGCTTTCGACTTCCCTTCTTCCATATCGATTAAAGCAGTTGTAAATAAACGCCTCTATTAATTTGCACCACTTGTCTAATGACCTTGGAGGACTCGTATAACTCGGTTTATAGAATACGGTCTTTGTCGGATCACTTGCTAATGCTGAAGGCATAAATCCAAGCTCAACGAAGGGTTTCAAACCCATCGATAATAAGAAATCAAACAGCTCATTGACATAACGAAAATTAAGCAGAGGATTCCCTTTGGAATCCTCCTGATAAACCAACATGTCGTCATCAAAGATCCCATGGAAACGCAGATACTCAAAGGGACACTTCTCCTGAACATAACGTAATTGCTGCTGCACATCCGCATAAAGCCCTTCTTTAGCCTTACCTATCGTAATCAAAGCCTTCCATGTGTGCCTCAGCCTCTTGGCCGAATGAGAAGAGACCATCACCTCATGACTTTTGGTGGTCGTGGCAGGTAAATAAGGTCCTTCAAAAGACGTCTCCCGCTGCAAGTATTTACTGATGATCCCCAGCGCATTGGATTGGTTGAAGGCCAAGTAATTGGGCATTCCATGATTTTGTTGCCTTTTCCGGGCATGATCCGGTAACGAGTATTGTTGTCTCCTATAGTCACTTGGAGTCATATGGTATTTATTCTTGAAGGCTTTATAAAACGACTTGGTTGTAGGAAAACCATGTTTCTCCGCAATCGTAGTGATAGGAAGGTGTTCGTTATAAAAGAGATCCTCAACAGCATTCTTTAGACGTATATCTGTTAAGTAGGTTTGAAAATTCAACCCGATATTGTTTTTTATAAAGTTGGACAGATATGGCACAGATAAATACTCTTGTTCGGCAATGGTTTGAAGGGAAATGGGCTCTTTGTAATGCTCTTCAATATAGCTTACAATTCTCAGCATTCTGTCTTTATTCTTTTCGCTGATGGAACCCTCTGCATTCAAGCTTTTAAATTGATGGATCAAAATGGACAATACACTTAGCATTCGTGAAGACATATCCAGGGAATAGGTTTCTTCGTGTTTATATTTGAGCTGGACCATTTCCGCAATAAGCTTACGGATTGCATACAAGGCCACCTTGTTATCTTTGTCTACGGAGTTAGAGTTGAGTTCAAAATTAAAGGAGTCAGCACCTCTTATATTTTCCCTTAGATAAGGCAGCGGAAGCTGAATAGTCACAATAATATTAGGCTCTTTCTCAATGACCTCATGGACATGGCCAATATTAATAAGGAAAATATCCCCCTCGTATAAATGGGCTGTATCGTTATTTACATTGACCTCAAGGGAGCCTTTCAGCACAAAGATAATTTCTATACTATTGTGCCAGTGGCTTGGAACATAATTGACCGAGTGAAGGGCCAAATCAAAAGGGAGATTGTTATCTTTCTCAACTAGCTCAAAAATCGAATTCTTCATTTCTTCATGGCTCCTCACTCGTTTTTTCTTGTTGTTCTTACTTCGCCGTGCCCTGGCTCTCCTTGACATCGTTCAGTTGTTGAATCATTTCAGTCAGCATTTGTTCCGTGAAATGCCCCGCACTAAAGTTGGACAGCGCGCGCAGCGGCATATATTTCATCATGGCTGCCGTCATTTCGGCTGCCTCATCATCCTCATCCGGAATATTGGCCAGAGGGTTATTTTCATTGACCTTAGCCAGTAATTCAGTGGCTACGGGGTTGAGAACAGGATCATCTAATAGATCACCGACAGTTGTGTTACGGTCAATCTTTTGCTCAATTGACACAGTAGAGATAACGGTAATACTTTCACTTAAGCGGATGTCTTTAGAAGAAGCACCCACTAACAGTTCGAATTCACCGGATTCGACATGCCAATCCTTCAGGCCCGTGTTATAGTAAGCAAACGCCCTTTTATCCAATGTAAAAGTGACGGCCTTTTCTTCCCCTGGCGCAAGGTCAACTTTGACAAAGCCTTTTAATTCCTTCTCCGGGCGAACAACCGTACTTTCTACGTCCTTTACATAAAGCTGTACAATTTCTTTGCCGGCTGTCGTTCCTGTATTTTTGATGGTAAGCATAACTTCTACCGTATCCGTATCACGAATGGTTTTCTTATTCACAGAAAGGCCGCTATACTCAAAGCTGGTGTAGCTCAATCCGTGGCCGAACGGGAACAGCGGCTCCACATGTTTCGTATCGTAATAACGATAGCCAACAAAGATGCCCTCTCTATATTCCACTTTGTCGCCTTCACCCGGGAAGAATAGGTAAGAAGGATTGTCGCTTAATTTTCTCGGAAAAGTTTCAGCCAGTTTCCCGTTTGGGTTAGCATCCCCGAATAACAGGTCCGCAACTGCCCCGCCGAGAGCTTGCCCGCCAAGATACCCTTCAATTAATCCCTTCACCCGGTCAACCCACGGCATTTCAATCGGCGCCCCGTTGCTAATGACTACAACAAGATTTTGCTGTACTTCAGAAACGGCTTCGATTAAGGCGATTTGATTGGCAGGAATGCTTAAATGCTCACGATCATACCCTTCTGATTCATAGCGATCAGGCAGACCGACAAAGAGAACCGAAACATCAGACTTCTGAGCAGCTTCTTTGGCTTCTGCCAGCAAGTCAGCATCGATCTTGTCGCTTTCCACATCAAATCCCGGAGCATACAGGACTTTTCCCTTGCCCTCAAGTTTCCTTTCAATCTCTCCCAAGCTATGTTCAAGTTGAGTTGGATTGACGTGAGAGCTGCCGCCGCCCTGATAACGAGGGTTTTTCGCAAACGCACCAATAACAGCAACGGTACCCTTTTTTTCAAGAGGAAGAATCTGAGCCTCATTTTTGAGAAGGACCATACTCTCCCGTGCGACTTTACGTGCAAGCTGATGATGGCCTTCTTGATCATAGGTTGCATTAGGCTTCTTCTCATCCACTGCGTTAAAAATAATGCGAAGCAGACGCTCTGCAGCACGGTCCAGGACTTCCTCAGGAAGCTCACCTGCCTTAACAGCCGCTATGATCTTCGCTTCCCCAATTCCGAAGCTTGCAGGCATCTCAAGCTCCAGCCCGGCTAGCAAGGAGGCAACGCGCTCGTTAACCGCCCCCCAGTCGGAGACCACAATGCCTTCAAAGCCCCATTCTTCTCTTAAGATATCACCAAGTAAGGTTTTACTCTCTGAAGCATAGACACCGTTAACCCTGTTATAGGAGCTCATTACGGTCCAAGGCTGAGCCTCCCTGACAGCGGTTTCAAAGCTGGCCAGATAAATTTCTCTTAAAGTCCGCTCATCAATCTGAGCATCTACAGACATCCGCCGGTGCTCCTGGTTATTGGCCGCAAAGTGCTTCAGGGAAGAACCCACCCCCTGACTTTGAACACCCTTAATGTGGCTTGCTGCCATTTGGGAGGATAAATACGGGTCTTCGGAGAAATATTCAAAGTTCCGACCGCAAAGCGGGGAACGTTTAATGTTGGCACCAGGTCCAAGCAGAACAGCGACATCCTCAGCCTGACACTCCTCACCAAGCGCCTGCCCGACCTGATAAATCAGATCCCGATCCCATGAACAAGCAAGACCAGCAGCTGATGGGAAACAAGTTGCTGGGACACTGGCATAAATCCCTAGATGGTCAGCACCTTCTGCTTGCTTTCTGAGGCCATGGGGACCATCCGTTACCATCAAAGATGGAATCCCTAATCTTTCAATTCCTTTCGTATGCCAAAAGTCCAGTCCGGAGAAGAGGCTTGCCTTTTCCTGCAAAGTCATTTTTTTTATGAGGTCGCTAAGATTACGGGTCATTTTTGAATCCTCCCTGTCCATAGATGAGTACTAATTAGAAAGAAAGCGTTTTCTTTTGTTAAATTTTAATGATTTTTAGACTTCATTTATGGTATCTTTTTTATAAAATTTGTATTAATTTTAGATCATTTACTTACAAAAAGACGGTTTAACTTAGGGCGAGTCCAGATTTAGACTTTAACCTTTTAGGAGGAAAGTTCAATGAGCTTCGGATTTAAGAGCACTCATAAGGTATGGGAGATTTGTCAGCTGCTTTCAGAGTCTTTTGATATTCCCTATGCCTTTTTTGATAAAAATAAGGATCTGATCTTTAAATGGCCGATAGGAAGCAACCTTCCATACTTTGAGTCAGCAATCACCAAAACCCATCCTGAATATTTAACCATGGAAGTTACCTGGCCGGTCATTGTAACCCTGAATCATTTTGAGACCTTTATCTTTTTGCGATTAATTGAAGATACCAGAGATTTTGGTACCCTTGTTATAGGGCCAACCCTCCCTTTTAGACTTCGGGAGGACCAGCTCACTGGATTTTTAAATGATCTCGGGGGCCAATTGAATAAGGTAACGTACTTTTCTTATTACAATTCGTTAACTGTGATCGGTCAGGAACAGCTCAAGTCAATCGGGATGATGGTCTACTACATGATCTATGGGAAACTCATTACTAAAGACAAGGTGGAGACGCGGAAAATTACTGAGGAATTTGAAGCGCAGGTAGAAAATCCGGATGTTGTGGTTGCAAGAAATCGGGAAAGGAACACCTTACATCATGACCCGGCCTATGACGCAAAGCTTTTTCAGACCATTGAAAGGGGAAATAAGGAGGAACTGCTGAGCTTAATCAACCGGCTCCCTGAAGGCCAATTAGGTACGTTATCCAAGAGCAGCTTTTTGCGGAGTAAAAAAAATCTCGCTATCTCTGCCATAGCCATAGGAACTAGAGTTGCGATCCGCGGAGGGCTGTATTCCGAAATTGCTTTTACTCTTAGCGACCTTTATATACAGAAGGTAGAAGACGTTACCCACCCTGAAGGGGTAGATCAGCTGTTGGAAGAGGCTTTATGTACATTTGCAGACCGGGTCAAACAGTCCATCGAACATCTCTACTCCAAGCCCATTTCAAAGTGCCACAACTTTATTTTCACCCACTTATATGAGCCTATTTCGCTTGATGATCTGGTCCACCATGTCCATCTTCATCCGAGTTATCTATCCACCTTGTTCAAGAAAGAGGTTGGGATGACCGTCAGTGAATACATTCAGGAAGCCAAAATTAAGGAGGCGAAGCATTTACTGGATTGGACAGATTATTCATTAACGAAAATCAGTACCTTACTCAACTTTACAGATCAGAGTCACTTTACAAAAGTATTTAAAAAAATTACAGGCATTACCCCTAAAAAATACCGGCTAACGGGCAATGAGCGTTCTATCTCTAATTAGAACTAAAACCTATGTGGTGTCAGGCTATTTAGAATTGTTTAGAACTCATATTCATGTTACAGAGCTTAATACACTCTTGGTATCTTCCAATTCAACTGTGCCTTTATTGGATATTAGAGTAATTGTGACCAAAATATTACTGTGGTTCCAGAAATGAAAGGATGCCATATGCAATGAAAAATCTTGCACTTGACCGCTACTCGGATATATCCGCCTTCCTATACAGCCATCACTTTGCCGTCCGGTTTCAGCGCAACGTATAACGGCGACCCGCCCCTAGGGTAACTTTAGGCCCTCGTTTCACCTTTAGCATCGCTTCTTTCAGTGAATTGTCTTTCAGACCTGCATCAAAATTTTGACCACCGGAATACCGGCCTCAACATCTTGCGTATCCAAAAAGCGATGATCGTCCCTGGGCCCCATGAACTGGGATTCTGCAAGTACTCCTTGTATTGATCGTTGATGATATAAGTTCGAGTGGAAGCAGGATTTCTCAGCCCGAACTTTTCCCACATCCCCGGATCATTCGAACCTCGGAGCTTTGCAAGCATATTCGCCGACTCTCTTTCTATTTTAGCCTCGATTTGCTCATAGGCTTGGATGATTTGCGCATGGAATTCGGCGATCGGATTGCGATTAACAAGGCTCGTCAAATGAATGCCTTCGCGAATGTAAGAGACGTATGCCAGATGGTCAGCCCAGAACTTGTCGATATAATAGAGCCGTACCCGCTGCTCCGAAGGGCTCATAGGCATCTCCCCTTTCAAAATTCCGAGCCGCTCCTTGTATAGCATCCGCCTCTGTTCCTCCACCATATCCGAATAACAGTTCAGTTCCTGGTGGATATCGAAGTTTTGGCCCATAATCACGCGCTGAATATGGTCAATTTTGCTGCGGAGTACCGGCTCTTCGAGAGCCTCATCCTGCCTGAGATTGCGATAGGCAGGCGGAATCGCCTTATCGATGCCGAACTGAAGGAGCAGCTCGTCCTCCAAGCTTACGAAGATAACGGAAGCTCCCGGGTCGCCTTGGCGGCCGGATCGTCCGCGCAGTTGGTTGTCGATCCGCACGCTTTGGTGCATATGTGTACCAATCACGTACAAGCCGCCCAGCTTGGCGGCAACTTCCGCTTGCGTAGGGTTGCCCCCGCCGAGCCGAATGTCAACGCCGCGTCCCGCCATATTTGTAGACACCGTCACGGCGCCGATTTCTCCCGCCTTGGCGATGATCTCTGCTTCTTTTGCGTCGTTCTTTGCATTGAGAACGTGGCAAGGTACGCTGGCAACCGCTAGCGCCTCCGCCAGCATGTCAGACTCTTCGACGCTTGATGTACCAATCAGAATCGGACGTCCCGTCCTATGGACGGATGATATTTCTTGTACAAGCGCCTTGAATTTGGCTTCTTTATGGGTATAAATCCGATGCGGATGATCGATCCGTATGTTTGGCCGGTTCGGTGGGATTTGCACGACTTGCAGCGCATAAATAGCTTCGAATTCCATTGCAGAAACTTGCGCGGTCGCCGTCATTCCACAAATCTTCGGGTATAGACTAAGGAAGTGTTGAAGGGTGATCGTACCGAGGATTTTCCCGCCAGCTAAGGGCTGCAGCCCCTCTTTGGCCGCGAGCGCAGCTTGCAGCCCGTCCGGCAGATGCCTGTTCTCTGCCACACGGCCGGTATATTCGTCGATCAGCTCAATTTTCCCGTCCCGAACGATGTAATCGGCGTCTTTTCTTAATAGCAACTCCGCATGCAGCGCGCAATTTAACGACGATAACAAATGACTATTATGGCTTTCGTACAAATTGCCACATCCCAGCAGCGACTCCACTCTTGCAGCGCCCGCTTCATTCAAATAAACATTCCGCTTGAATTCATCGAAGTCGTAATGCTCGTCTTGCTTAAGCTGCTTAACCACTTCTGCGAAGTGAATGCCATCGCTCTTGGAAGAGCCCGGCTCACCGGCGATGACCAGCGGTACTCGCGCTTCGTCGAGAAGCAGCGAATCCGCT
Source organism: Paenibacillus sp. CAA11 (assembly GCF_003060825.1). Taxonomy (NCBI): domain Bacteria; kingdom Bacillati; phylum Bacillota; class Bacilli; order Caryophanales; family Paenibacillaceae; genus Paenibacillus; species Paenibacillus sp. CAA11. The sequence goes on from NZ_CP028922.1 coordinate 4,769,591, forward strand.
TCGTCGACGATGACGTAGTGAAAAGGACGATGCACAATATCGGCTTCATCCATTGCGATCGAATCGCGCAAATAATCAAATCCCGCTTCTTTGGCTGTAACATAGGTTATATCCGCGGCGTACGCTTCCCGTTTATCAGACAAACTCATACCCGCTTGCACCGATTTTACCGTTAACCCGAGAAAGCGATAGATCGGGCCCATCCAATCCGCATCTCGACTTGCCAAATAATCGTTAAAGGTCAGCACATGAACGCCTTCTCCAGTTAGCGCATTTAGATATGCAGGCATAACTGCAGAGAGCGTTTTTCCTTCGCCCGTATGCTGCTCGATCAAAAATCCCTCGTGCAGAGCGATGGCAGCTATAATCTGGACATCATAGGGCTTCAATCCGAGCGTTCTCTTGGCTGCCTCACAGACTAGCGCATAAGCATCAACAAGCAGCTCGTCCAAAGGCGTACCCGATTTCGCTTCCTTTCTCAGCTGAAGGGACTCCGCTCGCAGCTGCTTTTCGTCCCATGCTTCTAAATTCCGTTTCCTGATGAGCTCCACTTTATCCCGATAGCCTTTCAGCTTATACTGGTTGCCACGGTCTTTAAGTTCTCGCATGAACTTGACGGCTAAATTCATCTGAACTGGCTCCCTCCTCAGTAGAAATGCACGATTCTATAGATATAGAGGCTACCCAGCATGAAGTCAGATGAACTTTTGTATTCTCCCCTCTACTCATCCTTTAACCGTCGTTGGTACAGAACCACAGATACAACCGTTAGCACAACCGCCCATACCAAAATAATAAGGAGGGATTTTAATAAATCTCCCATCGTAAAGACGGTACTACGTATTTCTAACAAATGCACAAGTTGGACGCTTGGCGCGTACTCCAGCATTTTGAAGATCGGAAAATGATCCGCCAGTAACACCCCCCACGGTGCCCCAGTAAATACGAGCGCCACAGGCATTATAGATAATGAGGCTTCAAGAACCGTCTTGGAGAATAAACCACAGATCGTCCCGGCGGCTATGTATAGAATAATCGAAAGAATTACTGCTGCCACAAACGCCCACATACTAGCTGGCTCATAGCCCAAGATATACGTAGAAACTGCCAGAACAACAGCAGACATTACAAAGACTAAAGCACTTTTACCGATTAAAACATCCATGGTCGTGGCCGGCGTCATCATTAAAGATCGTAAAGTGTTACGCTCCTTTTCCTCCGCAATCAAGCATGCTTGTGCTAAACTCGTTAGTATCACAAACGAAGTATTTAGGAGAAAGCCGATCGCTCCTGGCAAGGACGGGCCTGCACTTCGAAAAAGAAATGCGAAGAGAATAGGAAAAATCAGAATAATGGAGATCGCATAATTGCGTGAAAATTCTTTGTAATCCTTCACGAATATCGCACGCATACGTTTTATTGAGATACTCATAGTAACTCACTTCCTGTCATTTTAATGAAGATATCGCCCAGGCTTGGCTCTTTCGTTTCCAACCGATCAATGAATCCTCGCTTCATCCAATCAGCGATTTGATCGGCCGTTCGCTCATTGATTGGAAGCTCATAGGCCTCCCCATTGAGTAGCTCAACACAAATTACGTTCTCCCGATGCTGCTTCTTAAGTTCCTTTGGAGAGCCGATGGCTTGAATTTGTCCCTGATACAAAATCGCTACCCGGTTACATATCAATTCTGCCTCAGCCATATCATGCGTTGTTAAAAAAATTGTTGTCCCCTTCTCATTTAAGTAGCGTAAGCCTTTATAAATATGTGCTGAGTTTACTGGATCTAAAGCCGAAGTAGGCTCATCCAAAAATAATAACTCCGGCTCATGAATCACCGCACATGCCAATAAGACACGTTGACGCATCCCTTTCGATAAGCGATTGACTTTCTTGTTGCGCTCTCCGCTTAAGTTAACAAACTGCAGCACCTTATCAATTGAAGATTTAGGAAGATCATATAACCTACGATACAGCTCCAGATTTTCCTCGATCGTTAATCGCTCATATAAACCGCTGTTATCCGTCAGAATCCCAAAGCGCATCTTCTGTGCAGACTGATGCATCCTCTCTGCCGGCTGGTTAAATACGCTTGCCTGTCCGCTTGTCGGATTTAATTGCGCCGTTAAAATCTTAATTAATGTCGTTTTCCCCGAGCCGCTCGGACCCAGGAAACCAAAGACTTCCCCTTTCGGAATGGAAAAGGTCACGTCTGCTAAGGCATCCTTATTTCCAAATCTCTTTCGAATACGTTCTACTTGGATAACATCCATGAATACCACTTCCTTGAAGTTGATGCCTTAAGCATATAAAGACTGCATGCTTCCAGCCATCAAAACCCGCCGAAATGTAGCTGAAATCGCCTGAATGGTACCCTGGAATGCTTGACCGGTTCGATATTGCCCCGGAAATTAAATGTTAAGCAGTGCTTTTAATTCCTGCAATTTTGAACGGGATAACGGAACCACAGCATCTTTCCCCGTATTTAATCGCAAGCTGTAGCTATTCTTCGTCCATGTAATAATCTCTCTTACTTTTTGCAGATTAACGATGTAGGATCGATGGCACCTAAAAAATCCGAAGTTTAATAATCTCTTCTCAAGCTCGGTTAGCGTCAAAGCACAGACATAATTTTCTCCACCTACATGTACAAGGATCGAACCATCTACACTCTCTATGTAATCAATTTCAGGTGGATCAAATAAAATCACTTTGTCATTTCTTTTCGTATGAATCTTCTGCAAGGTAATATTGGCCCGATCTTGTTCCTGCTCTTCCTGCTTATCCTCTTCCGAGTCCCGAATATCCAGTGGATGAAATCCGAGCTCGTTCAATCGATAAATAGCAGCACAGGAAATCATGGCATCCTCTAAATTCGAAGTTAATATTAAAATCTGCTTTTCTTGTGAGAGGTCATCCAAAATCCGTATAAAATGACGACGTTCTTCTTCCTCCAAGTAAAAATAGGGTTCCTCCAACACAACTGTAGGCTGATGCGCAAAAAAGACACGCAGCAATGTCACATACATCCGTTTCGAGGGACTTAGATTCTTGACTTTTACTTTACGCTCTTCCCTTAGGGCAAAATAGTCCAATAAAAAAGCAACGCTCTCATTCCTCTCCGTCACATGGATTAGAAAAGTAACCAGCTCTTCCACCGTTAGACGCATATACTCGTTTTGCCCAGCTCGGAATAAATAATATTGGGAATGATCTGCTAATTGGTTCATTAAAAGCTGCTTGCGCTTCAAGTCTGTTATAATGCCAATCGATTGGTTTGATGTCATATTTAATTCGATCTTCGGTAGAAGTAATTCCCCGTCATCATATATAGGTTGTAATTGCATGCCGTCCTCCTAGTCAGTGCCGCTATAGGATATATATAACAATTATAATCTTACCTAAAATGACCGATTGCCTCATGCTAAACTCTTTGAGAGGATTCAAGCTGCTCTGAAAGCTGGACTCGATAGTCCATTAACAGCCGCTGCATCTTTTCCACCGTGCCATCTTGATGGGGGACATGGATAGAAACGGTCAAATTGGAATCGTTCAAATACTGGAACGATACAAAATCAAAGTTCAAAATCCCAAGATTCGGACACTGCAGTGCCTTTATAGCATCAATGGCATCGAGAACCTCATGGGCGTCCCAAAATTCCCGAAACTCGCGGCTAGCCTGGCAAAGCGCCTCGAACTGCTCAGACCACCAAGGGTCGTCCACATGCCTGGCATACCCGGCATGGAATTTTGCAGCGATCCGCCGTGCATGCAGCTCCCATAGATCCCCCTTGAGGAAGCGAAAACGGGGAGAAGTAAAAGTCATCCAGACAAAATTCCGCTCCCTCTCAGACATAGCCTCAAGGTCCCCGTTCAATGCGCAATAGGCTTCATTCCAAGCAATAATGTTCATACGCCCATCCATAGCATTCGCTGGAGACAGATTTTGGCTATCCAAAAAATGTTGAAGCGCAGGTGTTATCTTAGAAGGCTGCTTTGTTTCGATCAAGGGAATCTGCTTACGTGCAAGATAGAACAGGTGCCTGCGTTCCGATTCATCCAACCGCAGCACTTCCGCTATTCGTTCCAGAACCTCGGTAGATGCGTTAATATGACGCCCTTGTTCCAAGTAGGTGTACCAATCCAATCCTACATCTGCCAACATAGCAACCTCGCCACGGCGAAGTCCGGGTGTCCGTCGTCGTCCGCTCTCCGGCAATCCTGCTTGCTTAGGCGTTATTCGTTCACGGCGTGTGCGTAAAAAACGGGACAATTCCTCGTAACGATCTAATTTGTTAGACATAATCCCCAATCCTCCTATCTATTCATGAACATAGGATTCCCGATCCTACGATAACCAGATCTCTCCCTAACCTCGTTATATCCCTATACACTAGTCTATGTTCACTTTAAGGGGAATAGCAAGAATGGACCATTCAATCCAATCTCATTGAGGGAGAAAGAAGATGCGGTAAAACGCGCGTATGATTTCAAAGGGGACATTTCGGGGATCGTAGATAATGGATTACCCGATTGCTTAACGCGCGCCCCTTATAAATTTTTTAACAAAGGAGATAACAGAAATGGATAAGAAGCTTGCCGGTAAAGTTGCTTTGGTCACCGGAGCATCCAGAGGAATCGGCAGAACCATAGCCGAGTATTTAGCCCATCATGGCGCCAAGGTGGTCATCAATTTTGCCAATCGTGCAGATCAGGCCGCAGAGGTTGTACAGCATATTCAAGAAAATGGCGGAGAAGCGGCGGCGATTCAAGCCGATATTAGCCGTTTGAGCGAGTTGGAGAGACTCTATCAAGAAACACTTGAGACGTTCGGAAAGCTTGATATTGTGGTGAATAACGCGGGGATTATCATCACAAAACCTATAGGCGATATTACGGAGGCGGATTACGACCAGCTATTTGCGATTAATGTCAAAGGGACCTATTTCTCATGCCAGCTTGCCGCCAAGCATCTAAGTCCCAATGGCCGCATCATCAATTTCTCCACATCAGTGGCAGGTCAGATGTTCCCGGCCTACAGTCTGTACGCTGGCTCTAAAGGAGCCGTCGAACAATTCACGCGTCAATTGGCTAAAGAGCTTGGAAAGAAAAATATCACGATTAATGCTATAGCGCCAGGCCCTATTCATACCGAGCTTTTTACGGTTGGCAAAACACCCGAACAAATCCAGGGGCTTGCCAACATGAACGCATTCGGGCGTATCGGAGAAACCGAAGACATTGCAGGTATAGTCCTCTTTCTGGCGAGCGCAGAATCACAGTGGATTACGGGGCAAACACTCCGCGTGAATGGCGGTTTTATTTAAATGGCCCGATAGCTCAAATTGAGCTGTCGGACCACGTCTTGTCACACTGAAGTCTTGGATTTGCTGAACAGCAAAATAACGGCAGCTATGCCTATCTATAAAGTAGACCTAACAATTCGTCTAAAGTGAACCTGCCTACAACTTCAAACCCATTGCCCTGCCCTCTTGGTTTTATAACTACAGTGCCTAAGTTTGGGATTTCCCCTAATCCAATACCTTGAGGGAAACTGTGAGCAACGATCACCTTGTTGGTCTTAGGAGGCGGTGATGCTTCCAATTTAGAAGTTAAGTCATTCAAAGTCGCTTGCTGCTCGGCAGGAGGCAAAGAACCACTTAAATTATATATTTTAACCCAGAATGGATCAGCCTGAACTTTGTCCTCACCAAAAGCCAATGCTGCGGTTTCCTTTGTCCGGCAGAAGGGACTTGCGAGAACAGGGGTCTGGATCGGAATTTGCAAACTACGCAGTGCCTCGCCAAATTTTACAGCCTGCCTTCTTCCAGCCTCGGGGAGATTTCTTTGGGTGGAGCAATCATTGAAATTGATATTCGGTGAATCCTCTCCTACTGTGGCATCCCCATGCCTTACATAAAGAATATAACCTCCCTGTCGAAGTGAATTTAGCAACGAGGGGTCTACTGGCCTTGACTTCAAAGCACCTCCTGACGCTCCAATCGGTTGTGTGAGAATCATGAGGAGTACACAAAAGATACTTATGGAAAAAAATCTTTTCATTTCTTCAAAATCTCCTTTAGGCACGTATTTACCATGAAATAGTGTCTGCAAAAGGGCGGAAATTAAAACAGGTACAGGAATATAAGCAACCAAGGATCTGGAACCTTATTTAGCTTGGTTCCATTACTTTAGAACAGCAAGGAGTACGAGAACACCATGTCGAATAAGGAAGGCATGATCGTGGGTTCATGCATGTCTTTTCACGATAAATTTCACAAAAAGAACACGTCTAGAAAGGAGCTAACTGTATTGAGAAGTGAACAAGAAATGATGAATATCCTTCTAGACTTTGCTAAAAATGATGATAGGATTCGATTGGTGACTTTGGAAGGGTCACGTACTAACAAAAATATTACACCTGATACATTCCAAGATTATGACATTTGTTACTTTGTAACAGATATGGACTCTTTCAAGATGAATGATCAATGGCTTCAGGTTTTTGGGAATCGTGTTATGATGCAAAAACCTGAGGATATGGAGCTCTTCCCCCCGGAATTAGGTACTTGGTTTTCATATTTAATGCTTTTTGAGGATGGAACTAAAGTGGACTTAACACTTATCCCCATTCATGAGGTGGAAGACTACTTTACCCATAACGACGGGTTAGTCGAGGTGTTGCTCGATAAGGATGCTCTAATCAAAAATGAAGTGATCGCAACTGATCGCCAATACTGGATTAAGAAGCCAACTGCAAGGGAATTTGATGATTGTTGTAATGAGTTCTGGATGGTTTCGACTTACGTTGTAAAAGGATTAGCGAGAAAAGAAATACTGTTTGCTATTGATCATTTAAACGAAATTGCAAGGCCAAATTTATTGAGAATGATGGCTTGGAAAATCGGATCAGAGCAAGGATACACCTTTAGTTTAGGAAAGAACTATAAATTTATAAATCGTTACCTCCCAAATGAGGATTGGGAGAAACTCCTATCAACCTATTCTGAAAATGGGTATCAGAGAATGTGGAAGTCTTTATTAACTTGTTATGAGTTATTTAGAAAATATTCAAAGGTTGTATCAGAAGATCTCGGATATAAGTATCCAGATTACGATGAAGCCATTACCAAGTATACGGATCGTGTCAAATCGCCTTACTTATGAAAGGTTCAGCTTAACGGATCCACCGGCAAAAAATAAGGGCACCTAAATGGGCGCCCAGATGGATCAAAAGAAGCTAAAAAAAACGCGTCCTCCAAGGGAGAACGCCTTTTTTAAACAGCTATATAGAATGAACTATTGAAATGAATGTTGTAGACTCCAATGTTTCAACATCGTCATGTAAGCTTTCGGGCAACCACCGCTAACCGGCCGTTCTCGGTCGAGTACTCACACGTGGACAGCACAATAAGCTTGTCGCCATAACGGGGTGTTATACCCGTTTCGTAAAGAGCAAGTTTTTTGATGTTCTGAACATACGAATCGAACTCGGCAGGCGTACTAACCTTCTCAATCTGGTAGTATTTAAATACATCATCCGATTTACGATAAACTTGTGACACAATAACGGCAACAATCTCATACTCTTCCTTTTCGTAAAGCGTACTGAACTGGAACGTAGCATGTTCTTTATAGAAGCTTTCTTCTTTATACTTCATCAAATCCTTGAACATCCAGCCGTTTTTCATATGATGTCCGTGAATCAGCAAAATGTCAGAACCGTTGATCCGGCTGTGCTCGTCCAAAAAGGGGAGACCGAGTTTGCTCTCCTGTTTATCGAAATCATGATCGAGATAGTACTGCTCATCTTGTGGGTTCTGCATGACCGGATACTCAATTCGAGTGCCGTCCATCTTCAACCAACCGACGATGTCCGGGTTTCTCTTGTAAAGCTCTCGAAATTCGGGAAGCATCACCAGCTCATTTCCTTTTGTAATCAAAGAGGAGGGGACTTCCTCCCCTCCTCCTTTGTCCGACTTTTCCTCCCAAACCTTTGCCAGCTCTTCGATCTTCTGCTGATCCGTATAACCCCACAGAAGAATTCTCGCTATATTAGCGAGGGAAAATACCAACACAAGGAAGGAAACGGCGATAAGAACTTTTTTCATTTTACTCATTTTCTTACCGCCTTTCCGGTTACTGAATGTGCTTCTTCTTGCTGCTGTGTAGACAGAATCCAATTGTAATCAAGGACATCAGCGCCAATACCATATAGAGGGTTGGCGACGGACTGCTATCCCCTGTTTTCGGAGCATCATCCAGCTCGTAATCGACACTCGCGGCTTCATTGTCGACGTTGCCGCCTGCATTGTTGCCTTTGCTGTTATCGCTGTCGGCGTCATCCATTCCGTTGTCAATGTCACCAGCTCCGTTGTTAACGTCATCGGTTCCATTGTCGATGCTGCCGATTCCGTTATCAACGTTGTCGGTTCCATTGTCAATGTTATCGCTGCCATTGGCGACTTGGTCGGTTCCATTATCGGTGTTATCGGTTCCGCCGTTGACACTGCCGGGCTTAGGACTTTCAGGTTCCGGTTTGCTTGGCTCAGGCACCGGGGTCACCGGAGCTGGCCCAGGATCTACGGGAACCGTACCTCCACCGCCGCCGCCGGAACTTATCGGCTTCAACTGTAAATCGTGGCGTACGACATCTGTATCGACCGAGAGTATCGGACTCGTATACGTCTCATAGCCAGCTTTCGTTACAACTAGATAGTAATCCGTATACGGGAACACCATGTATGCATAGGCACCATTAGCGTCGCTGTTCTGACTTGGGCTGGCGTTATCGTTTGGTGCAAAGCCCGGAATCGCTGGCAGCGTTACTTTCGTACCTGGTACAATGCCGTTGGCCTTGTTTCTCGGCGTATCCGCATAGTACAGCGTCACTTCTGCACCTTCAATCGTCCTGCCGTTTGTTGCATCCGTAATGATACCATACGGGTCAACGAGCCCTTGGGAAATATTCAATTCCCCATTCGCCTTCACATCCAGATCCGCATGAAGGACCGTTAATTCTTGGCCTGGCGCCACTTCGTAGCGCACTTCCATCTTGTACTTCTCCGCAGCTAAACCCTCCGCTGAGAAGACACCGTTCGGCTGCAGGCTGAACGCTTTAGGCTTGCCGTTCTCATCCGTCACATATTGACCTCCGGCATTCCGCAGGTAAATGCGCATCTTGCCAGCCAGCTCGCTGCCGAGCAGCGAATCCTGCCCGTCAGGCTGCTTCAGAAGCACAATGCCTACGGCTGTAATATTCGCCGGAACGGTCTCGTTCGTCACACTGCTGTTCACATTCGCTTTTTGCGTGAACTCGACAGGCACATCTTTCCCGCCTACCTGATATCTCTTCGTAAATGTGATCGTATAGTCGGTATCGGCCTCGGCAATGACCGAATATTCACCCTTCTCATTCGTCCGAATCGTCTGCTTCTCGCCTGTCTTCAGATTGGTCACCGTGATGGACGCATTCGGAATGACTTCACCTGTGTTGTTGTCCCGCAGCACGCCTTCCAGAACCGGAAGCTGCCTTTTATTGACAAAGCGGGCTTCAGCCGCATCTTTCGCCGGAATGGTACCCGTGCGATTGAGACTTTCAGGATCCGTCTCATAGCCGTCGTTCGTATAATTATCCTCGGTTACCTTATACTGCAGATTCGTAGGAAGTTCTTGTACAAGGAACGTCTGGCCGTCTCTAAGCTCAAAGGTATCTCCACTTGTGATGGTGCCTTTGCTGCCATCCGACTTCTCATAAGGATAGGAACCATCCGCTCCCTCACCTGTAAAGGTGACCTTGTACTTGAACGCCTTCGTCTTGTCGCCGCCATTCCCTTGAACCGTGTTGCCGATTAACAGGCTGCCTGTCAAGACGCGTACGTTCGTGAACGGGGCAGTTTCATCCTTACCCTTCATGACTCCGGTATAATACCGCTCCACAGGAGTAGTCATGTATTCATCGGTTGTGTAGTCTTTCTGGGTAACTGTATATTTTAGATTGTTAGGCAGGTCCAAAATATCCAGTGTCTCCCCGTCCTTGAGCCGGAAGATACCGCCAGACTTGATCAGACCTTTATCCCCGTCCGACTTCTCGTAAGCGTAGCTTTCGTCCTTACCTGTACCCTCAAAGCGGACGGTGTACTCGAACTCCTTCGACTTGTCGCCGCCGTTGCCCATAACCGCATTGCTGATGGTCAGCTTGCTGACGATCCGTTCGTTGATGAAGTCCGCCTTGTGATCGCCTTTATTCACAATGGTGCCGGACCATTCTCTCGTTCCCGGATCAGTCGTGTAACCATCAACGGTCGTATAATCGCCTTCGGTTACGGTATAAACCAGACCCGCAGGCAATATCGGCAGCGTGGCAGTTTGTCCGTGCTTGAGGATAATCTTGTCCCCGCTCTTAATTTTGCCATCCGTATGATCTGGCTTCTTGTAAGTGTACTCTCCATCCTTGCCCTCGCCGCTGAAGGTCACGGCGTACTCGAACTCTTTGTTCGGATCGCTCCCGTTACCTTCCACCTTATTGCTGATGGTCAGCTTGCCTTGGGCCGGTGTAGGCACAATCAGCGGAGTGTTTGAATCCACCTTTATACCGTCTACAAGGACAGGCTTGCCCGGCGAATCAATGACACGCACCCGGTATACTGTAGTCGTAGGCAAGTAAGTGTTGGTATCAATATACGTCTGCTTGAGCAAATAATCCCCAGCCAGCTGAATAATGAAATTCGTCTTACCGTCTACACCTGTTGTTTTTTCCTCCATTACATTTCCATCTTTATCCTTGGCCGGTGTACCGTCAGAATTAAACAACTTGAACTTTACGTCCTTCAACACTGTTGTGCCGTCGGGCCCAACCTTCTTGAGATAGAGCAGGCCGTTTTCATTTGCACTTCCCGCCACATCGTTCGCGTCCAGCGTAATGCTGCTCTGCGCTCCGATTGGCGGAAGGGTATTATCGCCCATCAGCTTGATGGAGTTCCCAGCCGTTCCCGGCTGCATGCCCTGGGATTCGGTCTGGTAAACGAGCTGATAGAGCTTATTCGGATCGGCAAAGTCAAACCTAAGCGTCGATCCCCCTGTTGCTGGGTCTGTGCCTGCAGTGACCTTCACTTCACTATTCGGATCCGCAAGATTTAGCGGACCTCCTTCACGCTCCAAAGTGCCATCCGGCTTTAACTTGCCAGGATAGACAGCGATGTCGGAAGGATCGAGAGATAGGCCACCTGCTGCATTCTGGCGCAGCTTCAGTCCCTTGCCAAGGGTATCCAGCAAATAGACACCTTTCTTCATCTGGAACGGAGGCGTGTAATTCACCGTCCATTCCTGTACCCCTGAAACAGGCTTTTGTACTGTCTTGCTCAGAGACTGCACAGGCACAATAATTTTGTGGACTTCGGTCGCGCTGTACGGCTTGTCTCCCCATTTCATGGAGAACACAGCCTGATTCTCACCGGCATTATTGTTACCCAACTGGTAGGTCGCAAGCGCGGCATGGGTCGGACGCGCCTTCACCAGAATGACGTAAGGACTCTCCAGCTTGGAGAAAGTGAAGGTGCCCTTATTGCCATTCTGGGTGAAGCTCACTACATGCTGAGGCGTACCCGGATCAATAACAGAAACGGCCTGAGCGTACCTACCATTTCCGCCTTTACCATCCGTTCTATAGCCCGTACTACCTTTATAAAGTCTATAAGCCTCGCCAGGAGCATAATCTACAAACTCCCAGCCCTCCGGCAACGTATCCACCAGCTTGATGTCGCTGGCAACACGGGTGCCGCCATCCTTGGCCATCTCCTCCGTATTGAAGCCTGGCATGTTCACCGCCAGCCGGAAGGTGACCGTTTGATCCTTGCGGTCATAGCCTGCCAGGATGTAATTGTCAGGACGAGAGTTGTCCGTATACCAGTTTGGATCGTTGGCAACGGGCGTTCTTTTCCATATGCTGTCACTCCATTGGCCTGAATAGTTGCGGTTCCAGTCGGCTGCAACCCCTTCTAAACCCGCCGTGTTCGCATACAGCATTTCCTTGTTCAGCATCCGCACAAAATTCGAGGTGTTGGCCTCTGCGCGGCTCATATAATCGTCCCCATCGAAGAGCAGCCCCCGGTTGCTCCATGTGTTTCCGACATTATCCTGTCGGAACAGGTTATCCGGGTTGGTTGTGACGGCCTCAAAAGAAACGCTCCCCGATACATCTCCTTTGTACCCGGTCACTTTGATCAGGTCCGCCACCCGCTCGCCGTTGACCGTCAAGGGGATCACTTCACCCGTTAACCCATTACTCACGGTCAGCGTATTCTCGCGGTACTTCTGCCACAACTGCTTGGTGTCGATTTGACTCTTAATAGCATCCAGAGTTGTCGACGTTACCTTAGGATTGGCGTCCAGATTATCCAGTACGTCGAGAGAACCGCCGTAAACTAGCAAATCATAGACGACCGGAGCATCCAGATCGTATTGCAGCTTCAAGTTGATCGTCCACTTGGTGCCTGCAATGTTGTGCAGCGCGGTGGTTGTAGTGGCACTTTTCGTGAAGGCATGTGCGCCAATTCTAACCTGTGCATTTTCCATAACGGCAGCGGGAGCGGTCCATTCGGTCGCATCGTTGTTTTGGATGGCAGTTCCTCCATCCTTGACATCCAACTCCCAGTTAGCGCGCGCTTTGTAATCAAAGGTTGACTTGCTGCTGTCTGTCACCTTAGTCACAACTGTCATATAGAGAGGGCCGTTCAGATCCCCGCCGATGGCGGTTCCGATCTCGTACTCCCCTGCAGCGTTTCGGGTAATTGGGGTATCCGTACCGCTGTCCCCATTCTTATAAGTTGCAGACACAAACTCCGTCCCCGCAGGCAGGATGTCTGTGATCTTAACATTCTGCAAGCCGGTTCTGGACAGCACGCCATTATTGTTAATCCTCTTGTTGACCTCAACTGTCCATGTGATGAGCGTATCGTTTCCGCTCTTGCCGGGCTTGCCCGTCACTGCAATCCAGTTGGGTCGTATGGCAATCCGATGGGTATTGGATGAAGCTTTCACATCGGCAGCGTCATCTACAAGGTTTGCAGCATTATCAATGCGGGCCCATCCATACTGATCAGCAAAATTGCCGTTCTTTTCATAGTAATAAATATTGCTAGGGATCCACGTTTTGAAAGTGATCGTCGCCGTGCTCCTGACATTATCTACCGTGGATACGGCTGGGAACTTGTAGGAAAGTGTGCGATCTGCAGCAACATCAGGATCTGCCGCACTTCCATCCACCGTGAAAGACCCAGGCACATACACGCCTACGTTCGCAAGCGCATCCGAGAAGGTCAGCCCGTCCAACTTCAGGGGAACGGTTTTATCGTCCCTATCCGTCGCAGTCACTACCGCTTTCCACGTAATGGTACCCTCTTGAAAAGAGGGGCTGTTAATCCCAGTGTCATAGCCGCCGTTGCTTAAAGAGCTAACAATGATGTTGTACTCCGGCACTAAGTCCGAGTTTTTAAACTTATAGCCATCTCCAAAAATGGTCGTATCCCCACCGCCGCCAGGGGTTTGATCTGCGGCTTTAGCAGCAGCGGAAAAGCCAATTTTGACGTCGCGTCTACTGCCGTCATATACCCCTGTGCCATCAAATGTAATTTTGATGGAATCGGCAAAAAACTGGACGGTCGCAATCTTCAGTCCGCCCTGATTGATTGACATAGGACCTGCAGGCGCCAAATTCAAACCAGGGAAGTAGACCGCCTTGTCCAGGATGGCATAATCCCCCTGCTGAATCACGCCTTCAGGCGGAGCATTGAGATCGTCCCCCTTGGTCGGCACGGCGATACTTTCCAGCTCAAGGGTAAAGTTCTCCCGGCCGTTAATCTCGCCCCCAGGCTGAATCACAGCCGCAGGGTTGCCCTGCTTCACTGTGAGGTTAAACGCCGGATTGGCACTGACCAGCACCGTCGTTTTGTCCACCGGGTTTGTCGCCAGCGCCGCTAATGTCGACGGCCGAGCGTACACCGCCTGAGTTGCCGATGACGGTTGGCCTGGCGCGCCGTACACCGCCTGAGTTACCGACAGCGAATCGACCGCGTTCGGCGAGCCCGGTACGCCATTCGCATTTGCAGCAGCAGGGAACACTACTGTCTGCAAGGCAAGCAAAACTGCCAGGCAGAAAGATAGCATCGTTTTACCTAAACTGCGTTTTTGTTTCAATACGAAAATCCCCCCATTTCTTAAGTTTTGGAAGCTGACAATGACTTTCTTCCTTTATCCTTTGGTACCTTCACCACTTAGACAGAAAGTTACCAAATTCGCCATATTTATATGGCGTGCCCGACCATTGTATTACAGAGACCTATACAAATTCTGAACAATTACTAGACCATAGACCCGAGTTGGCTGCAAGACTAAAGGACTAATAACAGTAAGCTATATAAATTGAACTAAAGTTTTACATTGAATTCTCTGTTATCACGGCCTAATACGGTCCTATAACGTTCATTTCTTTGGTTCATTCTATATAGGTATGCCCATAAAAAAATACGCCACGAGCATGACTGCCAACCACTACATAGCAGGCGCTCGGGCGTTTTGACTAAGTATGCATTATATTAATTTGAAGATTTAGCATAATTGAGCCCCAAGTGATGAGCCTCGTTAAGCAGCATCTCATAATGCTTGGGAGGGGAATCCAAAGTCTCATATAAAAATTCAACCTTGGAGCTGGAGACACCGCAATAATCGGCAATTCCCACATTGAGCAGATGGGTAATCATCTCGTCATAATTACGCTTTTTCATCTGTTCTTCGGAAACGCCCGCCAAACCCATCCACAAGACATGCTGATGATGAAGCTGGTTCGAACCGTACGCAACCCCATTGTTCCACACACGGTCAATATAACCCTTTAGCATGGCTGGCAAATTCCACCACCAAATCGGAAAAATAAAGGCCAAAGCATCATGCTCCTTCATTCGTCTTATTTCCCTTTCCACCTCAGGGGAAAAAGACTGCTGTGCTGCTGACCAATCAGGTTCATCTGCTCCTTTTAGAACCGGGTTAAAGCCAATCCCGTGTAAATCCAATATCTCATAGTCGTGGCCAGCCTCGGAAAGACCTTGTACGAAACGATCTGCAACCTTAAAGGTCAGGGAATCTTTCCTCGGGTGTGAAACAACGCATAATACTCTCATCCTTGTATCATCACTACCTTTCTTGAGCAGCTAACTTTGTAGCCATGATTCATGGCTGATGCTATTATAAATAGTACTAGAATAACCTGGAAGTACGCACTTTGAGGTTCTATAGGATAATATGGGTGCCCTAGGAACATGGAAGTGCCCTAGATAGTTGCCCCATCTATATAGACTGAACTAAGGTTTTACATTGAATTTTCTGTTATCACGGCCTAATACTGTCCTATAACGGAGGAATGACAAGATGACTGAAAAGAGGGAGAATAGCGTTCAAAAGAAGTATAAAGTTGGAGTAGAAGCGGCATTAGAAGTCATGGGAGGGAAGTGGAAGCCCTTAATTATCTATCATTTGATGACAGGACCGAAACGGACTTCTGAGCTTCGCCGGTTAATCCCTGACATTACGCAGAAAATGCTGACCACTCAACTAAGGGGCCTGGAAAAGGATGAGATCGTTGCACGAGAAGTTTATAAGGAAATCCCTCCTAAAGTGGAGTATAGGTTAACCCCCTACGGCTGGGGATTAAAGCCCGCCCTAGACCACTTATGCTATTGGGGAGAGGAACACCTGGAGAAAGTTCATGGTGACAAATCCAAGGTCCTGGAAGAGTTTGAACCCACTTGATGTGCTTTGGCAGCTAAGCTTCGGCAAGTAATTTACTATCATTTTTATGTCCACCTCGCTCCTTGCCTCTTGTATAGTCCAAACCCTTTTATGTATAATTCAGGAAGAAACTTCATTCCACAACATAAGGGCTATGCTTTTCTGGCAAGCAGCCAGTAACAACCCCGCCTCATGCAGCGGGGTTGTTTTTTATGTTGTCATATCGGGAGGGAATCACATGGAAGAGATGAAGGAGCAGGCAAAACAGCCGCGAAAGATACTAACGAAGCAGGACCTCATGGAACAGCTCGGACGATGTGGGGTGTCAACAGGACAGACCTTAATCGTCCATACTTCTCTGAAGAGCCTTGGTTATGTTGTAGGCGGAGCGGAAACGGTCATCCGCGCGCTGCTCACGCTCATTGGAGAACAAGGGACGGTGATGATGCCAGCGCAAACATGGAAAAATCTTGATCCGGTGACCGGCGTTCACTGGGATGCGGAAGAGGCCTGGTGGCCGATTATCCGGGAGCAGTGGCCTGCTTACGATAAGGCGGTCACCCCGGCGATCGGGATGGGCGTTGTCGCCGAGATGCTCCGCACATGGCCGGGAGCAAAGCGCTCCGACCATCCGGCGCGGTCTTTCGCAGCCGTCGGCAAACACGCGGAATATTTGACGGAGAACCATGATTTAAGTCAAATTTTTGGCCAGGGCTCCCCTCTTGACAAGCTGTATAAGCTGGATGGCTATGTACTGCTCATCGGCGTCGGTCATGACAAGAACACCTCGCTCCATCTCGCAGAGACTAGGGCCGACTTCCCCGGAAAGACGTATGCCGAAGAAAGCAGCGCCATGACCATTGACGGCGAGCGTAGATGGGTAACCTATTCAACCCAAGCGGTCGACGATCGGGATTTTGTCCAGCTGGGCGCCGAGTTCGAGCAGGAACAGCGTATCACCGTACATCAGGTAGGGAACGCGTCTGTCCGGTTGATCCGCCAAAGACAGCTGGTTGACTGGACAGCGGCATGGATGGAGCGTAACCGGGTGTAAGAATAGGCCAAAGGCAGTTGCGGAGGGGGCCACCATGGCGGCTTCTCTGCATCTGCCTTTTTCAAATGCCTATGATTCTGCCAACTTCCTGCGTTATAACCGCTAAGAAAGAGGTTTGAATAATTTCTAAATTATGAAGCTTTTGCTGTAACCGCCTTTTGAATCAAAGCCTTTGCATCGCTATTAGAAAGGCCTTGTTTAGGTTGAAGCAAATGGTTCTCTGCTGCACTAAGAATACCTTTGTCAATCAGCTCAGCCATACATTTAACCGCATAGGCAGAGACAGTGTTGCCATCTCCGAAACCTGCAATGATCGTAGCGGCATTTTTATCGGAAAGTTGACTATTCAACAATTTAGCCAGAATTGTAGCAGCTTCTTCACGAGTGATATCACGATCAGGATTGAAGTTACCGCCGTAGCCTTGAATCAATCCAGCATGAGCAGCCTCGGTAATTGCATCTGCATATGCAGCGTCAGCAGCAACATCCTTGAATCTAGGTGCTGTCGACACTTCGCTTAGTTTCAACATGTCTACTAGAGCACTTACAAATTCAGCACGGGAAATGACCTCTATTGTTACAGGTGTTTGTGTTTCTGTTTGCTCTTTCGATGCAGCTAGGTTCGTGATACGCCCTTCTGTTTTAGCTTGAATAGCGCCGCCTTTATACGTATCTACAATGTACTGGTAGAATACATCAAGGTCGATAGGACCTGCTAAGGATGATTTAGCATCCAATAGCACTTTATAGTTATCTCCACCGGCGGCCATAAAGTTGTTAACTACAGCCGTATATGTTTTTCCGAGATCAATAGGTGTGCCATCTTCAAGACTAAGACTAGTAACACGTTCTGCAACTGGTTTATTGAAATCTGCAGTATATTTCAAACCAGAGATTTGTAGTGTCTTTGTGTTTGGTGTACCGTCAGCATTTGTACCCCATTGTTGCTGCAACAAGGTTTTAACTTGTTGACCGGTAAGGCTTAATTTTACTAACGTATTTCCAAATGGCTGGATCTTAGCAAGATCAGCAAAGGTCACGTCACCTTTAGGAAGATCCGCACGAATACCCCCTGGATTCATAAATGCAAAGTCAGCAGCGCTTGCTTTATCACCAAAGTCTGCTTGACGCATCGCATCTGCAATTGATGTTTCCTAGAGGAGCTTCATTATTATAAGCATCTGTACGAGTGACAGAACCATCTGTAGTACCTACTGGCTTCGTTAGCTCAGGATGCTTTTCTAATGATTTTTTAATAATAGCTAAAGATGCAGGGTCTTCTTGAACACCCTCTTGAAAAGTCGTTGTAACTGTAGCTGATTTCTCGGTTACATCCCCAGTAGTAGGGTCAATCATCAACTTAATATCTTCAAATGCCGTACCGTAAGAATAGGCCTGAACGATTAATTTTCCATTCACCTCGCCGTTAGCTAAAGCATGATTGTCACCTGCAACGATAACGTCAACAGGGGAATCGGTAGGTAAAGCTTTTGCTAAATCAGCTGCTTCTCCAGTGGTTACGCCTTCTTTGGTTGTGGCTGGATCATGCGCCAAGACGATGATCGTCTCTACACCTTGACCTTGCAATTCTTTTGCATATTTATTAACGGACTCAACTTCTTCTTCTGCGCTTAAGAAACGCACACCTGCTGTACCAGATGGCGATACTTTAGCTGGTGTAGCCTTCGTTACTAATCCGATAAATCCGATCTTAACTCCGCCCACTTCTTTGATCACATAGGGCTTAAGCAATGTTTTGCCAGTGGAGGTTTCAATGACGTTTGCATTGACATAATCAAATTTTGCTCCAGCATGAGTAACCTTGCCCTCCTTTGGATCAAGGCCACCAAAGATCTGTGCCTTCAATGCAGCGATACCTTGGTCGAATTCATGATTGCCTAGCGAAGCTACATCAAAGCCCATCATGTTCATCCATTCCATAGTAGGCTCGTCACGATCTAGAGATGAGACCGGAGCAGATGCTCCCACAGAGTCTCCATTATGGAAAAGTAGGGAGTGTTCATATTTTGCCTGAGCATTCTTTAGATAGGTTGCTAGAATTGGAGCAGTTCCTACCTTCTTATCACTAACCATCGAGGTGGTATCTAACTGACCGTGCAGGTCATTGATTCCGATCAAGTGTACTTCTACATCTTTGCCTGCTGCAGAGACAGAACCTGCTGCGCCAAATAGTTGGGAAAGTAGTAGTGCTGCAGCAGCCACACGAATTGTGCTTTTACCCACGCTTTTTCTCCATGACATGAGTTACAAAACCCCTCTCAAATTTCTGTTCCTGGAGTATATTAGCATGATTAAATTTATATAAATCGTAGAGTATATAAAATCTATGTAAAAAGGCTGACTTCTGCTGCACTACGATTGTATTTATCGCTATAATCTATCGATTTGAAAATCACTACCATCAAAGTAAATCATGTCGCCTTCTGGAACATGCCAAATCGCCTGTAAACGAGACGGTTGCTTACGGCCATCCTTAGTTTGATAATCGCTAAATAACGCCGTCCACTTCACTTGCTGTCGATCGCCATTCGTCGAAGTATAAATTCGGTCATCCGTTGAAAATGAGAGTAATTCCCCGGTTTCGCTGAATGTAAATAGACCACTAGCTTCTATGCCACCATAGGTAATGATTGCTTTAGCGCTTGTTTTATTCACCTCTTTCCAGGTAATATAGCTTTGCAATGCTGCATCAGGAATCAATAACGATTCGGATAGAAAAGTTACCAAGCAAGCCTGATCCATATCTGCTCCCGTTTCGTTGAACAAGGGAATCCCTTTGGCCAGAACCCCTTTCATGCCTCCTACACCCTCCAGAAGAGAGTCATATCCTTGAAATGGAATTCCGTACATCCGTGTATTGATGAATGCAACTCGATCTGGTTTCTGCACAAAATTAACCTGCGAGTAATCAATTTTGATCATTGGCTTTTCCTGCGATAGCTTAAAATCCACATCTTTAAAACTAATCTTCATGTATGAGCTCTTCAGCCTGCCGATATAACCACAGGTCTTTAAATATCGCTTTACAGGCATGGGTAAATCCTCGACATCTTCATACGTAAGCACCCCTGTCACTTGGCTGGAGCGCTCTATACGCTCCTTAATATCTCGATTAAACTTTGCCTTCAGAGGCGAATACGGAATAACAAAATAGACGACGACGGCAACAACTATTAAAGCTAGTAAAAGCAATCCGATCAACATGAGTTTTCACACTTCTTTCCTTGTTCTCGGTATTTCTCTTCTATTCGTCCCAGATTGTCTGCCAACTGTTGAATGCCGTAAAATAAACCGTCTGTTAACTTCCCATCAAAATGATGAAATAGATCCTGGATAAACTCACTCTCAAGATTTTCTCGTTCCTTAAAATAAGCGTGACACTTGGATGTCAATTGAACCCGAACCACTCTCGCATCCTTTTCATCTCTCTTCAGGGTGACAAACCCCTGCTTCTCAAGAATACTGGCAAGTTTCTTTATGTTTTGTCTGGAACAACCGAAGATGGCCGCAACTTCACCTAGTGTGGGAGATGGATTTCCATTCTTTAAAATAATGGCGATAAGGAGCCACTGCTTTAAGGTGATGTTTTTATCTAATTTATCCCCTACGATTTGCAACCGATTCGCTAATGTCAGCATAGTAGCAAAAATGTAGGCCTCTTTCTCCTCTTGGTTCAGCATTCTAAACCTCCCCCGCAAATAAGTAACTAGTTACGTTTCCTATTTTACTTAATTAGTTACCTATTCTTCAGTGAGGTATGTTATACAGTCATTGTGCAGCACTCTTTTGCGTAAGAACCAAGCCAGACGTCAGCAGTTCATACCTTGCTCCCCCAAAAAAGGACAGCCCCATTACTCTAAGGCCATCCTCCGGTCATGTCTATATTGGTTATATCACTTACCTTGGTTAAGCTCGGTCACTGCAATATCCTTTTTACTGAATTCATAGGCTACTTTAACATCCTTGATAATTTCCGTATCCTGATAGGCAAGGGAACCCTCAAACTCCAACGTATCGTTGCCCTTCCACTCTATATTATTTGTATAACTATAATTCTCATGATCCGAACGGATCCATGTATCTAAATGGTTTTGTGCACCAAATTTGACTCTTGCCGATTCAACTAATTCCGGGCTGACTTTATCTTCTTCAGTATTTAGGATTTCAATGAATTCACTTTTATTCGAACAGGTGACTACAGCGACCAGCTTTCGATCCGGTGAAGGGATCAGCTCTTTAATATACATGGATGGTTCAGAATAACTTAGATACGCTTTAAGCTCGTTGTCTTTTATTCTCCATAATACATTTTGGCTCCCATAATCCGAGTAGTTGTTAAACAGCGTAAATATCATACTGCCGTCTGCCAATTTATAAATATTGGGGCTTTGATAACTTTTCGAAAGAACATCGATGGCGAAGGCAGCCGCATCAGCAATTTTTTTATTATCCTTTGCTACAAACGGCTTCAGCTCGTTTAACGCTTTTATTCTTAATTTTGGATCATTAAAGCATTCTACTAACCTGTTAATGGCAATATAGACATGCTCGTCATTATCACTTTTTAGAGCTCGTAGAAACTTCTCAGCATCATACTCCTCGGAAGGCTCTAACTTCATGTCTTCTGCCGTTAAATATCGAATGTTCATCTCATTATTTTGATGTTTATAATATTCCATGGCTAATAAAGCTGTCGAAGTAGAACTATATAAAACAAGACATGCAACCAAGGCAGCAATCCACTTTTTCGAAGTTCCTCTTTTTCCTTTCACTTTTTCACAGTTCCCAGCTGCTTCAATTAAATCCTCATCAATCGATCCGATCTCCCTAAACAGCTCTTCACGCTTCACAGGTAACCCCCCTCTTTGTCCAGATAAGCTCTCAGTTTTTTTCTTGTTCTAAATAATATAGACTTCACTTTACTGCTGCTCATATCAAACCTCATGGCGAGGTCCTCGATGGAATCGGAGTACCAATACCTCCGAATAAATATATTTCTTACACGTACTTCTGTGTCATATAAAAACTGACTTATCAAATTTGCTAGTTCACCCGCTTCATACTCTCTCTCCACGGTACGTGGGGAAGCCAAACATTCCTCCAATTCGGTTAGCATGACTTCAAATTTACGATTACGCTTTTTCGCTGTATTATAGCCGTGTTTATCCAGCGCAATATTGCGTGTAATCCTCCCTAGAAATACAGGAAGCTTCCTGGGCAGATGCGGCGGTATCGCATCCCAAGCTGCTAAGTAGGTATCGTTCTCACACTCCTCAACATCGGAATAATTGGAAAGTATGTTCCTTGCAATTACTCTGCAGTATGCCCCATACTTATTCTTGGTCTCTATAATGGCATGTTGTGAACGTTGTAAGAATAAGTGGACTATTTCTTGATCCTCCATCCTGTCTTCCCCTCTTTTCAGTCTTAACCGCTACAGTATTAGGCCGTGATAACAGAAAATTCAATGTAAAACTTTAGTTCAATCTATCTATGTAGTAGAAATTCCGCAGAATGCGTTGCATCTCCAAGACAATAAAACTGCCCCCAGACCTCAGTCGAGGATAACCCTCACCCCCCGCCCAGTCTATTAACTATCTCTTGGACTGTTCCAGATGGTTAAAAATTCCTTTATGGTTATGCTTATAACCTAAAGGGAAAGCGAGTGATCTTTGTGAGGAAGAAGATTCAAATATGGATGGTTGTACTTTTTTTGATAGCAAGTAGTGTACTTATCCCTGATTCATCGGTCTTAGCCAACAGCAGTTCTACTGCAACTCCAGTAGATTCCGCCAAAATTGATAAGCACATCGAATCTATGATCAAGCAGCTTCAAATTCCGGGTGTTGCTTTGGGCATTGTAAAGGGCGATCAGATTGTTTATTTAAAGGGTTACGGAACTTCTGGACCTGACGGGGATCCCATTACTCCTCAAACCCCATTTGTACTTGGCTCCACCTCTAAATCGTTCACCGCTCTGTCCATCATGCAATTGGTTGAACAAGGGAAAGTCGATTTGGATGCACCTGTGCGGAAATACCTGCCTGATTTTAAACTGGCAGATCCAAAAGCCGCCGAGGCTATTCTAGTAAAAGACCTGCTTCACCAGGTCAGTGGCCTCTCTACCTATGAGGGACGGCGTGTTTTTAACAACAAATTTGATTCTATTGATGAGCTTGCCACCCATCTTGGTGATGTATCTTTAAGTGACCCAGTAGGCAGTACATATCATTATTCAAATCTAAATTATGATCTCCTTGGAAGTATCATACAGGCTGTCTCAGGTCAATCTTATGCTGAATATGTTCAAGAGCATATTTTTAACCCGCTGGATATGAAAAATAGCTTTACCTCCGTAACAGAAGCGCGCCAGAACGGGTTGGCCAAAGGATATCAATCTATTTTTGGCTATATGATGCCAGTGGACTTTCCAGACAATCCATCCATACTGGCTTCTGGGTACCTCATTTCCAGCGCGGAGGATATGGCTCACTATCTAACGGCCCAATTAAATAACGGAAGTTACCGGAACGTCTCCATCGCTTCCCCTGCCAGCGTCTCAACCATGCATCAGCCTTACGCCGAAGATCCCTCGACAGGACATTATTATGGCATGGGTTGGGAGATTAATGACAATATTATTCAACACAATGGGGCTGTAGAGAACTTCCATTCAGATATGATATTGGATGGGGATACCGCTATCATAGTCTTGATTAATGCCCAGGACTATCTTGTGCGAGGTATGAACTTCAGTAAAATTGCTTCAGGAGTTCAACAGATCATGAATGGACAAGAACCCACAGGCGTTGAAATTACCAATGTCACCAGAACCTATGCAATTATCGATTCTATATGTGTTATTATTGTCGCTCTTATCGCATGGTCTATTTACAAGCTTTTTTTATGGAACAAAAGGTTCACTCCATCTCCGCTGCGAACAACTGTATCTTTGTTATCGCTGCTTATATTTAACCTGATCATTCCGGTTGGAGCATTAATATTATTGGGCGGCATAGCTCCTTGGAATGTTTTCTTCACATACCTACCTGGGATTGGACATTTTATTTTCATTATTTGTATCCTGCTGTTAGGCATCGGAGCGATCAAAGCCTTTTTGCTTATCCAGAGCCTAATCAAGCATAAGTTGAAGCAGAGCAACCCAAGACTACCGGAGTCTCATATCCAGGGGCACGAGAAGCAACAAGCAGCCTCGCCAAATCCGGAAATCTGATTGTAACAGTAGTTGGATTTTTGACACGGGGAACATTTTATTCTCTAAAGTCTTCGGCTATATAGAATGAACTAAAGTTTTACATTGAATTTTCTGTTATCACGGCCTAATACTGTCCTATAACGTTCATTTCTTTAGTTCATTCTATATAAAATCAAAAAACGCGCCTAAACCATGGTGGTTTGCGCGCGTTATGTCGGGATGAATACCGAATCAGGACGGAATGTTCATGGCGGTCTGAATATTTTTCAGATCGAGTTGAATTTGCTCCGGAATATGGTAGGGATGGTATAGGGCCCGCTGCATCATGTAGTTTGTTATCTTTTCATGGGAGTCGATAGCTTCGTCGAGCTGTTTCATCAAAATTTGCTTGATTTCGGGGGTGGCGCATTCGGTTAAGGCCATGGCGTAGTTTCTGACTCCGCTCTTGGCATTCATCAAAAAATCCATTGCGATCACATCGTCGGTCAGCGTATGGAGCCCTGTCATATGTTCTATTAAGGTGTTCATTTTTCTATCTCCTTTAGGTTAGGGTCACTTTAGACAGCACTCCACCGAGCTCCTGAAGCTGCTGTTGTGATAATGTCACATCTTGTTGCAAAATTTGCATGAGCTCCGGGTCGGTTACCAGAGCTTGCATGGTCTTGGATTTAGTCATGCAAACCGTCTTGAATGCAGCTATTTCATGTACCTCGAGCATCTCATGTAATGCGTAATTGGAATTCATTCGGATTGTCCTCCCATGTATCTATCCATATTTAAGGCTTTAAGATGACTTTAATGCAATCGTCCGTTTTCGTATCGAAAATTTCATAGCCCCGCTTGGCCTCGCTGAGCGGAATGACGTGCGTAACAATGTCGCCTGGGTCCACTTTGCCAGACGTAACCAACTCGTACATATACGGCATGTAGTGAATAACCGGAGCTTGTCCGGAACGGATATTCACGTTTCGCTGCATGATGTCACCGAGCGGGAATCCGTTATAACGTCCGCCGTATACCCCAGTGACTTGGATGGTGCCGCCTTTGCGGACAGCCTGAGATGCAATGATGAATGCGCTCATGGTGCCGCCTTGCAGTTTCAAACCGCTGGCTAAAAATTCAAGATCGCTCATCTTGCCGTCCATTCCTACCGCATCAATCACAACATCGGCGCCGCCTTTGGTCATTTCCTTGAGATTATTGCCAATGTTCTTATCTTGTTCGAAGTTTACGATTTCGACTTTGTTCGTTCGCTTCGCATGCTGTAAGCGGTAATCGACATAGTCAACGGCTATGACCCGCTTTGCTCCTTTCAGCCAGCAGAATTTCTGGGCCAGGAGTCCAACAGGACCGCATCCGAGAACGATGACCGTATCTCCATTTTTTACGCCGGCATTATCTACGCTCCAGAATGCCGTGGTCATGGCATCAGCAATCAAGCTTAGGTTTTCGTCCGGTTGTTCGCAGTTTTCGGGAATCTTGAAATGGGTAAAATTTGCAAAGGGAACCCGTAAATACTCGGCTTGCCCGCCAGGATATCCGCCGGTCGTTCCGGAGTAGCCGAAATATGCGCCCATATCCCCGTGTTGGTTTGAATTGTCACATTGGCTTTCCAGCTGATTTTTGCAAAAAAAGCATTCTCCGCATGCGATGTTGAACGGGATGATCACACGGTCGCCTTTTTTTACCTTTGTCACGTCGGGGCCCACTTCTTCTACGATCCCTATCGGCTCATGTCCGATAACATAGTTCTCTTGAAGGTTAGGGATCATCCCGTGAATAAGATGAAGGTCAGAACCGCAAATGGCGGTACTGGTGATCTTTACGATCATATCGTCCGGTTTCACAATCTTCGGATCCGGCACCTCTTTGACCACGACATTTTTAATCCCTTGATACGTTACCGCCTTCATGCTTTATGTCCTCCAATATGTTCATCTGGGGTCCGATCAAACATCCCTTTACGGGACGTATCATCCGGGAACAGATTCATCTGCCCGATCATCACCGTATTCTTTGCCGAAAGCTGATCGAGTTGATATTGTTCGTTCAGCTCGTAAGGATGGAACCATTTTTTGCGAATCATGAGCTCCGTGATTTCCTGGTGCATTGCAATTCCCTGCTTAAGGTGTTTGTGCAGCAGGGCTCTTACATCCGGTGAAGCCGTTTCCGTCAGGGCGATGGACAAATTACGCACACCCTCTTTGGCACGAATAAGGAAGTCCATGGCAAAAGTCATATCTGCCATTTCCGGCATATTTAATGAATTAATCGGGTCTAAATAATCGGTATTCATTTGAGCTCCCCTTAATGTGTTATAGGTGTCGGACTATTCGGAACAGACGCTTGGAAAGGAGCTTTCGCGTAAATGGCTTGCAGCTCGGCGATCTGTTGTATGGATTGAATTACGTCTTTCTGCATTAGGGCTTTTAACTCTTGGTCAAAGACCAGGCCTTGCATAAGTTTTGATTTAGCGAGGCACAGCGTTTTAAAGTTTAACGCTTCATGCAGTTCCATCGATTCGTGCGGCGCTAGCGTTGGATTATTCATTGAGAAATGATCACCTCCGTGTTTTTCATCAACATTAGATTTTCCAGCGAATCGGATCTTATACTAGAATGGATTGCGGGAGAATAGAAGATCCGAATATTCCCATACAGTTGCAGGAATATAAACAAATTCTTAATCCGATACTTATTTTTGTTTATATGATCTTGCAAAAGGGAGGAGGACTCATGTGCCCAATAAAAACAAAATTGATCTAGCCACCGAAAATGCAAGAAAACCGGCAGAAAGCACACTTAACTCGAGTGGAAATACACTGGAACAGCATGCATCTAACGCGGTTTCTGAGGTGCAGACGGCTTTAAATCAAGCAATAAGCTCGATAAATGAATCTAATGCGGCAACAAATTCACAACCTTTAGAGAC
This sequence comes from Paenibacillus sp. CAA11, assembly GCF_003060825.1. Classification (NCBI taxonomy): domain Bacteria; kingdom Bacillati; phylum Bacillota; class Bacilli; order Caryophanales; family Paenibacillaceae; genus Paenibacillus; species Paenibacillus sp. CAA11. The sequence goes on from NZ_CP028922.1 coordinate 4,796,594, forward strand.
GGCCCGGCAGCAATTAACCCAGGCAGAGGAATTTTTGGATCAAGCGCAAACTTCAGCAAACGCATTACGTCTGCCGGACCAGCGCAGCAAATTATGACAAATGAGAGGGAGGCCCTTAAGGGGCCTCTCTCTTTCGTCTGCTTCCTTGTTAAAATGCCGACGTTCCTGAAGCACCATTCGCGGCGGCAGCAGGAGCGCGGCCAGCGTAAGCTGGGCAACGCCTTCCGGACCAGAACCCGCTCGCTAGGCCGTTAACGGATAGGAATATAATCTATAACGCGATCGCCATCAAACTCCAGTGAAAATGTACATAATCCACTAAGTTGGTAATTGCAGCTAGCAACCCGTCGATTCGTCAAAATATTCTCACGGGGTGGCGTCCATAACTCGTTGTCCGTCATGGATACGAACTTGCGGGGTTCCCGTAAAATTATTTTATTATCCAGGCAATTGAACCACATTCAGTCATATAAATAGTGATAGCAGTTTTGAACCTGTTGAGGAGGATTCTATACAAATGATGTTACCGAGTGAAAGGTATTTCGGTAAGTTTGAAGCGGTTTTTTTATTTTACGGAGCCATGCCTACAGGCGTTACTGTTTCTGAAACCGGGCGTATTTTCATTTGCTTTCCGAAATGGGGAGACGACGTTAAATTTACAGTGGCAGAGATCGTTTGCGACACATTACAGCCTTATCCTAATTTAGACGCCAATGTGGTAAACCCATCGAATATCACAATGTCCCTCATTAGTGTCCAAAGTGTCGTTGCTGATGGAAAGGGTACGCTTTGGGTATTGGATACAGGAGCTCCTAATTTCTCAGAACCCATTAAAGGGGGGGCGAAGTTAGTCGCTGTAGATTTAAATTCAAATACTATAAGAAGGGTATATACATTTACGGAAGATGTTGTCCTGCCAACCACTTATCTGAATGACGTCCGAGTTGACTTTCGTGTGGGTAAAGCAGGTTATGCTTATATAACGGATTCGTCTTCCCGAGGACCAGGAGCCATTATTGTCGTTGATTTAGAGACCGGTTATGCCTGGAGACGGTTAAATGGGGCATATTCAACTTCGCCCGATCTCTATTTCCTGCCGAAAGTTGAAGGTAAAATCCTGATGAATCGAAACAAAGACGGATCTACTTCACCCTTTAGATTGGCATCCGATGGTATAGCGATTTCCCCAGACGGCAAGATGTTGTATTTTTGTCCTCTCTCCAGTCGTCATCTGTACTCGATTTCAACGGAAGCCCTAAGAGACCGAACAATACCGGATATGAATCTACAGTATCACGTGAAGTATTGGGGAGAAAAAGGTGCTTCAGATGGAATGATCACCGATGCAAAAGGAAACATTTATGCTGGAGACTATGAAAACAATAGTATTCGAAAGATATTGCCGAATGGAATAATGGAAACTATCGCACATGATCCGAGAATTTTATGGCCGGATACTTTTTCTATTGGTCCAGATCAATACTTATATTTCATCGTGAACCAATTACATCGGCAGTCAAGATTTCATTATGGAAATGACCTGCGCCAGAAGCCTTATAGTTTACTCCGTATGAAAATAGACGAACCACCTGCGCCTACCTTTTAGTAAACCCGAGACAGCCGTCTTGAAGACTTCGCGAAGGGTGTACAACACTGGCGTTCAAGGTACCGATGTGGCAAGTTGTGATGGAATTCACTTTATTCTTCGTGTCAAGGCATACAACGAGGAAATGCTCCCGATCCGCATCCAGAAGCAAAGGGCAGTCCTCACCATAACCATGTAAACACGGTGCCACAAGAATAACTCTTAGAAATATCTCTCCCTCCTATAAGCCTTTTATATTTTTATCAAAGTAAAGAGATTAGAAACAACTTTTTAGATCAATCAGTCCGAATTTATTTGACCGTTCAGTCCGGAAAGTGATATAGTGAGCATAACCCTTCCACCATTTGGATAGGGCACCCATTCTCTTAAGAAAGCGAGGCTACTTAAATGAGTACTTTGTCTTACGAGCAAGCTGAGCAGCTCATTCAACTTTTCGCAGACCACTACATTCATAAGGATTATGCTGCATTTTTCAATTTGTTTGCTGACGATATCGTCTTCGAGTTTCCTTATGCCCAGGAACCCAACCCTAAACGTCTGAACGGGAAGGCGGCGCTGCAGCAGTATCTGAAGGAGTTGGGGAAGGTACTTGAAATCACCTCATTCACCAAACCCGTCATTCATATAGCGGCCGACGCCCCCGTGTTCTTTGCTCAGTTCGAAGCGAGCGGCAAAAACATGGCCACAGGCAGACCTTATGAACAGAGCTATATATCTGTAGTCGAAGTTCTAGATGGCAAGATTGTCCGCTACCAGGACTACTGGAATCCATTAGCAATCAGTTGAACCAGACATAAATGAGAACTAAAGGAGATATCCGTATGCATAATGAATCATCCACTCGTATTCTACTAACTGGAGGACAGGGCAAGACTTCCTCCCGCATTGCACAGCTGCTGCACGATCGGGGTTATCTGATTCGAAGAGCCGGACGCAGTATGCCCAATCCCGAGGATAAACAGGTCGGTGAACATGTCCCATTCGACTGGTTCGATGACTCCAACCACGATGACCTCCTGCAGGACGTTCATGCCGTATATCTGGTTGCACCTGCGAGTATGCATCCTGAAGAAGTCATGATTCCTTTTATCCGCAGAGCACTTGACGCTTCAGTAAGGCGCTTCGTCCTGTTATCAAGTGCCTCGATTCCGGAGAATGGCCCTGTCTTCGGACCCGTTCACCGTTACCTGCGTGAGCATGCCCCGGAATGGGCTGTACTGCGTCCTTCCTATTTCATGCAGAACTTCACAAATCCTGAACACGGGCACGGGCATTCCTTGCGCCATAGCGGGCACATCTATACTGCAGCCGGAGACGGCAAGATCGGCTTCGTCGACCCAGATGATATTGCAGCTGTTGGCTTTCATGCCCTGACCGACAAGGAGCCCCATAACCGGGAGCTTATCATTACTGGACCAGAATCTCTCACCTATGACGATGTGGCCGAAGTGATCCGCAGCGTTACCGGCCTGAACGCCAAGCATATTCGTGTTACACCAGAGCAACTCACAGAGAGGCATAAGGCCGCCGGCTTGCCGGAGAGCTATGCCGAATACCTGGCCGGCATGGATGTCCGTATTCGCCTCGAAGGAATGGAGGATCAGGTAACGGACACGGTACTTCGTGTAACCGGGCGAGAGCCGCGTTCCCTGAAGCAATTCATTTTGGAGCACAGACATGGTTTCCATTTAATTAACCAAGGGGTATTTTAAGATCAAAGGCTCTCCTGTCATCACCGTTTAAGATGACTACAGGAGAGCCTTTATAGGTTTTCATTTAGCTTGGATCTGCCGCTTTGCTGCCTTGTCCTTGCATGGTCAGGAAGATCGCCATGACCATCTGTAGGATGCCAAACAGCCTCGACTCATCCATTCCCAGCTTGGCTGACGTGATCAGGGCGATCCGCTCATGCACCAGGAACCGGGCCAGGTCTCGGATGTTCACCTCATGGCCTATTTCCCCTTCTTCCACCGCGCGTTCCAGCATCGTGTAGAAGATCTGCTCCGACAGTTCGGTATTCGCCTGCAAGTAAGCCGCCAGCTCCTCATTATGAGGCGCCTGCTCGATAGCGCTGCTAATAATGAAGCACTGCAGACGCAGCTCCGGGTCTATAAGGACTTTAATGATTGTGGTGAATGCTTGTTCCACCTTGCTGGCGGCCGTTCCCGGCCCATCACAATACTCCTTCAACTCCTGATTCTTCTGATCCATATAATGCTTAACTGCTGCGAAAAACAGCTCCCACTTCGTTCCATACGTATCATATATGCTTTGGCGGGCAATGCCCAGCCCAGCGATTAAATCCGGCAGCGAGGTGCCCTCATAGCCACGGTTCCCGAAGATATTCATAGCTTTATGCAGAATTTCATTCGTATCAAAGGCCTTCGTTCTTGCCATCACTCCTCCCCCTTTCTTCAGTTATTCATCTAAGCAATTATACTATAGCTATTAGAGTCTTATTTTTATGCAATAGGAGTACCATTAGGGATTTCAGTATCTGGCTTCAATAGAATGACATCCCCTTTTTCCGGGACGCCTCCCAGAACTAATACCTCCGATTTAAATCCCGCAATGCGCCGAGGAGGAAAATTGACGATTCCTATAACTTGCTTTCCTACTATTTCTTCAGCTTTGTACCGCTTAGTTATTTGTGCGCTTGAAGCTTTCATTCCAATCTCCGGTCCAAAATCAATCTTAAGCTTGATCGCCGGAATTTTTGCCTCTCCAAAAAACTCCGCTTCCTTAATCGTTCCGACACGAATATCTAGTGCTGTAAAATCATCGATCGTTGCCAATGTTTTGCCTCCTCCACTATAGTCTTTAACCGCCCACGAAATATCTAATATGACTCACGAACAGAGGGCGAGTAAAATACGTCACTATGCATATATTGAATTTTGCCCCAGTTACCAGGGTTGGTTGTGTCTGGGGAACGGTGCTCCAGAATGGCCTGATATAGAGCAGTTTTCTCCTCCAAATGGGCAATATGCCGTTTGGCTTCTTCGAGCTTAATGAGCGCCGCTTCTTTATGCTCCATCATGAGTGCATAGCGCTGCGGGATCGTCGAATCCCCTTCGAGACATAAATCGATGTACATTTTAATGGCTTCAATCGGCATTCCGGATTGTTTGAGGCATTTGACGCCATGCAGCCAGTTGATTGATTCCTCGTCGAACAACCGAATGTTGTTTTGATTGCGCTGTACGCTCGGTACCAGGCCCTTATCCGTGTAAAAACGTACGGCGTGCTCCGTGAGTCCCGTGATCTGGGCAGCTTCTTTGACCGTATGCATTTGAAATCCCCCTTAGAAAATAAATTTCTGAAGGCCCCTTGACTTCGTGTAACACGAAGGTCCTAAGCTGATTGTAATGCAAATTGGCTATAAACGGAAATCCCCACGCTGCAAGATCGACACCCCGGGATTCGCAGCCATTTGCCTCTACAATTTAAGCAATAGGAGGAATTAACATGCAAACCGTAACATTGAACAACGGAATAAAGATGCCGATCATCGGCTTCGGGGTCTACCAGGTTCCCGATGCGGAAGAATGCGAGAACGCCGTATATGAAGCGCTGATGGCCGGTTACCGCCTGATTGACACCGCCTCAGGTTATCTGAACGAGGAAGCAGTCGGACGCGCGATCAAGCGCAGCGGCATACCGCGTGAGGAACTGTTCATCACGACCAAGCTCTGGGTTCAAGACGCAAGCTACGAGAGTGCCAAACTGGCATTTGCCAAATCGCTGAATAAGCTGCAGCTCGACTATCTCGATCTGTACCTTATTCACCAACCGTTCGGCGACTACTACGGGGCTTGGCGTGCGATGGAAGAGCTGTACCGTGAAGGCAAAATTAAGGCCATCGGGGTTAGTAACTTCCTGCCCGATCGTCTGATGGACCTCATCATGCATAACGAAATCGTGCCCGCCATCAACCAGATCGAAACGCACCCATTCTACCAGCAGACGGAGAACGCTGCTTTTATGAAAGAGCTGGGAGTTCAGCATCAGTCATGGTCGCCGTTCGCAGAAGGACGGGGCAACCTGTTTAGCAATGAAGTGCTGGCCTCAATCGCAGAGAAACACAACAAGTCTATCGCCCAGGTCGTCCTTCGCTGGCTGGTCCAGCGTGAAGTCGTTGTCATTCCAAAATCGGTGCGCAAAGAGCGGATCGTTGAAAACATCGACATTTTCGACTTTGAGTTGAGCACAGGCGACATGGATCAAATTGCGAGCCTTGATACGGGGGAAAGTCTATTCTTATCGTACCACGATCCGGAAGTGGCCAAGAGGATGGCCAACTGGAAATTCGACCTGTAAACCTCGGTCGAAAGACTACCTCATTACGGGTGAATCCTCATCTATTAGGAAAGGACAGGAGAGCATGATCCCCTGTCCTTTCCTTACTTGAAGTGACAGGACGGTTAATGATTTCATATAATTTTTTTAGATCCGTAATATACTCTTGGCTCCAAGTTTCAAATGACTCAAATTCCTCCTTAGAAATTTGATAAAATAATAATCCGTGCCTTAGTACAATCAGCTTGACATTAAGGAGGCTTACCCATGCAAGAAATTAAAACCGATCGATTAATATTAAGGAACTTTTCTGAGAAGGATGCCTCAGGCATGTTAGAGTATTTGGCCAATCCAAGGGTCAATTGTTTCCTTGACGACAGAATTTCAACTTTGAATGACGCCATCTGTAGCGCAAAGAACAAGAGTCAAGATGACTCACATATTGCTGTATGCCTGAGGGATAACGGCAATCTGATTGGAGAATTATTTTATTTAAAAGAAGAGCCCGATACCTATAGTGTAGGCTGGAATTTCAACCATAACTATGAGGGGAAAGGATATGCCAGTGAAAGTGCGGAAGCTTTATTACAGTATCTCTTCACTCAAAAAGAAGCAAGGAGGATTTATGCATATGTTGAAGATGATAACCATAAATCCCAGAAGCTATGTGAGAAATTAGGGATGCGTAAAGAGGGCTGTTTCATGGAATTTATCTCATTCACCAATTACGACGACGGAACGCCCAAATACGAGAACACCCTGCAATATGCTTTGCTCAAAAAAGAATGGTTAAAAGCCATGAATATCTAGTCGTGATAACTCTCGAATTACCTGAATGAGCTATCTATGTAAATATTTATTCGAAACAAATAATAAAAAAGCCAGGTATATGCCTCACTCCATCCGCCGATCCGCTGCATTCAATATTGCAAACGGGTAAGAGAACGGAGCGATCACATCATGAAACATTTGATCATCAATGCCGACGATTTCGGCCTGTCTCCAGGCGTGAACAGAGGAATTATCGAGGCTTACCAAGCTGAAGGGATCAGCAGCACAACATTAATGGTGAACATGCCCGGCTTTGCGGATGCCGTTCGGCTTGCAGGCTTGCATCCTGAGCTCGGAGTGGGCCTGCATGTGAACCTGACCTACGGCCGGCCTATATCCGATCCGAGGCTCGTCCCGTCTCTCGTTCAAGCAGACGGTCAATTTCTTCCTGCCAGCGAGATATACTATAGAGAACTGCGCGATATTGAAACAGAATTATCGGCCCAATGGGAGAGGTTCATTGCCACAGGTCTGCGTCCGACGCACCTGGATGCACATCACCATCTGCATCAGATTTTTCCTAACGTGTATGAAGCTATGGCGCGGTTGGCAGTCAAAGAAGGCATCCCTATGCGGCGGCTTCAGAAGCCGCAGGTCAGGAGTGGAAACGCCGCTTTGCTGCCGCTAACTACGAAGCAGGTCTTACTGGATACTTATGAAGGCGATAATGGGCTGCAGAAGCTGCTCTACTATCTCCGCAATCTACAGCACGGATCGACTGAAATTATGTGTCACCCCGGATATGTGGACGAGCCGTTACGAGTAATCTCTACACTAACCAAAGAACGAGAGGCCGAGCTGGCTGTGTTCCGCAACCCGGCGATCAGCAGAGCCATTCGAGCTCTCGGCATTCGCCTGATCCATTACGGAATGCTCGGGTCTGTCGAGAACAGATTTGATCTCGCACAGACCGAGGCTGTCCCCCATGAGGACACCATCCCTCCAGTCGTACCGCTACAGCCGCTGACGCCAAAGAGAACCCTAACGCAACGAAAGAAACCTGGAAACCGAAAGCTCAAGTCCAGCTCATTGGCATGGAGAAAACAGCGCCGGCCGGCACTCCCAAGGAAGAAGCCTCGGGTCGCTGCGAGGAAGAAGAAGAGAACCTTAAAACCGCAGCACTCACGAACATACTAGGACTATGAAGATCAGAAGAAGCCATCCTTTGCTGCCCATCAATGTCTACCTCTAAGCCGTTTAATCGCATCCTCGGTCACCGGCTCGAAAAGGTTAATAAGGTTGCCATCGGGATCGCGGAACAACATAGAACGGTTCCCCCACGGCATCGTGGTCGGTTCCATTACCCAATTATCGACAAATGGCTTCAAGCGCACGTATTCGGCTTCGATATCTTCGACCCGGAACTCAATAATAACAGTTCGATTATTGGCCCCCACTACGGAACCGGCACCGAATAGCTGCGTCGTCTGGGAGTGGCCAATGGCAAGGGTGCATGATGACAAGGCGAGTTCGGCAAATACGGGCGCGAGTCGCTCCGCCGGGACTCCCATGACTTTTTCATAGAACTCGACGAGACGATCCACGTCGTCAGTAATGATGCGTACAGAAGCGAAATTCACAAGCTACCATCTCCTTTACATTTACATGTCCAATTATAAAAAGACGCTACTGACAACATGATGTCAGCAGCGTTTTAGAATTCTTTGAGCTTCCTCACAAATTCGATTGCAGAATGATTCAGGTGAGACTCCTCAATCTGTTACTAGTTTATCTACCCAGTCCGAAAAGTAGGCAAGTTGATCTTCCGTGTGAAACCAATGTTCCCCATTCTTCATCAATTCCAACCCGCAGTCAAAACGATCTGCAAAGTCGGTTACAATCTTATATTCGGATAAATTATCGTGTTCACCATACAAAATTTCTGTTGGCGTTTTCCATTTGGTTATTGGATGTGCCATGACGTACTTATAGTAATCATCGTATAGTGTGATCCCTGCCGGGGTGGGGATCTCCCCTTTTTCCATAATTTCTGCCTCCGTAATGTTGTATACGGACATCAGATTCCAGATGAGCCGCTGAAGATCAAGAATTGGTGAAAGAAACAGAGCCTTTTCTAATTTGATCTCCGAAAATGTTAATAGGCTCATATAGGCACCCAGGCTTGAGGCAAATATGCTGATGTTAGGAGAAATACTCTGAGCATAACGGTATACTTTCTCGATTTCTTCTATGCAGTTCCAGGGCCGCAATGTATTTTTTTCGTTGATCCTTTCCCCATGTTCAGGCATATCGAAACTAATAACCCCATAGCCCTTGGTTTCAACGATTCTCGCAAATAACTCGGCCTCTTCTTTATTAGAACCTACGCCATGAATTGAAATAAAGGTCTTCTCAGTGGGATTGCCCCAATAGATCGAGGGTACTCCATCAATGTAACAATACTGTTTTTTCATAAACTATACACCCCAGATAAGATCGATTTCCTGATAATTTGAAACAAAATAGCAGGGACCTTTCTTGCCCTAAGACCACCTTATGTATAGCATTCTACAACTCTTCTTCTTGTGAGGTGGCTGTCCCGCCTATGAAGCAGGGGAGCTCAATATCATCAATTTCTATCATCTTACCTTTCTCCGCATCATAGTACTCCCCAAATAAAAATAAGGACTCCATTTTCCTACTCAATAAATAAGGAATAATTTTTTCACAGAATTCTGTAACGCTTTTAAACATACTCTCCGGTGCAATCCCTGATTCATCGATAACTAACAGTTCTTTGTGTTCAGTAAGAGCAGGGTTGCGATTTAAGTGGTACAGTTGAAAAGAAGTCCCTTTGCGATACCATTCATAAATTGGAACTTCTACGTTGTCAATGAAATCTCCATTCGTATAATTCAAGGTAAACTTTACAGTCATCTCCATTCTCCTTTCAACAAACCTCATTATTGTTATAGTTGTCGCTGCTTTTCAACTTCTTGGACTCAGCTTATCGAAGATTTTATGATTCATAGAAACGATCTATCATTTGCTTTATTTTCATCGGAGTTCTGAGCATAACTTGCTTCCCATCTTCATTAAAGGTCAAATGCCCCTTAAATGCTTCCGGCATATCGTGATACTGTTTCTCGACTTGTTGCAGTGCTCTTTCAAAACAGGGATAACCGTATTTTTTAATAAGGGGAGGCAGCCCGAAAGCAGATCTTAAAAACTCATATTCGTAATAGTTATAAGGGGTCGTCTCCGGTCTTTTCATTAAAATCTTAAGGAAATGATCCATGACCTTGTCGATCTCTTCTTCTGAGGCATAATAGGTTAGTCCATGAACCGCGAGGAGTCTCATGTCCAAGTATCGTTCCTTTTTATAGGCTTTCTGAAAAAAGTCTTTCAACTCTAATTCCTTGCACCGGATAAGACCTCTCAGAATTTTATTTCGCCATGCGGCATTCTTCGATTTAAAATACAAGGCTTCTATCAACTCTGCCTCTTCTTTTGTTAAAGACTCATAGACTACATCCTCTAATGCGCTTATAAACTTAGGATCATTTTCGCGAATCGGCGCAGTTGTAAGGTACCTCATCGATTCTTTATGAAGCTGTTGTTTTAAAGACATAGCGTCATAGCTCCTTTGTTAAAATTTAAACAGCGATTTCCCGAGTTTGCCATTAGTCGATACTAGCCCAGATAATATATAACCTATTTCCATTATAAGGATCCCCCGTCCTGAATCTACCTACTTTTCACCTGATTTCTTATTTTGAATGGGGCCCCATGTGAAACGGTTCACCGCGCTATCTGTAGCGGTAAGTTATATGGGGGAGGGGCCATCTTTACGTTTCTCCTTTCAAACAGCCCCCTTCTTCTAAACGCCAGCTATTCCTCCTATTCCTCCATCCACTGCTCAATCAGGTGATCCAGTTGTTCCCGAAGAATCTCTCTTTCCGTCCAGACCCTCTCCAATCGGGATCCCCCTTCCGCGTCTTGCCCCAGTTCACCTAGCGCGGCTTCAAGCTCTGCAAGTCGTCGTTCCGCCACTTCGATCTCTTCTTCAAGCTTCCTACCGCGCTGTTTATCCTTCTCTCTTCGGACTGGGACCGAAGACGTTCGACTCGGCTCCGACCGCGATCGCCCTGGGTCCTCCACCTCTCCCTCGACGGATACAGACATCCTGCGCCGGCTTTCCGCCCTATATTCATCAAATCCGCCCAGATAAACCGTGAGATGACCACGATTCAGTTCCCATATTTTCTGTGTCAGACGGTTCATGAGATACCGGTCGTGGGTCACAATCAGAATTGTACCCGGATAATCCTCTAACGCTTCCTCAAGCGCCTCCCTCGACGCGATGTCCATGTGGTTCGTTGGTTCGTCCAGAATGAGCAGGTTAGGCTTCTTATGCACTAGCAGTGCCAACCTTAGACGAGTCCATTCTCCGCCTGAGAGCAGACGAACAGGCCTAAACACGTCAGCACCATAGAAAAGATAAGCAGCCAATCGGTTTCGGGCTTCGCCTTCCTCCAGCCCGGCTCCATCTCGGTAATAGTCCAATACGGACTGTTCCGGATTGTCCGGGAGTTGCTGCTGCGCGAGATAACCGACGTCTACTCTTGATCCCAGCCGCGCTTCTCCCCCGTCCGGGGAAATCTCTTCAAGCATAATCTTCAGAAGGGTTGACTTGCCGGAGCCATTGTCCCCGATCAATACCACTTTCTCGCCATAGTGAAGCTCTCCCGTTACACCCGCAAGAATGGTCTTTGCCCCGTATTTCTTCTTTACGCCATCAAGACTGACAACTTGTCTCCCGGACCGCTCGGATGGTTGCAGTTCGAACTCCGCTTCCTTGCGATGAATTGCGGGACGTTTCAGTTTCTCCATGCGGTCGATCGCTTTCTGCATGCTGGCCGCCCTTCGGAAAAATTTCCCGTTATCGCCGATTCTCCCCCATTCCATCAATTGCTTAATGGTCTCCCGCATTTTCTTGATCTTCTTCTGTTGTTCCTGGTAATCGGCAAACTGCCGGAGAAGCAGCTCCTCCTTCTCCTTCACATATTGCGTGTAGTTCGCATGAAAGACAGTCGATTCCCCATCTTCGATTTCCACGATCTTTGTAACGACTCTATCAAGAAAGTAGCGGTCATGGGAAACAAGTAAGCAAGCCCCTCTATATTTCAGTAAAAATTCCTCTAGCCACTCCACGGCAGCCCTATCGAGGTGGTTCGTCGGTTCGTCGAGCAGCAAAAGTTCAGGCTCCGTTAGAAGCTGTGAGGCAAGACCTACTTTCGTTTTCTCCCCTCCGGACAACGAATCGTATGCGCGGGAATACCATTCCCGAGGGATGCGTAAGCCATCTGCAATCTGATCGACCCGGGCATCCAGCTCGTAGCCCCCGCCCCGCTCATAGCACTCTTGCAGCTTCGCATACTCTATGAGCAATGACTCTAAACGTTCCGGAGTCAGATTAGGCGATGACATCGCCGATTCCAAACCGGTCATCCGCTCCCGATACTCGAGCAATTCTCGGAACCCACTCACCAGCACTTCCAGGACTGTAATTCCAGCTTCCAGGTCCGGTATTTGCTGAAGATAACCGATACGCGCATTCTTACGAACAGCCAACATTCCTTCATCAGGTTTGTCCAGCTTGGCGATCATGCGTAGCAGCGTGGTCTTGCCGCACCCGTTGCGGCCGATAAGCCCTGCCTTTTCACCATGATGAAGCTCAAAGGTTACATTCTCTAATACGAGCTGCGCAGCGTTGTATTTCTTTACGTTTTGACAATTTATCGTTAACAAGTCGGTTCCTCCTAATGCGAGACCCTACCCGTTTTAGCCCAATAAAAAAGGACGCAGGGAAAATTCCCTACGCCCATTCCGGTTCAATCCGTTCAGGTTAAGGTAGGATTCTTTTCGCGAGTTGTGTAATCGTATGGTTAAAAATGGACAGACTTCTCCCGTCTTGCTTATAACCATGAACGATGCCAGCCATCGCGATGGGCAGCCGGCTTACTTGATTATTTACACACTCCCAATTCATCCTACCTTCACCTCCCTTTACCTAATTAATTCCAACTATACTACAACCAAACACGTCTCGGCAACGTTTGCCCGAACATAATTTTTGACACATGTCCAAACGCTGCAAGGAAATACACAAGAAACTTGCTGTTATTTGTGATACGGTTCACCGTACCGCCAAATAGAACGAAATCTTCCTAGGCCTTTAAGGTTGCTCTTTATAATTTATATCGTCTGCATGGAATGTCATTACGATTAACAAAAGATAAGCCAGTTATTGAGTTATATTTGAAACTCAAATTCGATAATTTTGACTGCGCTTATCCTTTCCCTCAGCTAGAACTTAATGAATTCCGCCCGGTGTTGCATCATTTTACTGCGCTGGGCGAAACGGCTTCAGGAGTCGAATCCCTTCCTCAATGGATCCCTCCATCAATTCTAAGAGCTGAGGTACCAGTTCCTGCATCCGGGGAGCGTTCAGGTGCCGGTCGAGAGCATCCTGGTTTTCCCAGCGTTCGTAGATGATGAATGTCCCAGGCTGGCCTTCTACCTCGTGAGCCTCGTAGTCAATGTTGCCCAGGTCGTTGCGCGACGGGGTGACAGCAGCCGTCATGAATGCCTTCATTTCAGCTTCTCTCCCTGCCTTAGCTCTCGCCTCCCAAAGTACAGTAACGTAACGGTTCTTTGTATCGTTCATGCGAATTCCTCCTGATTTATATAGACTTCGTATTTTTTGCTTTATCATTTTCTCAAAATGGATATCACCTATTTATGCATGAAATTCTGGTGTATCAATGGCTTAGCTTAATGCTGTTATAAGCGTCCAAAAGAACGATTAAAGCCTTGGCCCGCAAGAACATCTTGACGAACCACATCTAGACGACGTGTTTGGTATTCACCCAAAGCTTTTGTTATCGAATTTGGATACTGTTTAATGGAGTCCATAATGGCAACCGTATCATCAAGTGAGTCATTAAAGCCTGCGCCCGTCATTGGTGACATGGTACGAGCTGCGTCGCCGACCATGGTTATTCTTCCTTTTGACAATATATTAGGGATGTATTCATTAACAGGTGCCAGTTCAAACTTGTTTTGTGGCATATTTCATTCCCCCATTCTAGCCTTCTGTCCAAGAGAATTCGTGAAACGACCCGTTACTGCAGCTTCATCTGGCTGCGGAGCATCCAGTCGAGGACTTTGTCCGGGAGAATACGGACCAGTCGGGTCAGCAGTGCCGAATCGCGACCGACCGTATAGCGAGTGCGTGGCTTTCTTTCGTGGATTGCGCGTGAAATCACTGCTGCCACTTTCTCAGGGGGGATACCGTCCTTTGCCCATGCTTCAGCCTGAGCCTTCACGGCATCAAAAAGACGATCATGGCGCTTGTGCTGATCAGGCATCATCAACTTGGCCAGCCGCTCCGCTGTCGTAATCCCTTGCTCCGACATGCCAGTGCTGACACCACCCGGAGTGATCATGATTACCTTGAGGCCAAACGAGGACATCTCCCTCCGGAGGCTGTCATTGATTGCTTCCATGGCAAACTTTGCTGCCGAATATATCCCGAAACCAGGCATGGAGACCTTGCCGCCAAGTGAACCAATATTAACTACGCGTCCGCCGCTGTTCAGCAAGGCCGGTGTGAGCGCCTGAATAACCGCGACCTGTCCGATCACGCTGACTTCGATCTGGCGGCGAAACTCATCGAGCGGAACCATCTCAAGAGGTGCATTAACGGCGATGCCTGCATTGTTGACCACGGCCCGCAAAGGGCGACCAAGCGGATCTTGCTCCACCCGTTCGGCCAGCGCCTTTAGTGTGTCGATATTGGTAACATCGACGATCACTGGCTCGATATTTTTGCGTTTCATTTTGTTGGCGTCTTCCTGACGGCGAACCCCAGCTAAAACATGAAATCCTTCAGCAGCGAGCTTCTCCGCGGTAGCCCTGCCGATGCCGCTGGACGTACCTGTTACGACGACGAGCTCCTGAGTTTTGAATGACATAGTACCCCTCCTGAGTTTGATAAGTTATGGATCACTGTATAGCACTGTTATATGGTTATTATAGCACCGCTATACAGAACTGTATATAGCGGTGCTATACAATTTGCATAGTGTTGTCCTCCTACGGCTTGAACATCATTTTGGGCGGGCGCTGCGTGATGTACTTCGACGCTCACGAGATACCGTGGCGTGAGGAATGAGATCATCGAATCCCTCAGAAAATAAAAAAGATCGCCATCCTGCTTGGATAGGCGATCTCTCTTATGTGCCACTATTTGTGGTCCTTCATCTTTACCATGAAACAAAACAAAGCCCACATTGGGGCTTTGTCTGGAGTCTCCAGGCTCTGTCATCGATCCCTCATTTTGAATCGGCGTCCGGCCTTTGGATCAAAATGATCTGCATTACGCTTTCCCGAATGAGATCAACGACGTCGGGTTGGGGTGGGGGGACCTTACGAACCTGGGCCGTCACATAGAGCCAAGAGGCCGTATTGGCGGAAGCCCAGACCAGATCGGCCGCAGCTTCGGCTGACACAGCCAATTTGCCTTCGGCAGCGACTCTCTGAATATTTTGCACCAGTGCTTGATACGACTGATCTGCCGCCTCGATATGGGCGCCCTCGAGCAACCGCCCCATCATTGCCGCATAAATCCGCGGACGGGCTGCCGCGAAGCGGACATAGTCATCCCACCCTTGACGAAGGGCCATCTCTGGAATGGTCGACTCTACTGCGGCAATCTTGCTTTCAAATAACTGTTTGAATGCTTCCACTATAGCTGCACTTAGGAGTCCATCTGCATTGCCGAAATGGTGGTAGAGCGTAGGAGCCGTAACCTGTGCGATCGAAGTTACGGCTCGCGTCGAGAATTGGGCTCCGCCTTCCTCTTCGAGTACCTTAAGTGCAGCTGCTAATATTTTGTCATATGTGTTCATACGTACATTATAGCAGTGCTATATGCGTATGTCCATTAGGTTCTCCCTCTCCCTGATCCGTTATTGAAATCCATCTTTCAGCCAAGCGCTGGCTAATGCAGTCGCACCACGGGCGGCCAACGTATCCGCCAAAGCATTCAACATGACGAAATCATGAATGATTCCTTGATAACGTACCGTTGTGACCTCCACACCAGCCTCCCGAAGCTTATTCCCATAGGCCTCGCCTTCATCTCGAAGAACGTCGGCTTCCGCCGTAATGATGAGAGCTGGAGGAAGATCGCGAAGCTGGTCGATGGAAGCCCTCAGAGGAGAAGTATAGATTTCATTTAACTCTTCCGCTTTGTTGATGTACTGTTCCCAGAACCAAGCCATCCCGTCACGGCGAAGGAAGTATCCTTCGGCGAATTCATGATACGAGTCCGTATCCATTCCCCCATCCGTAACCGGATAGAACAGCAGCTGTCGTTTAATCGCAGGTCCCTTTTTTTCCTTAGCCATCAACGTGATTGCCGCAGTCATGTTGCCGCCAACGCTATCGCCACCGATGGAGATATGATCCGAATCCAGGCCATGAGCCTTGCCGGAGGAAGCAATCCATTGCAGCGTAGCATAGATCTCTTCAAGAGCTGTTGGGTATTTGACTTCAGGAGACAAGCTGTAATTAGGAAATACGATAGCGGATCCGCTTCTGACCGCTAGCTCACGAATCAACCGGTCGTGGGTATGGGCATTACCGAACACCCATCCTGCACCATGGATGTACAAAACCGTTTTAAGCAGTTGGCCAGCCGTGTTCTTCGGACGCAGGATCCGAACGGACACTTGACCGCTTGGTCCGCCTGGGATGCTGAGATCCTCAATGTCTACATCTTTTTTCTTGGTATCTCCCGATTGAACTTCGTCTACCGCAGCTCTCCCCTGCTCAGGTTCAAGATGGAATAAGTAGGGCGGATTCGCAGTAGCCTCAACAAATTGTTGTGCGGCGGACTCAAGAATAATCTTTTTGGTCATTTTCAACATTCTCCTCATATCATATTAGTTTTAGAAAATTTAATTTTGCGCAATCATTATGGGTAAAAAAAATTATAACTTTCGCAGCTCCCAGAGAATATCCTCCGGTTCCATTCTCTTGGTAAAGTCAGGATTCACGTATGCTGAACGGATAACGGAGTATTCGTCAATCATGAACGTTCCCGTCACCGGAAGCAGCCAATGATCTGTCCCATTGTACTCGTGAAGATCAATATTATGGCTTAAGTACATGCCCCTCAGATAGTCAGGCACTTCATACAACAGGTTATATTTGGCGGCGACGATTCCCTTAGGGTCGCTGAGAACCTTAAAGGACAATTCTGCTTTCTCTTGGTCAGACAGTGTATAATCTGGCAATTGTGGACTGACTGCGATAAGCTGCGCGCCTAGAGCCTGAATGTCAGGGAGAATCTCCTGGTATGCTCTTAACTGCCGATTGCAGTAAGGGCACCATCCTCCTCTGTAAAAGGTAAGGACAACGGGACCTTTTGCCAATTCGTCGGCTAAATTTATTTGGTTCCCAAGTGAATCTGACAGTCCAAAGTCCTTGGCTTTTGTCCCGACTGGCAGCCCTGTGGCGGTACCTCCCTCTTGAAGTTGCTGGATAACACGTTGGTGTATCGCCTGCACTTCAAAAGGGCTTGCTGCCGTAATCTTCTCTAACGCTGAAGCTAAGGTCGTTGTTGACATGGTCACACCTCGAATGGATTATTTTCCGCTAGTCTGAGCGACTTTCTCCGCTAACTCTTTGATAGTTTTGTTTAATTCCGAGACATCTTCGATTGACATGCCGCTAGCTGAGAAGAGTGCGGATGGAATACAATCGGATTCCCCCTTAAGGGCCCACCCTTTCTCCGTGAGCAGGGCCAAGACGACCCTCTCATCTTCCGTCGATCGTACTCTCCTAATCAGTTCGTTCGCCTCCATCCGTTTCAGCAGCGGCGTCAAGGTGCCTGAGTCGAGGTCTAAATGTTCTCCCAATTCTTTCACCGTCCGCCCGTCGCTTTCCCAGAGGGATAGTAACACGAGATACTGAGGATAGGTAATTCCCATCTCCTCTAATAGCGGCCGATACAACCGAGAAATAGCTCGGGAGCAAGCATATAAGGAAAAGCAAAGGTGTTCGTTAAGTTGCAGCATGTGAGGTCAACCTCTCTATAATATTGTGCACAATTTACTAGAAAAAATGGTGATTGAATGTTAACCCCTTCTTCTGGTAGGTGATCGCTTACTCTGCTAACTCCCGTTGCCTCGCAAGTTGCACCTGCATGTATTTCACCTCAATTTAAATTGTTTACAAATTACTTGTGCACAATCTTTATAGGACAATAATACCCACTCTTGATTTGGATGTCAACAATTTAATTTTAGACAATTTAATTCAGAGGGGGGTGTCGAGCATCACAATCTGCTCCCATCACTTTTCTCTCAGATATCATAGCGATTACGGGGTATTGAATCGTTTTGCAACAGCCCCCCCTTTCTGTGTAAGATAATAGGAGACTTGTCATTATGACGATAGAGCTTCCGTTCAATGGAATCTTAAATGATCGCGCGGAGCGGACTTCGAATAGATGCTTTTCTCATGGCAGGGAAAGTTAGTACGAGGTGAATGAACATTGCCGACGATTATGGTAGTGGATGACGACGTCTTTATCCGCGAACTGGCAGGGCTGTTATTAAGAGACGAAGGTATGGACGTCGTAGAGAAAACGGATGGTCTCGAAGCCTGGGATTATTACTTGCATCATTCCGTTGATTTAATCATCTTGGATATTATGATGCCCGGCATGGACGGTTGGGAGCTGTGCAGAAAGCTGCGGGAGGCCGGAGACAAACCGATGCTGATGGTCACCGCCAAAAAGGAGTCGCTGGACAAAGTCAAAGGCTTTCGATTGGGGACGGACGATTATCTGACCAAACCTTTTGATCCGATGGAGATGGTTATGCGGGTCAAGGCGCTGCTCAAAAGGTATCGGATCGCTACCTCTCATATCGTGAAGCTCGGCCGAGTCATTCTCGATAAAACGAGCTACCAGGTTCACTTTTCCGACACGGGCGAGGAATGGGCTCTTCCTTTAAAAGAATTTGAGCTGCTTTACAAACTGGCCAGTTATCCCGGGCAAATTTTTACGCGCGACATGCTAATCCGCGACATCTGGGGTTACGCGTTCAATGGGGATGAACGCACCGTGGACACGCATGTCAAACGTCTGCGCGACAAGTTTGAGCAGTATGCCGAAGATTTCCGCATCGTAACAATGCGCGGCATGGGCTACCGTCTGGAGGCGTATCGTGATTAACTCGCTTTATGCCCGCGTTGTGTTGACGTTTCTGGGGGCCGTCATAGTCAGCCTGCTCTCGGGATTCATCGTTCAAAGCTATTTCTACAAAAGCCATATTGGAGCGATCGTGGAAGAGAAGATGATTGGCAATGCCCAAATGATCATTCAATTATATAAGAAATTGGCCCCGAAGGATGCGAAGGCTTTCGGGGAAGTAAGCAATTCTATGCCCTTTTATAAGATACGGTTTTATGACAGCGCGGGAACGCTGCTGAACCCGGGGAGCGCTACTTCAGACCAGCAGAAGGATCAATCGTATCTGCAGCAAGTGCTCAAGCAAAACAAAATTTATCACAACGGGTCCAGCGAGGATGACGAAATTACGGTTGGCCTGCCTTTTGCGCTGAACGGTTCACCGCACGTTTTGTTGGTTACGACCGAGACCGTTTTTCTCTTCGACGAAATCGATTCCTTGATCCGGTATCAGCAGCTCTTTACTCTCGGCTTGGGAAGTATTCTGGTATTGATCGCCGCGCGGTATATGGTCAGGCCCCTTCGGAAGCTGACACATGCAACGCAGAGAATGGCCAGGGGCGATTTTAACGTTGGTCTGTCTACCAAACGTCGCGACGAAATTGGACAGCTCACCCTAAGCTTTAACACGATGGCGGATGAATTGGGAAGACTGGATATGCTCCGTCGGCGGTTTGTTTCCGATGTATCCCACGAAATCCAATCTCCTCTAACATCGATCAAAGGATATACCCGTGTGCTGAAGATCAAGTCCATGGACGAGAAAACCCGTATGCAGATGCTGGATATTATCGACGAGGAGAGCGACAGGCTATCCCGGCTGTGCGACGATCTGCTGGAATTGACCAGCCTGGAGCACGAGCATACAAAGCCCGCCCCGCAAAATTTTCGTCTCGACGAGCAATTGCGCAAAGCTGTCATTCGCCTGGAACCGCAATGGTCTGCCCGCAATTTGGATATGCAGCTTATGCTGGAGCCGATAACTATTGTGGCGGATGAAGACAAGATGAATCAGGTGTGGAACAACTTGCTTGGCAATTGCATCAAATTCACCGCCGATCATGGAAAGATAAGGGTGGAGTCCTTCAAGAAAAGCGAAAGCGTAGTTGTCCGAATGACGGACAATGGAATCGGCATACCTGAGGAGGAAATCAGCCAAATTTTCAAACCGTTCTACAAAGTGGATAAAGCGAGAAAACGCAGTATTAGCGGTAATGGAATCGGTCTTTCCATCGTGAAGCGGATTGTCGATCTTCATCATGGAAAAATCGAAGTGTCCAGCAAATTGGGGAGCGGAACCTCCTTCTCAATCACACTTCCCCTCGAAGATATAAAGCCCGAATTGTAATCCTCCGTTCAAACTGAGGACAAATTCGGGTTTTATACTATCCTCGAAAAGCCAATTTTGTATGTTTTGATCAGAAGGAGGAACAGAAATGAAAGTAATGATTGTCATCTTGACACTCCTGACATTCAGCATGTCGGGAACCTATGTCCAGGCGAAGGAGAACCGAAAGCAGCCGCCCCCCGCAACCGTAGCCGCCGAGCGACAGCTTTGGCAATCGAAAGGGTATGGACATATATTCGATATAGAAGGCCAATCCGTTAAGGTCTACAGCTACACCAAGGACAGCTTGGTACCGTTCGGGAAAGGAAATATCGACAACAACGGCGACATTTATATTAATGAAATTCACGACAACAGCAAATTCCAGGAGCAATTTGATGCCCCGCGATTTCCGATGGGCCGCTTCGTTAACGGCAGCTTGACCGATGGCTTGGGATACGTGCAGCATTTCAAACGGATCGATAGTCTTCCCAAGGTGAAGTATAACGGATTCAGCAAGGATCCCGTGCAGAATTTTGAAGTATTCTGGCAATCCTTTGAAGAGAATTTCAGTTTCTTTTCGCTCGTCAAAGTGAATTGGAAAGAGGTGTACAAAGAGTATCGGCCCAAAGTTAGTGCCGTTACCTCCGAAAAGGAATTGGAGGATATTTTGACGCAAATGTTCCAAAAGCTAAACGACGGACACAGCATCATATTCGGTAAAAAGGGGTTGATCTTCTCCAAGTCCAAAGTTGAGCGGGAGGAATTTTTCGAAGCGAATTCGAAGTCGATGCAACGAAATGTCGAAGAGAGATATATCAAAGGGGCGGTAAAAAGCAAGCTCGACGGGCGCATTGTTTATGGCCAAACGAAAAGCGGCGACGCTTACATCAAGCTGATTGGTTTTGACGAGTTCGATCCGAAGAAAATAGACCAAGCGCTGGCGGAAATGGTGCTAGATTTGGCGAACTGCCGCAACTATATGATCGATATGCGCTTTAATGAGGGGGGCGAGGACTTCTTCGGGTTGAAAATAGCCGGCTTGTTTGCCGAGAAACGCAAGCTGGCGTATGCCAAACAGGCCCGAACAGGCGGATACGAGGAATTCTCCAAGCCTACGCAGGTATATATCGAGCCGGGAGCAAAGCAGTTTTCAGCTGACAATATTGTGGTGCTGACCAGCCCGATGACGGTAAGCGCCGGCGAGACAGGGACGATGGCTTTAAAAGCATTGGACAAAGTAACAGTTATCGGAGAAACGACGGGCGGATTCTTTTCGGACATGCTGCTTAGACTGTTGCCGAACAAACAGTTATTCTCCCTGAGCAACGAACGCTATACCTCGCCTGACGGCACTAATTACGAGCAGCGCGGCCTGCCGCCGGACGAAAAGATCATGATCAAGCAAGCCGATATTGATGCCGGCAAGGACCCGGTGATGAACCGGGCTTTGGAATTGCTTAAAAAGAAGCCATAAGGGATATCCCTTTCACTCATCGGGACTCCTCTAATGGGATAAAACACAACCCCTGGCAAATGTAAATGCCGGGGGGAATGCCCGTAGTAGGGAACAGTTTTCACCGCCCCGCTTTATTTATCCTATATCCCCCATATGAGTTCCTCATACATAAGCCACAATCGCTTTGCACTTCTTCATCAAAATTAGCCTTAACAGAAATTATAATGATCGTATACGAAGTGCTCGAGTCCATTTGGTTAATAATGATACGTATTCTTCCATATAAGTAATTAGAGGTGAGCTGCTTGAAAACAAATCGTTCCTCATCCGCATTGGGTGAGTTCATAAAATCGCGCAGAGAACGCTTGCAGCCCTTAGAGGCAGGGATCCAGCCCCTGCCCGGACGAAGACGCACTCCGGGACTTCGGAGAGAAGAAGTCTCTTATCTTGCCAACATAAGCGTGACTTACTCGCCCGGTGATATGTTCAAACCCTCAACAAACTTATCCAGCGTATCAATGGAGAAATTTCGCTCTCCGCACTCTACTGCCCCAGTATAAGCACCGTCCAAGTTAGAACGTTCAGCCAACAGTCGATTATGACCTTTTTGTGCTTCATAGGCGGCAAATTGTAAAGCAATAGTCTTAAATTAAATTTTTCACCGTCACTTATGGTAGGGTTCACCGTAACGTCTAAAGAGCGAAATTTAAAGGCACCCGTTTGGGTGCCCTATGGTCCAATGCCTATATGTTTCTATCCAATTGGCTTATCAATGCCAATGCCTCTTCATGATCAGGCTCAACTTCCAATAATTTTCTGACGTACGTCCATGCATCTTCTTCGATCTCTAACTCGAAACAACAAATGGCCAGACAATAATATACCGTCGATACGACCTCATCTAGGTTTTGCTGTACCGATATTTCCAAATACCGTTTGGAGTGTTCATACATCCCCATTTCAAACAGAATCAGTCCGGCGTCAAGCGCAAGATCATAACGCTGTTCCATGACATAGTACGATGACCACATCTGCTGGATGCCCCTCAACAGGTCCTTCTTTTCATCGTCGTCTACATCCGGCAACAAACTGGATATCTGCTTCAGGCTCTGAATAAAAAACTCTGCATCATATCCGCCCAAACGCCAAAAGCTTAATAATTCCTGCATTCCCATGCTCTCTACATGACGATCTATCCATACCTTCATATTAAAAAAATCGTCCGGACCAAAACGTTCAATACATCGACGGTAAGCTAACCTCGAATTTACATATTCCATTGGTTTGTCCAAATGGAGAATACAGCCGACATTGATATTTTTATAATGGTGCGGAGGAAATAACGCCATGGCTCCCCTTTGCTCAAAGAAATATTGAATCGCATGATAGTTCGCCGTCAAAGAAAAGCTTCCATGCAAGATCAACTCCGGCGGCTCTGCAAATTTCCATTGATCCAGCAAGTGATCCCCTTTGTCAGCCGATATCAATAAGAATCCCGCCTGCGATAAAAGATTCAATCGCTCTAAACAAGTTAATCCAGCAGCAGGAAACAAAATGTGTGAGTCTTCCAGGTGCTCCTGATAGGTAGAAATCACATCGCGGTAAGGATACGTTTCTTGTTCGTATTCGGGTGCCCGCCGGTGCTCATAGCGTAAATTTATTCGTTCTAACGATTCTGATGGTTTTAGCGACTCCAAATGCTCGAGACCGTGGATACAAACGTCGGCTTCATAAATTTTTCCGTCACCTACATAAATCAACTCTTGCGGAATGCTGTCAAAAAAATAGTTCGCAATGATGATTAACGGTTGCTTTAAATCCCTTTCACTAATCGTTGTGCCTGATACAACGAGATTCAGTACAGTATCATGAACGGCATCGTACCTCGCAAAATCCAGTAATCCCTCGGCAATAAAAGGTTGCAGAGCGGGATGTTCCTTCCACGCCAGTATATTCTTAAGCGCCAAATCCGTCATCACATAGCGGAATGGAGGCAATGAAATTCCCGCGTAGTCTCTAAGCCGGCACAACTCATACAACAAATGATAAGCAAAACGGCCCGCTCCTGCTCCAAGCTCCACAATAACAACGGGTTCGGAACCCGTTTCCTTATTTGCCCGATCTTGAAGAAACCCAAAGATGACTTCCGCATAGGCGGCAGCGATCATCGGATTACTCGTTATATACTGAGGAACTTGATTGTTGTTCCAGGCCTTCGTTCCTTGTTCCTCATAATATTGGCGCTGGATATTCCATATCGGCGCCTCACTGAATCGGTAACGTTGTTCAATGTTGCTTGTCATTTAAGCGACCCTGCTTTCTAAAGTTAATTCGATTTCATTTAAAGAGACTCGATCGGATGCCTTTTGCAGAAACTAGTCTCTATGTAATATAAGCCTTCCTCACTCTTCCAGGACAATTTGCTTTAACTGAATAACCGGACTTTTCAGATCCTGTTCTTGTTCTAAGTACGCGCAAAGCGCCTGAATGAGCGATCTCTTGGGCTGAGTCCGAGCGATCTCCGTCCCCAGCAATTGAACAATCTCCTGCAGCTCCCTCCGCCGGGCGAGCCCGCCGGGCCAAGCCTCAAGCAGTGCGGTCACTCTGCCGAACAATTCTTCGACAATTCTTTCTTTTTCGTTACTCCAGTCCTTTGAATCTGAGTGAACAAATTTTGTGAAAGCACTTTGTCCAAGTAGCCCCTTCGAACCTGATCTAGACATATGTTCGACTAGCGCATCCATTTTATCGACGATAAACCAAGCTGTATCCTCTATCGGCAGCTGCTTCACTTCGAAAATGATGCGCTGCAGATAGTCCTTCAGGATCGCACGGTAAATAAAAATTAGATCCCAGAGAAACGATTCAATTCTCTCACCATAAACTTCAAGTAGCCAAGATTTATGCCACTCCATCATACGGGCGCGAACATGATTCCTTAGTGAACGGAAAGTTGCGTACTGCGTAATAGGAAGATCTACGAAGTCAACCATAATGTGGCTATATTCAATAAAATACTGAAAGCGAAATACAATTTGATTGACGAGCCGCTCCTTGGGAGTGCCTGTCCCGGTTTGTTTCAGGTGCTCCGCCCGATCAAAATAAACCGTCTGGCACTCGTCGAAAACCGCGCACAATAAGTCCTCTTTGGACGGGAAATATTTATACACTGAGCCCTTTGCAATAGAACAGTCCTGAGCAATTTCCTGAATTGAGGTCGCCAGAAACCCTTTTTCTTTAAACATCTTTGAAGCCGAACGAATAATATCCTGTTTGGTTACACTCATCCTCATGTATCCCCCACTTGACAACTTTAAACTCATAGTACAAAATCATGAACATAGAGTCAAATGACCTTTTCTTCAAAATATTGAACTACAGGTCACGCTGAAGCAAACTCAATTTCTTAGTTGGAGTGTGATTGATCTTGGAAGAACTTTTATTTCAATTTTCTAAGACGGCATTAATCGTAATCGACTTGCAGAAGTGGCTTGGAACCCAGTATGCCCCCCACTCGGCAGAACAAGTCGTCACCCGCGCCGCCGCTATGGTTCAAGCATTCCGTAAGGCAGACGCATTCGTTGGGCTTGTTCGCGTATCCACGAAAGACTTCAAAGATATGCCTCGTCCGTTACTGGATCAGGCTCCCCCAACCTTCAACCTGGTGCCTGGATGGGATGAAATTGTACCCGAAATCGGAGTCACTGACACCGACCATTTAATTACCAAGCGCCAATGGGGAGCATTTTACGGAACGGACTTGGATCTGCAGCTCCGCCGGCGGGGCATCACGACGATCGTGCTTTGCGGCATTGCTTCGGGTATCGGCGTAGATACCACTGCGCGTGAAGCCTTCGCCCATGGATATCAGGTAATTTTTGCGACAGATGCCATGACCGGCTTCAGCGAGGAGGAACATAACCACGTAATTAAAGCCATCTTCCCGCGTATTGGTAGAATCCGCTCGACCGAGGACATTCTTGCTTGCGCTGCGCTTCAATCTTATCCTGCATCTATATAATGGTAGCGGTAAAAATCCATTAAGAAGGGCTGCGACAGGCAAGATCCTAACCTGTCACAGCCCTCTCTCTTCTCTTCTCTTCTCTTCTCTTCTCTACTCTTCATCATCTTTTACCAAAAAAGCTCGTGTCATTTGTGATACGGCTCATCGCAACATAGTTAGGGGCAAACGAATAAATGCAATCAAACTTGAGGTGAGTTTTGAACACTACCCACCGTCTTTGGACTATTTTTATCTCATGATTGTTTCGATATAGCAGAGCCAAGAGGGGTTTAAGTTAATAATCATATTGAAATATATGGAAATGTATAGTATCATCACAAATAAAGAACGTATGTTCTTAATGTTTTTCATTATAATGGCTCTTTATGCTAAGGAGAGAAATATATGAGGGAAATTGTACGAAGTGATATTAACGAAGATTGGGTACATTCTGGCATTGTTGAAGCTGGGGATTTTGCATTCATAAATTACTGTGTTGGAAATATTGGTCAAGCTATTGAGAATCAAATTAATGGTGCATTCGACCATTTAGAGAGACGGCTGGAATCAATCGGTTTAACTTTAGAATCAGTCGTTAAGATTGATTGTATGTTCAGAGATATTTGGAATATACCTGTGATGGAAAAGGTAATCAAAGAGAGATTCAATGGTAAGTATCCTGCACGAAAATCAATACATACAGAATTTGCACATCGTGACGGAGAGGATGGACTTCAATTCCAACTTGATGCTATAGCATTTAAAGGTTAGTCTCACAATTAAACAGGCAGGCTGTGAAGTAGGTCACTATCTATAATGAGTGGGAGATTTGATTTCATGCCTAAAAAAGTCAAGCGGGTTGGTTGTGAAATTTATCCCTAGGGAGGGTATCTGCATGGACAATAATTCTGTTAGTAGAACAAACATCATAGGTGCTGGCGAGGCTGGTATCGCCGTCTCGGTCGATATGAATAAAAATGTTATTCATAAAACGAACAGCTTATTTTGGGATACAAAAGGAATTGATATTTTGGGGGCAACCTCACTTCCCTTATATGGAGCATTTGTCTCAGAAGAAAAATGCCAACTCTTTGGCGATGTCTCGGGGAAAAAATTGCTGGAGATAGGCTGTGGAAGCGGTCAATCTTTGCAATATATGGGGGGACGAAAAGCATCTGAACTATGGGGTATGGATATATCAGAAAACCAAATCGAAAAGACGAGGCAACATCTGACAGCTTACGGTCTTTCAGCAAATTTAATTTGTTCTCCGATGGAAGAAAAATGTGGGATACCAGAGGACTATTTTGACTATGTTTATTCAATCTACGCCATAGGATGGACCACTGACCTTGAGGGTACTTTTTGCAGGATCGCTTCTTACCTAAAAAAAGATGGCGTATTTATTTTCAGTTGGTCTCACCCTATACACAAATGTGTTGTTGCAGAAAATAATATGCTTACTTTTAAAAAAAGTTATTTCGATGAATCTTGGTATTCGGTATCTCTTGAAGAGAGTGAGCTAACATTATCAGATCGTAAACTATCAACTTATGTGAATGCGTTATCAAAAGCGGGGTTTGTCATTGAGCAATTGATTGAGGAATCTGACGATGAAATTATACAATCACAGGATAGCGGCTTTGCAAGAAAAGCAAAGATGCTTCCTGTAACGTTTGTCATCAAAGCAAGAAAACTATAACCCCCTTGAGATTGCGTTGGCGAAGCCTTAAACATTCTTTGGATTCCGTCATTCAAGACTTTTTACAATTGTTCGAAGAAGCGGACATCGAACCTAAAAAGAGACTTTCTCCACTCAATTACACTTTACGTACCGTAAACCAGATGCGTTCAGATCTGGATGCTGCCAAAATTTCTGGCACCTTGCAAAAATCCGTGAACCTCACCGATTCTGTGCTCCCCACTCACACAGCTGCTCCAATACAGGCAGCAGCGTCTGCCCTCTCGGTGTCAGCGAATACTCCACTTTGGGTGGAATCTGCGGATACTCCATGCGCTTAATCAGCCCGTCGGCCTCCAATTCCTTAAGCTGCGCGCTGAGAACCTTGTACGTCACCGCTCCGAGCTGTCTCTGCATTTCGTTGAATCGAATCGGCTGCTTGGCGGACACCAGATACAGAATTGCCATCTTCCACTTGCCGCCGATCACGGACATCGTATAACCGAATGGTGTGTCTTGGATTACCGTTTCCTTGCCCTTCAAATCGGAAATGCCCATGTTCACACTATCCTTTCGGATAGTAGCCCACTTCTTTGTGCGTACTATCCTTTTATTTTCGTCCAGTCTATACTAGCCTTACTTTAATGTAAAGGGGCTAAAGCAATGACGACCATTCAAACATACAACCATAATCTCTGGGATCACGGAATTTCGCAGGGATACCTTGCCGACAACACGCTGTATATCTCAGGACAGTTCTCCCATAACGCCGAAGGCGAGTTCGTCGGAGCAGGCGATATTCGGGCACAGATGAAGCAGACACTGGAGAATTTGGATGCCGTGTTACAAGAGTTCGGAGCAACGAAGCATAATCTGACCTACGTGGAGCTGTATCTGACGAATGCGCAGGAGCACGGGGAAACGGCGATCGAACTGTTCAAAGAGTATGTCGGAGAGCATCGGCCGGCGGGGAGCATGATCGGGGTGACTTACCTGGCATTTCCAGAACAGTGGGTAGAGGTTCGGGCTGTGGCGCATGTAGGCTAATCATAACCACCCGTCCAACGGGTGGTTTTCACTAGGGGTGTAACTCCCTGTTACCAAACTGCGCCTAAAGACGCTAGCCTGACCACAAAGCGTTCAGGCTCAGTGTACACGCCCTCAACCGTGAAATCCCGACCTGGAACGACGTTCCTTATATGAAAATCGCTTTCTTTTGCACCAGCTGCGCCACACTCCATTCGGGCTACAGCTTCATGTACAAGAAGGGGGATCGACAACCCGATCGGATCTGCAAACCCTATTGATGCACGTATAACCGATACGGTCGTCTCTGCATTCATTTCGTTAAACCGACTCCTGCTCTCCATGAACAATTCTACGCGTACCCAGCAACGACGTCCCACAACTTATCGCTATAAATAAGCGATTCTATGTGCATAAATACTTCCTTTCAAAACAAGCGTTCGACTCTCCTATCCAACAAACTTGCCGTTATTGTGATGCGATTCATCCCTTTTCCCCATTGGTATTGCTAGCTTATCTTGCAGAGGAAAAATAATTCATCTGAACAGCTGAGACCGGCTTTGATTTGGGTTCTATCATCATGTTTTCCGACACGCCGTCCTGATTTTCATCTGTGCAGTCCCGCCGGTATCTTCCCTCCTCCAACTTCACGTCGATAAAATCAACGACCTGCTGCAGAGAGGCGATTTGGCTGACGATGGTTTCCCGGTGGCTCCTTAATAGTTCCACCAGATCGGGATAATCCGCGGGGTCGGCATCGGCGGAGACCGCCAAAAAAGGCCGCATTTCTTCCAGCGGCATCGCGGTCTTTTTCAGACATGATATCAACTGGATCGTATCGATGTCCTCCTGTCGGTAGACCCGGTGCCCATTATCCCTCCGTTTTGCCCGGGGCAGTAGCGCAATCCTTTCGTAATATCGGATCGTATCTTCAGAAATCCCGGTCTGCTTGGCGGCTTGCTTTATCGTAAAAGTCGGCTCCTCCTTCATCCTGTACCCTCCCAGAGGCATTTTTTTTGTACATTATACATCTTGGTGCTGGCTCCAAGTCAAATCTCTTATCCTTTGGGCAAAACTTGGTCTTGCCGACTTGACTTGGTGTCAACTCCAAGTTATAGAGTGAGCATGATTAGAGGAAATAACCCGATATCAGGAGGAGATATGCTATGAGTAAGGGACAACGTGAAAATATCGCTGCGATAACGGGCGCAAGTGCCGGGATCGGACTGGAATTAACACGGAAGTTGCTATCGGAGGACTGGCAGGTGATTGCTTTGAACCGTTCCGACTTTCCACCGGACGATAGGAGAATCCAAGAAGCAGTCAAAGAGGGATGGCTTCGCATTTATAAAACGGCTGATCTTGCCGATTATGACAGCCTGAGTAGAGCTTTGAAGGAAATCAAACGCGAGGAGCAGCGGATCGATATTTTGTTCAACAACGCCGGCGGGTCCTTTCCGGAGCTGAGCTATTCGAAACAAGGACGCGAAAAGCATTATGAGCTGATGACGGTCGTTCCGTATATCATTCTAATGGAATTGAAGGAACTCATAAAAAACAGTCGCTTAAAAACGGTGATCAATACCTCATCTTCAGCGCTAAAATTCACGAAAGAGTTTACTATCGAAAGTCTGGAGCGCCCTAGAGTCTTCCGCAAACTGATTGGTCCTTACGCTACCTCCAAGCTAGCGCTCTCGCTGTGGACTCAGGCCATCGCGCCGCAGCTTGCCAAGGACGATATCAAGATCCGCAGCGTTGACCCAGGCAGCAACAATACGCTAAGAAAAGGGAAAAAAACGGGACTGCCTCTATTAGTTGTCCCGTTGATGAAGCTGTTCTTCTCTCCGCCAACCCACGGAGCAGGCAGGCTGTATGAAGGTGCCCTCGGGGAACACCGGAATGAAACCGGCGTATTTTTGCTGAAAGGTCAGGTTGCGGAAGTTAAATTTATAGATCAAGCCCGAGACGTTCTCGAAAGGGTGAATACGATTTATGAACATGAGTTTTTACAACATCATATTTAACTCTCATGGCCTTCTTTGCTTCTGAAACTTGACTAGCAGGGTTATATAAGCGTGCGAATAACATCGACCGCAGTCTTAGGATCTGCTCCGATCTCTATTCTCTAGCATATCAAGCAGCAGGCTGGCAAGCGGAGCCGGGAATTGTGTGCTTTGCGCCGCCGACAGAAAGAGACCGACATCCTTCTGCGGAATTTTGCTTTCAGATACGGATGCTGACTTTTCGGCAATCATATTGCCGTAGCTTTGATAGATTGGGGCGGTAAACATTGTGCTCGTAAGCATATTAACCGCAGCAGTGGGATCAACACCGCTGCGCTCAGCTATTCCTAGTGCTTCTTCCAGTGAACGTGCGGCAGAGACAATAAGAAAGTTACCGATCAGTTTGATGATTACAGCCGAACCGGCTTCCTCGCCAAAGTCAAAGATCCCCTTAGCCCCCATCGCATCAAGTATCGGCCGGACCCGCTCCTTTGCTTCCTTGGGACCCGCTATTGGAATCCACAATTGCCTGGCAGCGGCTGCCTCCGGCCGTCCAAAGATAGGTGCCTCAACATAGACGGAACCATGCCGCGCGTGCAGATCCGCCAGCTTCCTGCCCGTATCCGGCGACACGGTGCTCATTGATACATGAATACCGCCTATGCCCAGGCGTTCTAGAAAATCTTCGCTTTTGACGACGTCTTCCAATGCCTCATCGTCCCAAACCAAGGTGACGACGATGCCACCGGTTGTCACGGTGTCAGCTGGACGAACCGCCTGCAGCGCACCTTGGGCCAAGAGCGGCTCCGCTTTTTCTGGGGTTCGGTTGTATACGGTCAATGCATATCCTGCTTGGAGCAGATTGGAAGCAACTGGAAAACCGAGCAGTCCGAGTCCGATAAATCCAATGTTTTCTCTCATGAATTTAACCTCCTTAGGATACTAAACATTACCTTAACGTCATGTTTAGGGTAAAAAAATTAATCGCTATCATTGGCCTCGAGCCATCGCTCGAAACGTTCTATATGTGACTGCAAATCGCTTCGGAACTGCCCGAGCGCTTCAAGCTTCTGGTCCGTGTCGGCCAGATGCTGGCGCAGTATGCCGAGGACTTTTCGCTTTGGCAGCACCCCGCTCGTATCCGTAAAGTAAAGCTCGATTACATCCCGAATTTCCTCCAAACTTAGGCCAATCTTCTTCAACTGATCGATCTTATGCAGACGAGCAACCGTTTCTTCCGTGTAGTAATGATGACCATTGCCTTCGCGCTCGCCAGATGGAAGCAATCCAATGCTCTCGTAATAGCGAACCGTGCGCTGGGTTACCCCTGCTCGTTCTGTCAAATCTCCAATGCGCATGCGGTTCATAATGTATCACTCCTTTCAAGATATAACATGACGTTAACGTCATGTTTGCATGATAGCATTGGAGATGAAAAAAGTAAATACACCTGAACTTCGCCCTACTTGTGATAGGGTTCTCCATAACATCTATAAGGCGAAGTCGAAAGGCACCCATCGGGTGCCCTCTACTCCTTACTATATCATAACGAATTGCTTCAGGCGTTTCTTGTTATACCTGGTAGACTATAATAGGATATATACGGGAACTAAAAGCTTGGAGACAAATGAAAATTGCTGTGTAGTTATACCTTTTTAGATTAATCAAAATAAGAAATATGGAGGTGAAGCGATATGACAGATTATCCAACTGGCAAGGAAATTTTCCAGGAATGTTGTTCCAGGATTGCAGCGGCCTGCGCGCCATGCGGTTTCAAATACAATAAATCCAGAAGAAAGATGATTAAATCAATCGGTCCCTTTACAGCTGAGATACGTTTTTTAAGTCACTCTTCCAATATAGCCGGCAGTTATTTGGAGTTTAATACCAATTCCCGGATCCTAAATACGCACAGCGGAAAAGTATACTGGGAGATCAGCTTGAGCAGCTTCCGGGATAAAGGCAAGGTATGGAATTTGGCCACGGAAGCCACTCGAGAGCGGGAACTGGCAGAAATAATCACGTTGATTCAAAATAAGGTCGCTCCATTGATGAACAGGTACGAGACTAATCTTGAGGAGATCCTCGAGGAGGTCATCCAGAATGGATGGTTTTTGCCGAAGGCGTATCCAATGGAATTCTATGTGCTTGACGTTCTAGACCTAGTGGTTGATTTCGGCTCACCTGAACAAATACGTGAATGCGCGCATCGATACATCCGCCACTTACCGGAAGAAATGCAGAAAACCTTCGAGAACGATTATAATGCATATCAACGGGAAGGACAGGCTGCAAGCACAATACAATTTCGTAAATTAATCCCTATTATGACCGAGCGCAACATTTCACTACCACTATAAAATGAAAGGATACCGGCTAGCGCAATCCACGGCTCATGCCGATCCTTAAATGCAATAACTTTTCACTTGCTGAAGAATCTAAAGCGACTGGATCAGTCGCCAAATTCAGCAGGCTTTGAAACAATTGTTTTTTTGACAATAGTCATTCGTAACGCATAATGCCTCAAACAGACGTTTTTTAAGGATCTCCAGGCAGTAAACAGCAGTTTTCGCCCTTACTTATGATACGGTTCACCCCACCAACTCCTATTTTTGATTTACTTGCCTGTGCTCGGTTCGTTCAATTGCCCTGAATACCGGAGCCACACACTCATCAATACCAATACCAATGCGATTACCGTGAGGAAAACCCCAAGCAGTCGAAATCCTGCGAAGTTGAAAGTACCCCCCATAATAATGCTTGTCAATATTGAAGATAAAATCGTACCGAAATACCTCGATGTATTGAATAGTCCGGATGCCACACCGGCTATCTCTTTTGGAGAGCTCTTAAATAAAGCTGCCTGCATACCAACGGCGTTCAGCCCGTTGCTAAAACCGAATACAGCTAACGCCAGGCTCACAACGATAACTGGAGAAGTTTCCGTCCATGTCACGATCCATACCGAACCCAATACCATCAGTATTGCCGATACAATCAATGACGGTCTAGGTCCCGATTTATCGACCCATTTTCCCGCTATGGGAGATGCCACGATCGAGCTCAATCCCAAGGTGAGCATCAGAATCCCTGTCTGGAATTCACTGACATGGCGTACCATTTGCAAGTAAGATGGAATCCCGAAAAAGAGCGCATAATAAAGCAAGTTAACGAGCATGTATTGAATATTGACCCAAGTCATCGCCGGATATTTGGCGAAAGTGCGAAAAGGAATAAAGGGCGACGTCGTTTTTAACTCATGTCGAACGAAAGTCCCCAGCACCAGAAGGCCGATCAATCCGATAATTATATTCCACATGGAAGCATATCCAGATGATTTCACCGACAGCAAGCTGACAAGCAAGGCAACCAAACCAACTGCGAAGAGTAAAGTACCTGACACATCAATCACACTCAGCCATTTGCGAAACGACATGTCGCGCGAGACCGACGTTGCCGGTCCATCCTTGGGAATCATCTTCCAGGCCAGCAGAAAGCTTGCCACCACGAACGGAATGTTGACGATAAAGATCGCTGGCCAGTCCCACCATTGAATCAATACCCCTCCGGCAAAGGGGCCTATTGCCGCCGCGCCAGATAGGAAAATCGACAAGCCGGCCAGCGCAGACGCTTGCCTTTCTGTAATATGGACGCGTACAATCGCCGTTCCTACCGCTATCAGCATACTCGTTCCGATCGATTGCACAATTCGGGACACGATAAGCCATCCAAAATTCGGCGAAAATGGAGCCAGTATAGAAGAGAGCAAAGAAACAACTAAACCCGCAAGAAATATCTTCCTTCGGCCGAATAAATCACTAGCCTTGCCCATGACAGGCTGGGCAATCGCACTGGCAATGTAAAAAGAAAAAACAATCCAGGAAACTGCCGTATAATCAATGCTATACACATGTTGCAGTCTGGTGATAGCAACAGAAATCATTGAGGAGTTTAACGGGTTTAGTAATATTCCCAATCCAACAGATATCATTAGCCACCTGCTGCGAGTATTCATTTTTGTCCCCCCTTATGTTTGTTACATAAATATCTTACTTGAAATCAATCATTTACTCTAACGCATTATAAGTTATGATATCATTGATTATAAGGAATGATAGGGGGTTAGAATGTGGAGCTGTTGCAATTGCAGTATTTTCTGGCGGTAGCTCGATTGGAACATGTGACCGAAGCTGCGCGAAGTCTACACGTAACCCAATCGTCGCTAAGCAAAACGATTCAACGCCTCGAAGAAGATTTGGGAGTCCCTCTATTTGATCGATCAGGAAGGAAACTGCGATTGAATGAGTTTGGAAACAGATTCCTTCGCCGAGCGGAAAGAGCTTTGTTTGAATTAGAACAGGGGAAACAGGAGATTAACGATTTGTCCAATGCAGAATTTGGCACACTCGAGCTGGCGGTAACTGCTGCAAGCAAATTGCCCCAGATTCTACGAGAATTTCTAAATAACCGGCCTAATATTCAATTTCATGTGCAAATGCTGACCACGCAGGAAATGATCACACTCTTACATCGAGGTGAAGTCGATTTTTGTTTGTCCTCCCCTCCGATCCAAGGAGAGGATATCGAATGTCAAGTTGTCTTTATAGATCCTATCCTTGTAGCTGTCCCTCTTGGGCATCGTTTGGCGGATCGAAGCAGCGTAGCCTTGACAGAACTTAAGGACGAATGCTTTGTCGGTGTAAAAAGAGGCTACGGCACTCGCGATTTAGTGGACTCTATATGCAAATCGGCTGGATTTTATCTTAAATATGTGTATGAGGGGGATGAACCTACAAGGTTAGTCAGTCTGGTAGAAGCCGAAATCGGCCTTGCTTTTATACCAAGCACAGCCAAGATGTCATGGGAAAAGATCAAATATATACCGGTTGAAAATCACGAACTGGTACGCGAAATCGCTTTGCTATGGCATAAGAGTCGGTACATGTCACAAGCTGCTCTGGAGTTTCGCAAGGTCGTTCTGGATTATTTCGAGGTGCTATCCAAGCAGTCCACTTAATCTTACAGTCTACCCTTTCATGATGAGCCACACCGCAAGGATCACTTCATTGGCGATCTTCGTTAGAAGCCCCAAAATTTCACCCTACTTGTGGTACGGTTTTCCGCGTTGCCTGAAACTGCAAGTTTAGGCCACCCCAAATGGGCGGCCCTTTTTTCGGATAGGCGGAAAAGGAACGGAGTGCGCAGGACGTTCGACCGCTTGCTCCAGTAGCGCTTTGAAGTTCGCTAGCCGGGTGATCTTTTCGTCGATTTCTGCGATTTTAGCAACCGTGTGAACCTTCAACTCTTCCGAAGAGAAGTAGCTCTCTGCTTGATCAACCGGATATCCTCAACGGCGGACTTGGTATACAACCGATACCCCGACCCGCTTCTGGCCGGCTTTGGCAGCAGCTCGCGCTTTTCGTAATATTTGACGGTTTCCAGGTTGACGTTTGCCGCTTCGGCCACTTGACCGATCGTGAATCTTTCCATCGCGTTGCCTCCTCCCTTCATTTAGGATAAATCCCGGACTATGGTACCAGGTCAAGCGATTAATGGCCGAAGAAAAAAGCTTGCCCTTATTTGTGATATGGTTCAGCTTAACGGATTCATCGGCGAAAAATGCTCTGCGGGCGCGTAGCCGCCAACCCTTTATAACTATTCAAGGGCTATGATCAAGTCATAATTCGCATAAATCGTATGGAATTAACGGTATAAATAAGTGTAAAGCGGAGATGTTTGTTGAGGGGAAGCCTCTTCCACCTGGGTTTTGGTGGAAGAGGCTTTCTTTCACCGTTCATCGTACAAGAAACTTTAACCAGAGTAGAACCGCCATCTACCACAATGATCTGACCGGTGGAATATTTCTCGCGCATTCCTGCCTCAATCCCTAGCAGATTATACATCACGTCGACCCCAAAAGCACGTCGGTCGGTGCCATCTCCTTACTCGGATTCCCCACTTGGTTTGACAGTGTAAAATGAAAGACAAGACAAATACCCCTTCTTGTGAAAAGGGGTAAGTTATCGTCATAAAAACCACCGGATGTTATTTCAAGCCAGTGCTCAGAAAGTTTCAGTTCAGGATTACTCCCTGTTCGCTATTTGCTCCTGAGAGAGACGGATCAATTCCCTAACCATGGAACCGCCAATTTTGCCACCGACATGGCCTGCTGATTCTGTTGTCAGTTGACCATTGTTTCCTGGGTAAAGAGGCACACCAAGCTCCTTCGCCACTTCGTATTTTACATCGTCTGGTTGATTCGGATTTACGATATATCCTTCGCGCTTCATTACATCTGCTTTGAACGCTTGCATTCCCTGTTCGACCCCTGGCACCGCATATTTTCTCCTTCTTCTTGCCATCATACAGCACTCCCCTCGATGTTATTCCATAACATGCCCGGAAGCACAAAATTTCATCCCTATTCCCTAAAATTTATGAGTTGAATCATCATCACCTCTTAATCTCCCGATCAAAGAACTTTTGATTAATTTACTAAAGACGAAGAAGCTGTTTTTGCACTTCTCACTTGCTGAAGAATCTGAAGCGACTGGATCAGTCGCCAAATTCAGCAGGCTATGAACAATTGTTTTATTGACAATAGTCATTCGTAACGCATAATGCCTCAAACAGACGTTTTTTAAAGATCTCAAGGCCAGGAAACAGCAGTTTTCGCCCTACTTATGATACGGTTCAGCCCGCTAACTATTACGGCAGGTTTGATAAGCCATCATTCCAGAATAAATTTGGCAGATTTAGAGTAAAACCCTGTGTTCCAATATATTTTTCAAACTGATATGAGACTTTGAGGGACCCAGCTTTAAAAGGGAATCTTGAAATTCGGCAAGTTCCTCAATCGATGCCGTTTGTACCTTGATAAGATAATTATATTCTCCGCTTATTCGATATAAATCTGTTACTTCCCTAGCCATTTCACAAAAATCAACGATCATCTGGCAATGTTCTGTTTTGACTAGTATAAACGTAGTCATGCCCCGATTCAGATTCTTTAAATTTAATTCTGTGGAATACCCGGAAATTATCTTCTTATCTTCAAGTTTCAAAATCCTCTCTTTAACTGAAGGTTGGGACATACTGACTTCTTTACTGATTTGAGAGATAGACATTCGTGCATTGTGTTGAAGCAGCTGCAAGATCTTTTTATCCATATCATCGATTAGATGATCCATACCCATCACTCCCTTGAATTGAATTTTAAAAAACTAAGCCATATCCATTAAAATAGCTTATATTTAATTACCATCCTTTCATTATATCCTCATATAACATATGTAATTCAACAAGTTAGTAGCTGTATACTATAAACAACATTCAAAATATACACAAGGAGAAATCAAGAATGAGCATAAAGGGTCTTTCACATGTGGCGATCCAAGCCAAAAACTATAAAGCTACTATTACATTTTATATTGAAGTTCTAGGGTTCAAGGTTGGTCATCATTGGTCTCTGCCATCCTTTCAAATCAAAGAAGCCTCCATGCTAGTTTCACCTGACCAAAGAACCTGTATTGAGATCTTTGATAACGACGCTGTCATCCCTGCTCAAGGGAAGAAAGCATCGTCTGAAGAAGATATAACTTACGGAGCGTTATTACATTTAGCCTTCTACGTGAATAATGTGGATGAAATGTATCAAAAAGCCCTTGCTCATGGAGCAAAGGCTTTTATAGAACCGGATTACCTTTCACTTGGCGAACCCCCACTTGTAGTGAAGAATGCTGTCATTCACAGTCCCAACGGAGAAGTTATCGAATTTATTGAAGAGGTCGATTTTGATATGTCTACCAAGACTCATGCAAATTAAGCTTTATAACGAAAACTTGTCCTTATTTGTGATACGGTTCACCTCAACGGGTCTATCGGCGAAAAATGCGAAAAGGAGCTGTCGCGGCCAGCTCCCTTGTACTGTAATCAATCCAATTTTGCGCGAGAGAATAAATCCCTGATGACAGTGTCATCCTCGCAAGCATCTTTAAATCCGATTGCAAAACTTTGTAATGCCACGCTCGATTTATTTGATACCTCATTTTTCCATATGTTAGACGTAATAATTAATCAAATAGTTGCATATCCTGCCCATTAGCTGAACGCCCTCTCGCTCTACTACCGATAACGGTCAAAGCCCAAATATTTCACCTTATTTCTACCTTCATAAATATACACAGAAAGCCACCGAAGTAATCGGCAGCCTTATTATCGATGATTCAACTATCGTTCCGTTAGAACTATGGAGCCATTTAACGAAACGATACCAAAAACTTTATTCGAGTTTTTTCCAACTCTGTGTAGTGGCTGATCTACCATCATCATCTTCATCATTGACTCTTCCAAGTTGTTCAAGGGGGCTTTTTGTGTTCCTAGCAAAATAGTTCGTAGTAAGTAGAAGATTATGATAGCAATCTAATTTTTTATATCGTATGATTCTTCACATACAAAAAGATTTTGCAATAATAAGCTACTGCGGATTATTTATATTTTCCGAACGGGAGTTTTTTCGGAATGGAGAGACTATGAAAAAAATTATTGTCTTTATGATTGCATTACTTATACTGTGCACCGGATTCGCAACACCAAGCTATGCATTATCAGATTCGCAATCTGATTCAATACAAACATTGTTGGATGATGCAAGCCGTATATCAGGTGTACCGGGAATATCAATCTCAATACTTGCGAACAATGAAGTACTTTACTTTTCTTCCGGGTACGCAGATCGTGAAAAGGGACTGCCGGCAAGCGAAAATACTCTATATGAGCTGGCTTCGGTAAGTAAGGCTTTTACCGGCATGGGTATTCTGCTGATGGAAGAGCAAGGACTGCTCTCAATGTCAGACTCTATCCAGAAATATTTGCCTTGGTTTACGTTAAAGTATCAGGGGAAACACGTTGATATGCAAAGTATTACACTCAATAACTTTTTACACCATACTAGCGGCTTAACAAATGGCAGTCACATTCAAAACATTCCACAAGGCAATACGCCGGATATGTTGCAAAGAACCGTAGAAATGCTCGTAGATTCTGAATTGTCGTTCTATCCTGGTGAGCAGTATAATTACGGAACTGTTAATTATGACGTATTAGGTCTGGTTATTGAGATTGTGTCGGGACAAAGCTATGAAGACTTTATGAGGGAACAGGTATT
Organism: Paenibacillus sp. CAA11; assembly: GCF_003060825.1. Taxonomy (NCBI): domain Bacteria; kingdom Bacillati; phylum Bacillota; class Bacilli; order Caryophanales; family Paenibacillaceae; genus Paenibacillus; species Paenibacillus sp. CAA11. The sequence goes on from NZ_CP028922.1 coordinate 4,836,263, forward strand.
TCAGCCGTTGGGTCTTCACCAGACGTATGTTTATAAAGAAGATGCTCAAGCCACCGGACAGTTGGCACAGGGCTACCGTTCTTCCTTTTTTATGACAACCCCATATAACGCGCCGGATTTTTCCGGGAATAAACCCGCAGGCTACATCATTTCTTGTACAAAAGATATGGCGCGTTGGATGGGCATACAGATGGGTATTGTGCAGGACATACCCGAAATATTCCATACGGTTATCGAAAAATCACATCAGGGTGATATGTCTGTTCCTGCTGTCAACGAAATGTATTATGCGGCGGGCTGGTCGGTAAACGCCAACCAAACGATTATAGAGCACCCCGGGGGCAATCCCAATTTCGGAACCGAAGTGGTCATACTGCCAAATGAACGAATAGCCATCAGCTTGCTGACCAACGGCGAAAATATCAATAGAAGCATGGTACTAAAAATTAAAGATATATTAGACGGCAATCTGACGCAGTCATATGGAATAAGCGGCACACAGCTTTTGGACATCATTTTGTCGTCTACCACAATTATTCTTTGCCTATTGGCTGTTCTGTTCTTTCTCTTGGGATTACGTAGAAGGAAAACGAATGAGCGGCAGCCAATGACCAAAAAGCGAATAATCGTAACAGCTATTTTGCTGTTTGCTACGATTGTCCAGTGTATACTGTGCTGTGCATTAGATTGGTCAACGATACTTATTTGGCGAACATATAGTGTTCTTACAACTTTGATTTCGTCGGCATTATTAACAGCAAGCATTACATGGTTTGTATACACTCACCGATATAATGCCTCGCTCCGAAAATAAGCATTTCATTCGTTCACTTATTGAAAAAAAGCCAAGGTTTCTTTTAATGAGAGAACAATATCAGCAAAAAGGAAGTGCCAGGCACCCCCTATTTTTCGCTCTACTTATGATAAGGTTCCCCCCGATTTATCTTCACGGCCCGATAAATCTGCTCCACCATCACCAGCCGCATGAGCTGGTGCGGCAGCGTCATGCGCCCGAAGCTGAGCTTCTGCTGGGCGCGGCGCAGCACGTCATCGGAGAGCCCATGGCTCCCCCCGATGACGAACACGACATGGCTCGTCCCATAGGTGCCGAGCTTGTCGAGTTCGGCGGACAGCTCCTCCGAGCTCCAGAGCTGTCCGCCGATTGCCAGGGCGATGACATGCGCATCGCCCTTCACATGCGCGAGGATGCGCTCGCCCTCGCGCTCCTTGACCTGCCGCACCTCCGCCTCACTCATCGTCTCCGGCGCCTTCTCATCGGGGACCTCGATGACCTGAAATTTTACATAAGGCGTGAGCCGCTTCGCATACTCCGCGATCCCCTGCACCAGATACTTTTCCTTCAACTTCCCCACACCAATCACCTGAACCAACATCTTGGTGCCCCCTTGTCCTCATATTCTATGTACATCTAGCTTACCCACTTCACTAACGCCCCGCTCATGATCTGGCGACCACTGACATCGCGGCCTCCCCCACTTTCCCTGCCGCACCTTACCTGCTCCATCTTCGTATAAGCTAACCCTTCTGCCCCCAACTCACCCAAGAATTATACCGAATCTGCCGATTCATACCGATTGCCTTCCCTCGCTTGCTGAATCCACGCCTCAATCTTAAGTCTAGGCAGCAGGATATTACCTCCATAGACATTGTTCGTGTGATGGTCCCAGTCCCCATAGACCAGCAGATAATATTCCCCATCTATGATCTTAACAAGCCCCCATACCCCGAGGTCGCCTTGCGCTCCGGCATGCATCCACAGCCATTCTTGGTAGGCATAGAAGGAAGGCTTCCCGAACATGTCAAAGGCGTCCAAATAACCCCGGCTCCCATCACGGGCTGCAAATAAATCACTGAACATGCCTAGCGGAAGAACCTCATGGATCGAGACACTCACCCACGCCTGGGACTTCCCTTCCGCCAATACCCGTTCAATCGCACACTGGACAAAGGCAGACTTCTCAATCTCTTCCGGATGTGAATCCCACCCATTGAGGCTCGACATGACCGGCGTATACAAGATCCAGAATCGCTCTCCTACAGTCATATGAAAGGGATGCTTAATCTTAACCGTCCGCAGTGCTCCCTTCACCGGAGCCTCATCCGAGCGCATCCAATGATCCTCCTCCAGCGCCGGTACCTCCTCCTCATACTCCGACCATTCCATGATTTCGTCAAAGCCAACAAGATCAAAGAGCTCGCTCTCCATCTTTACACGTTCCGACACATGACCGCATGTAGGACACGTTAGGGCGATCACCTGCTTATCCGCCATCATCCAACCCCCATTCCTCTTCCCCTCACAAGCAAAAAGTAAAAAAACAAAAAAGCCGCCCCTCCCCCAGGGAGGAAGCGGCCTCGCTTCATCTCAAGCCCATTACACTACCAGGAACTGTCCTGCCTTCTCGCACTCCTGGCATTTTGCCGGCGGGTCCCAGTCCGCAAACTCGGTCTCCTCCAAATTCACAATATCCGGAGCTTCCTCGTACTCATCCACGAACTTGTCGATCGCCACTTCAACATGGTCTTTACATACTACATACATACCTTCAAGCATCCTTTCTTATGTAGCCCCCGGAGAATCCTCCGTCACAGGGCAGGCCCGCGCACTACTAGCCCGGGCAGGGCTTCGCTATAGCCCTCTTACTTGTTCGAATCCGTATCGCCTTCGTCCGCACCCGTTCCCTGGTCTTCGTCAATATCAGCATCCGCTGGCTTGTCGGTAAGCGTCACCGTGACGTGCTGAAGCTTCCCGTCCCGATAGAACCCGACTTCCATATCTTCGCCAATCTTCTTATCCTCATACAGATATTTGCGCAAATCCAAGGTCGATTCAATCGGATTCTTGTCGAGCTCGGTGATGACATCATTGAGCTCCAGCGCCGCCTTCGCTGCTGGGCCATGGGCCTCAAGAACGACCACGCCCTTCTTCACTGAGTCCGGCAGCTTCAGCTCTTTACGCTGCTCATCTGTAACCGGTGAATAAGGGTTATCGAGGTCAAGGGAATACACGCCCAGATAAGGGCGGGAAACCTTGCCGTCTAGCATCAGGTCATCGACGGTCTTCATAACCTCATTTACCGGAATGGCAAAGCCAATCCCTTCAACGCCCATATCGGAAATCTTCATCGTATTGATACCGATCACCTGGCCGTCAAGGTCTACCAGAGCGCCGCCACTGTTGCCTTCATTAATGGCCGCATCGGTCTGAATCACTTCCTGCTCCCAATCATAGACGCCGTCCTGATTGATCGAGACCGGAATAATCCGGTTCGTATAGCTGATAATGCCGGAGGTCAGCGTGTCGCTAAGGCCGAGCGGATTGCCTACAGCAATTACAGTCTCGCCCCAGCGCAGCTTCTTCGAATCGCCAATCTCAGCTACAGTATCAATACCTTTGTCCTCAATCTCAAGCAGTGCAATATCTGATACGGGGTCCTTACCGACAACTTTCGCTTTGATCGAGCTGCCGCTCACCGTCACCACTTCCAGATTATCGGCATCCGCGATCACGTGGTTATTCGTAACCACATAGGCTTTGCCCTTCTCCTTCTTGATAACCACACCCGACCCCAAAGCCGCAGCATCACCCTTGGCATTCTCTGCTTCCTCTGCCGAAGCCTGGTGGTTCACAATGCTGACCACAGCCGGACGGACCTTGGCCGCAGCTTGAATCAACCGTTCATAAGGATCTCCTGAGCTGTGGATACCGGAACCTGAACGTGCACCAGCCTCTTGTGTCGTGGAGGGGAGGCCCGTAACGAAGCTGAACAGCAGTACAGCTACAACCGAGCTCAGTATGGAGCAGATCACGGCTATTTTCACAGTGGATGAATTTCTGGGTCTGGACCTTCGCGGCGACCGCCACTTATGATCCGTCTCCTGGGCTTTGACGGCCCTTCTAGATACCTTGGTGGAATAAAAATCGTCGTCAAACAATCCCATCTTTAACCTCTCCCCTCCGTACTATGCCCCGGTCTTCTTCATGTAAAGCAAGTGCTTCCTGCCTTAGTGGACTGTCCGACTGTTTTCAATACCCTTACATGTATTTCAAGCGTATTTTCATATTCTTGGGCGTTAATCTGCCTCGCTTCAACCGTGAAATCCCTCACCATTGTATGCGGGAAGGTTCATGATATGCCCTAGGTTTATGGAAGTCGTCAAAACTCCCGAAAGACGCATGATCCAAGGTGCTTCATCTCTTGATTGTAGACGTGATCTTTCCCGAATAAGTTACATGTAGCTTAAAGATTAAGCGCAGGAACTTATGGAATATTTGGAGCTGCTGAAGACTATACTAGTAACGTTTAATAGATTTATTTTAGCATAGCTTCCATATTCTTAGATGCCCTGGACCATCCGGGAAATAGAGGAAATTATCTTACATTCAACTTTACTCTCTTTTACCCTGATTTCAAGCGTCTCACCCGGATAAAATGATGAAAGACCAATTTTTTTATCGGAAGGGGTCATTATGCTTCAGAAAAATAGATAGATCATATTCAATTAGGAGGTTAACAAAATGGAATCTTCATTCTCTCCAATCCGTGAATTGCAGGTGCTCGCTAAGCTGGCCGATCTTAAGGATGACCATTACCACAATCTGCTGACCCTCAGCGCCTTGATGGAGCTGCTAGTTGATAAGGGGATCCTCACCCGTGAGGAGATCCAACAGAAGCTGGACAAGCTTGACGAATTCAGAGATCAGCCACCGTATCCCACGGTGTAGGCCGGTCATAATACGTGTCACACAGCTTGAATTCGCTGTCCTTATAGAAGCAGCCGCGGTCTTCCATGGCGTCCCGCACCGCCATCTTCGCCAGATCCAACATGTTGTGTTCCCGGCTGAGATGAGCGAGATATGCTCGCTTGGTGCGCCCGGTCAGGAGCTGGCTCATCACTTCCCCTGCCGCTTCGTTGGACAGATGCCCCATATCTCCGAGGATACGGCGCTTAATGTTCCAAGGATAACGGCCCATCCGCAGCATCTCAATGTCATGATTCGACTCCAGCACGAACACATCCGAATCGGCAATGGTCTGCATCACCCGGTCACTGGCATATCCCAGATCGGTAACCACGCTCAGCTTGGATTTGCCGTCATAGAAGCAGTAACCGACCGGCTCAGCGGCATCATGCGAGATGGGGAAAGACTCCACTCTGAGCGAACCGAAGTCCTTCGACTCCCCTGTGCCGAAGATGCGCCGATTCTCCTCGGCAATCGCCCCTACTGGCTTCTCTATGGCTTCCCAAGTCTTCTCATTTGCATAGATGGGAAGGTTATATTTTCTCGCAACCGCACCCAGACCCTTAATATGATCTGAATGCTCATGCGTTACTAGAATTCCGTTTAGCTGCTCGCCGGTTAGCTCCCGCTCCCGCAGAAGTTCATCGATCCGGCGGGCGCTAAAGCCTGCATCGATCATCAATGTCGTGTCCCCGTAGTTGACCACCGTTGCATTGCCGGTAGATCCGCTCGACAGGACGGTAAAGCGTATACCCATATTCCCCATAACTCCTTTGCCTAACTCTTGGATTTGTCTGTGCCTGGACTGATCACGTCCCCGCTGATGCCTTGTACATAATAAATTTCTCCGCTCTCCAGAGTGAACCGCCATGCCGGGGCAGCGACCTGCGCATCGGAATTGAACATTTCCCCATAATAGCCGAGCTCAATCGACTTAACGACCGAGCCCTCCGGCAAATAATTGTCGACCAGATTGCCCAGCGCCTTGGATGCCGACAGCACCCGCTGCCGCTTCTCCTCGCCGAGCGAGTTGATCTCGATCGACTGCTGCCGATAAGAGGTGATCCGCTGATCGCTGTAATGCAGCTCCAGATTAACCCGGAAGAGCGGCCAGCCGTCCTCCACCAGTGGATGCAGTACAAAGGTCCCCTCCCGGCTCTCCACCGGATCATACTGATAGTTAGCAATCCCCGGTATGCTCGCAGACAGCTCGGAGACCAGCTCCTTCGGCGAGAAGATCAGCTTGCTGTATACCGGCTGCGGAAGGGTCGTCTCCTTCTGTGTATCCTCATCCAAGAAGCGATAATTAATCTTCTGCAGCTCCGGCGTCTCGGTCGGAATCTGCGCCGTTACCTTGATATTCTTGTCTTCCATCACCCGCTGTGTATTTTCCGCCAGAGAGGTTAGGTCGGGATTGGCATCCGCCTGCTCGCGCAGGTCCATCCATAGCTGGTAGCCAAGCACCAAATTCAGCAGGAGGAACGCATATATCAACACATTTTTGGCTCTGCCCCAATCCATGTCTTCCTACCCTCCTGCCTTATGGCAATATTCGTTCGCTGCCATCATGCAGCTTAACTACCCATACCGGGGTCAGCGTTAAGCCTGACTTGTCCAGCTTCGGTTGATATGCAGGGTACAGCTTGATGACCTGGCCCTCTTTGGCTGCAGCCGCAATCCGGCGCTTAAGTTCTTCCCCGCCGGGCAGTCTCACCACCTGCTTTGCCCGATTCTCTTCCTTCAAGTACAGCAGCGACCGTTCATAGCTTGTGGTTGTACCCTGACGCATCTCAAGCTGCATGACACCGTAGTGAAAATCCGGCATATCAATAATCGGGTATGCTCCGTAATACTGTTGGAACAGTACCGTCTGGCGCCCGTCCGTCTCGTCACTCAGCCTGATCAGATAGCGTCCGCTCCAGCCGCCATGCTGGTTCACGAACTCCACGGCAGACAGTGCGTTCTTCTCCGGACTGTTCTCTCCGGCAGACGCAGCCGCGGGATCCGTGTAATTCATCCAGTTCTGATCTTGGCGAACCTGAAGGCTTCGCTTCGAATCCGTGTAAATTTCCGAATTGTCCTTCTCCCTAATATTTCGAGTGATGCTCGGATCGAAGAACAAGCTGCGCTGCATCTGCTCTACGGTGTATTTTCCAACCTCCAAGCTAACCTTGGCCGTATCCAGCGGCTTATCAGGAATGTAGTACGTTCCGTTCACCAGCGTATAAGGCGTCCAGTTCTTGCCGAAGGCCACATGCTGCTTCAGATCCTGTACTGTAAAATCCGCCTTTGTAGCTTCGTACACCACATCACCCTGTGCGCTGAAGAAGAACACCCGCACCTTGTCTTCCCCTTTATCGGTATATATGAAAATTCGGCTAATACTCTCTCCATCAAGCAGCGGATCATCTGCAATCTGCATCACCTTCTGCAGAAGCGGAACTGGAATACCGCTGCCGAATTGCAGCTCGATCCCCTGATCCTCATTGCGAATTCGGGACCAGTCGGTATTCATCGTCACCCCCCGCTGAAATCCATCCATCAGCCGGCCCTGAAGCCGCCCGAAGATCAGATTATAGAAGGTCGAGTTAGGGTAGAACACCGTATGCTTGCTGTTGCCCATATGAATGATCATCTGCTCCGGGTAGACCAAATCAGCTGCGGCCAGCTGTGTACCCATATTGTCTGTCGCCACATAGTCTTCCCCTGACTTGACGACAGGGTTGCTGCCCGGCAGACGGTAAATGAGGAAGTAGCTCTGCAGAAGGCTGATCGCGATGAGCAGTGCAAGTATCCCTGTCTTCACGGTCTCTTTCATGCCTCCTCACCTCCCTCTTCCAGCAGAGGCAGCGTGAAGGTCACCTTCGTGCCCTGGCCAAGCTCAGATTGAAGGAAGATGGTGCCTCCGTGCGCTTTCACAATTTCCCGGGCAATGGATAGGCCGAGTCCGGTGCCGCCCATATTGCGGGAACGGGCCTTGTCCACCCGGTAGAAGCGCTCGAAGATGCGCTCCAGGTCCTTCTTCGGAATGCCGGTACCGGTATCCTCCACAGATACCTCCAGGTAGTCCTCCGTTCCCTTGCGGGCCTCAATGGTAATCCACCCACCATCCGGTGTATATTTCATGGCATTGGAGATCAGGTTATCGAGCACCTGGTCAATCTGGTCACGATCCATCCAGGCGGCCCCAACCCCTTCACCCACTGAAATAACGGATTGAATGCCCTTCTGCTGCATTTGAAAAGAAAACCGGTCAGCCACATCCTCCAGCATCTCCATCAGGTCGGTGCGCTGCTTGCGCAGCGGCGCCTCCTTAGAGTCCAGACGCGACAAGTGCAGCAGATCCGTAACGAGCCGGATCATCCGCTCCGTCTCATTCTGGATGACGCCGATGAAGCGCGAGCCCAGCTCCGGCTCCTGCATCGCTCCATCTTCAAGAGCTTCCGTATAGCTCTTGATCGTAGTCAGCGGCGTCCGCAGCTCATGCGATACGTTCGCAACGAACTCCCGCCGCGATGCTTCCAGCTTCTCCTGCTCCGTGACGTCCTGCAGCATGACGATCGCGCCGATCATGCCGACCTCGCGCCGGTGCAGCGGCGTAAAGGTGGCGCGAATGATCGATTCGCCGCCCTCGGGCGTGCCGCGCATAAGCAGTCGCGGCGGCAGCGAGCCTCTAGCCAGGTCTGCCTGATCTTCCTCCGGCAGACCCAGCAGCTCGGTCACGCTGCGCCCAAGCTCTTCGCCGCCTGCTTCCAAGAGCGCGCTCGCGCGGCGGTTCATCAGGATGACCTTCCCGGTCTCATCCGTTGCAATCACGCCGTCGCTCATATTAGTCAGGATCGAAGCGAGCTTCTCCTTCTCCTCTTCGTTCTGAGCCAGGGCATCGCGCAGCCGGCTTGTCATATAATTAAAGGCCTTGCTAAGCTGGCCGATCTCGTCATTGCCCAGCACAGGCATCTGCTGGTCGAACTTCCCCTCTGCCACAGCTGTTGCTCGCCGGGTCAGCTCCTTGATCGGCGAGGTTATCGTATGGGCAAGAATAACGCCCAGCACGGCGGTCAGCCCCAATGCAAGTAGAATGCCCGAGATGAAGATTCCGTTAATGCGCTCCATCGTGCTGTACAGATCGCTCATTGAAGCGGCAATATAGATTGCGCCTACGATCTTCCCATCACTGAGCACGGGCTTGGCGACAACCTTCTTGCGAATGTTATCGTCATCAATAATGTATTCTTCATTATCACTGATTCCCTGCAGTGCCCGGCTGACCACGGTCTGTGTATTCTTACGCCCGACATAATCGGCATGCGACGGCTTGGAAGTCGTCAGCACCTTGCCTCCCGGGTCCAGCACCTGAATTTCGGCCCCGTTAATATTGAACAGATTATTTACGAGCACCCGCAGGTTATCCAGCGATTCATCCCCTGAAGCGGTAGTGCTGGCAGCAGCCCCGCCAAGGTTCTGCGCAGCCAGCACGGAGAGCAGCTCGGCCCGCTCCTGCAGGTCCTTCGTGAAGTTGCTCGTCAGTGAGTTCTTCATAGCGCTGACGAAATACACCCCGATCAGCTGCATCGCAATCAGGATCAGGAGAACATATATCATGATCAGCCTGGCCTGAATGGTGCGGAAGAATGAGCGAAGCCGCATGCTAGAACCCACCTGTCTTGGTACTGCGTATCAAATAGCCAAGCCCCCGCCGGGTCAGAATGACCTCCGGCTTGCTCGGATCATCTTCAATTTTCTCGCGCAGACGCCGGATCGTCACATCCACCGTCCGCACATCCCCGAAATACTCGAAACCCCAGACAGCCTGAAGCAGATGCTCCCGGGTCATGACCTTGCCCGCGTTGCGGGCCATATAATAGAGAAGCTCATACTCTCTGTGCGTCAGATCCAGCGGCTCTCCATTCTTATACACCGTGTACATATCCGTGTCGATAAAGAGATCGAACAAATGAAGTCCCTGTTTCGCATCTTCCCCACTGTCCAGCAGCTTGCTCTGCCGGCGCATCTGTGCCTTGACGCGTGCCAGCAGCTCCCGGGCGCTAAATGGCTTGGTCACATAGTCGTCAGCGCCAAGCTCAAGACCGAGCACCTTGTCGATCTCCCCATCCTTCGCCGTCAGCATAATAATAGGCGTCTCAAGCTTGGTACGTACCTCGCGGCATACATCCATGCCGTCCTTCCCCGGAAGCATCAGATCCAGCAGAATCAGGTCAGGACGCTCCGAGAAGGCCAGGTCTACCGCCTGAATGCCATCAAAGGCCAGAATGACCTCATAGCCCTCTTTTTCCAGATTAAATTTCAATATATCCGCAATGGGTTGTTCATCGTCTACTACCAGGATTTTTCCCTGCATTTCTCTCAATTCACCTCATCATATCAGGCGTTGATTCACTTGTATTTATTCTACCATACCTTGAGGGTGCATCCTAAGCTATCCTATAAATCACCAGAAATACCGGACGATAAGTGCAGCCATAAACAAGGGGCATGGCTTCTACGAGCCATGCCCCTTGTTTATTATAGATATTTCATCGGGTTCTGCAGCTGCCCACCCTTGTGAATTTCGAAATGAAGATGCGGGCCTGTCGAGCGCCCGGTACTGCCCATAACGCCAATGGAAGCACCCTTCTGCACCTTGGCTCCCTGCTTCACCGTAATTTTGCTGAGATGTCCGTACAGCGTCTCATATCCGTTCTTATGATCGATAATAATGACATTCCCATAACCGCTCTTCGTTCCAGCGAACGTGACCACTCCAGCATCCGCAGCCATAATTGTGCGATTGGAGGAAACAAGGTCTACCCCCTTATGCAGCTTGCCCCAACGCTGTCCATAGCTGCTGCTCATCGACGCACTCGACAGCGGCCAGGCGAACTGGCCGGAGCCCTCGCCCAGCACAAGCGTCCCCTTGACCACAATGCGCGGCTGCGGCTGCTTGACGACCTCTTGACCCAGCCATTCCTCCTGAATGACCTGACCGTTCTCCTTCGTCACGCGGTAGCTCATCGTCTTGAGTCCACTTTGGCCCTGAGAGGCGACAATCGTCTTCCCGGCCTTCAGCTTCGCATTCTTGCGCACAATCACTGTCGGTTCCGTTACGATCTGCTCCTGCACACGCTCCACCGTTTTAACGGTAAGCGACGGCTTGGCCGCCTTGATCGTCAGCTGGGTTCCGATCTGCATCGTCCGTTCCTCAACCCCCGGATTCTGGTGGAAAATAGACTTGTAGGACACGCCAAAGCGCTTGGCGATGGAAGTGATCGTGTCCCCCTCCTGAACCTCATATACAATCGGAGTGACTTCACCTTGTAGGATGCGGGCCACCGCCGCCTTCGTATCCAGTACCTTGTCCGGGGTAGTTTCTACCGCAGCCTGTTCAATCTTCTCTTTAATCACAGCGGATTCAAGCTTCGGGGATGAAGCCGCCGTGGCAGCCTTACTGGAAGAAGTCGATACCTTTTTCACTTTGGACTCCAAAGTTGTCTGCTCTCCAGCCGGTATGTACTTATTCTTTACCTGCTTAAGTACCGCTTCCGCCGTGGCCTGATCCTTAACGACTCCAATCACTTTTCCATCCACCTTCAGCGCCACACCAGAAGCATGGGACTTCAGCTGCTTATCCAGCTTGGCAATGGCCGTGTGACCGTCAACCTCGGCTTTGTAGGCTTTGTCCAGCACGGTGGATACGCCTTCTGTCTCCAGTACCATATTGGCCCCTGGGTACTTCTTCGCGAACTCCTCCTGCTTCTTCTCATATAGCGCTGTAAGTTCCTTCTTATCCTTAATCGTTCCAATCTCTTGTCCATCCAGATAGACACGATAGAAAGGAACCTTATTCGCTTCGACATACTGCTGTCCCACGAGCAGCAGGCTGCCTGCAAGCAATACACCTCCGGCTGTGATCCACAGTTTGCGTGAATTCCGCTTTATCCAAGACGACGCTAACACTTTGCCCTGCGCTGCCTCTTGACTCTGCAGGTCTTGATCCAGGTCAACTGCCTTACCCTTCTTCTTGAACCCTTTCATGCTAATCTCCTTTATGTTCCCATACTTTCGCACAAGGATTGCCTTTCGCCGACCCAATTCCCTGTGCCAGACCCGGCACTTTAGCCGGATTTCCTGCTGGGCGGGTGACAGTTCACCCCTAGCCCAATCTCTAATCTATGACAGAAAATAGTTTCAAAATTTTAACCTTTTACGACACTGTTCTACTTTATCATAGTCGCTTTATGCATTTCAACTTTTGCTAATAACGCCAAAAACCCGCGCCAGGCGCGGGTTTGATTGACTTTTGGGCAATTCGCCTCTATTAGATTTTTCCTGACAATGCTGTGAAATAGTAGTGACTTAGGAAGGTGCAGCTAATATGGACTTATTATTTAAGCATATTCATCACCTTAGCATACTCCTCCTTGCTCAAATACTTGGAGAGAACCTGCTGCGCCTGAATCATCTCCTCCTCCGTCAATCCGCCTTCCATGGCAGCGGTCAGCGACTGCACCTCCTGCTCAGGTAGTTTCTTCATCAGCAGCTGAAAGATTTCGGCCTTAGCTTCAGCAGACAGGCCCTCCTTGGTCGCCTGAAGCTCATCTGAAGAGACTACAGGTGCATCCTCAGCCTCCTTCTTGCTTTCCTTGCCCATAACGGCTATAGAGTCCTCCGGCGCCTCTTCCTCTTTGTCCCCCTTGCCCGGATTAACCTGTTCCTGGCCAGCAGGCAGGCTAGTGTCTTTGTCCTGCTTCTTGTCCGCTGCCTCGAGATTCGATGCAGTGGTCCCGGCTGCCGAATTATTGCGCTCTGTCTCCTGATTTTGCCCTGCCTGACCTTCTTCGGCGTCCGCCTTACTGTTCTTGCTGCTACTGCCTGCGGAGAGCCCCAGCAGACTAGCCAGCCCCGTAGGCTGCCCCTCCCACTTGATATTTAAGCTGGTCAGCAAAGACTGAACGTAGGCATTCACCACCATGCCTGTCGTCAGCATACTCAAGCCGCACACCAGCACGGTCACCAGAACCAGACTCATGATACGGGTCATCCATCTCATTTCGGCGTTCTCCTTTGCTCCTGGAATAATAAGTCCTAGAATAGGTCTCGTACCAGTATGCCCGCCGAAGCATCATTTTCTACCTTCCCTATGAAAATCTATCCCTGCTTTAGAGGGCGAGCAGCCCCTCTCTTGACCGCGCCGGCTCTCGGGACGTTTTATTTTCAATAGAGTACAGGCTGTGGAAATACCCGCGCTGATCCATCAGCTCCTGGAAAGTCCCCCGTTCAATAATTTCACCGCCCTGCAGCACATAGATGGCATCGTACCTCTCCAAGAGGCGTTTAACCAATCGGTGGGTTACCACAAGGGCCGTTACTTCCTTCATGTTCAGAATCGTCTCTTCAATCGCATAAGCTGTCTCATTATCGAGTGCAGAAGTGGCTTCATCCAACATTAAGATCGGCGCCTTTCGAATCAGAGTCCTTGCAATCGCAATCCGCTGCTTCTCCCCGCCGGAGAGCAGGCTGCCATTCTCGCCAACCAAGCTATCCAAGCCATCTGGCAATCTATCTAGAAACCGGGTCATTCCCGAATGCTCGGCTGCCCTGGCTACATCTTCATCCGTATAGTCGCCAAACAGCTTAATATTCTCGTTGATGCTGCTATCGAACAAGAAGGTGTGCTGGTGCAATATGGATTGGAAGTGATATACGTCATCTGCAGAAATGTCTTTTAGCGGAATGCCGTCAATCAGGATTGCCCCATCATAATGCTCATACTGCTTCAATAGCAGCTTAAGCAGTGTGGATTTGCCGGAGCCGCTGGCCCCTACGAATGCCACCTTTTGATTTTTACGAATGAGTAAATCAATCCCGCTGAGTACCTTTTTCTGATCATCATATCCGAAGCTGACATTCTTCCACTCAATCACCCCATCGAAGTGGTCCTTCGCCGTGTACGTTCTCTGCTCTTCCCGTTCATTCAGCAGGGTGATAATTCGCCCTGAGATCTGCTTCAACGACTTGATCCGGGCCAGATACTGAACACTGGAGTAGATCGGATTCACCACATTGTTCGTCAGCTGTACACAAGCCAGCAACATGCCCAGCGTCAGCTCGCCCTGAATCGCAAAGATCCCGCCGATAATGAACACCGAATTGAACATAATGCCGCCAAAAACCTCACTGATGGCATCTACCCCGCAACTGACCACATTGAATCTGAACTTCCGCCGCTCGACGTCCTGATTCACCTTCGTATATTCCTCTTCAATTTTCCGCTCGATTTTGAAGCTCTTAATGACCTGAAAGCCTGAGAACAGATCATTTACCTTCACCATAAAATGCTCCAGACTCTCAGCATATTTGTTCTTGCTTCCGCTGAGACTCCGCTCAAACAAACGAGGGATAAGGATGGAAATGACCGTCATCATGAGAAGGCACAGCGAGATCTTATAGCTTAAAAAGAACATGGACGATAAAGCACCCGTGAAGGCCACTACCGTGCCAAACAATTGAAAGAGGTTGCGGAAGTAATCCTCCTCTACCATCTTCAGATCATTGTTAATTACCGACAGGTATTTGGCACTGTTTGACGAGGAGAATTCTGCAATACTTTTCCCCATAATTTTGCGGAATACCTCATCCTTCAAATAAACCATCGTCTTGCGGATATAAGCGGACTTCGCCCATTCGGCCAAAAAGTGCACCACCGCACCGAATACAATAAAGCCAAGCGCCAATGCAGCCACTCGATAAAATTCCGTGAGGCTCCCGCTCCCGATAGTATCCGTAATGGCCTTAAATACAAACGCTAATCCTACATTCAGCAGACTTGCCAGAAATACCGTGATTGCAACAAGCGCCAGTCTCCCTTTATACCTGAACAAATAAGTGCTCATCGACGTTCTCCCTCCCCATGCCTTCCCCTGTCACAACCCTGCGTTCATCTTTGTCTTTCCAATATAATCAATATAGTAAAAAACCCCTTCCACAAGGAAGGGGCGCAGGATTGAAGTATCGATCCGTCTGAGGACGGAGAGGCAGTCAGACTCCATGCTGGCTTGCTCTACGAATTCTCCGACGACGCACGGCCATATTTTCGCCGATATAAAATCCAGATTAGTGCATTGGTCGCTATGTATACCGCAGGCATCACCAGCAGCATGAAGATGAACCAGGTCACATTGCCCGGACGGGATATTAGCTCACCAAGCAGTTCAGCAGAAGCCACCAGGCCTGAACCGATCGAGCCGATGACAAAAAATAAACCGAAGAGCACGACATCAATGAACAAGCCCATCAGCAAGGGGCGGATGAACAGAAAGTCCAGTTTTCCGCGCTGCTGCATATACTGCCAGCGTTCCTCCGGGGTCAGATTACTGTATTTTTTTCGCATATTAAACTCCTTAAGCTATAGTTCGGAATATTCAGCTTTTCCTGTATTTTTAGAATACCATGTCTACCGTAAAAAATCCCCTTCTGCCTATAAAGCAGAAGGGGATTCCCCTTAAGGCAGGCCTGTATATAGCCTGCTTATAATTAATAGATCGGAAGCACTTGGTTCGTCTGCTCCCGGTTGCGTCCAACGGAGAAGATTGCAATCGGAATGCCTGTCAACTCGGATACGCGCTTCACATAGTTCCGAGTAGTCTCCGGCAGGTCCTCCAGCGTCTTCGCTCCGGTAATATCCTCAGACCAGCCTGGCAGCTCTTCATAGACCGCTTCGCATTCTGCCAGCATCTTGAGGCTTGCCGGATAGTGTGTAATGATCTCGCCGCGGTATTTATATCCTGTGCAGATCTTTACGGTCTTCAAGCCAGTCAATACGTCAAGCGAGTTCAGAGAGAGTCCTGTCAGACCGCTCACCCGGCGGGCATGGCGGACTACAACACTGTCGAACCAGCCGACACGGCGCGGGCGTCCGGTAACTGTGCCATACTCATGGCCTGTTTCCCGGATCATATCGCCGACTTCATCATGCAGCTCGGTCGGGAATGGGCCATCTCCTACGCGAGTCGTATAGGACTTCGCTACGCCGATGACTTGATTGATCTTGGATGGTCCTACGCCGGACCCAATGCAGACGCCGCCAGCAGACGGGTTGGAGGAAGTCACGAATGGATAAGTACCTTGGTCGATATCCAGCATGACGCCTTGAGCACCCTCGAACAGCACCTTGCGGCCCTCATCGATTGCATCATTAAGCACCACCGATGTATCCGTCACATAATGACGAATGATCTCTGCATACTCCAAGTACTCCTTCAACACGGTTTCAACATCCAGCGGCTCCGCTCCATAAACCTGCTGGATGATATGATTCTTCTCCTGCATCAGATGACGAAGCTTCAGCTCGAACTCTTCCGCATCCATCAGATCAGCAATCCGGATTCCTGTACGTGCCGCTTTATCCATGTAAGCCGGGCCAATGCCTTTACGGGTCGTACCAATCTTGTTCGGACCTTTACGGTCTTCCTCCAGCGCATCCAGCACCATATGATATGGCATGATGACATGCGCCCGGTCACTGATCACCAGATTGTCCGTGCGAAATCCGTTATCATGAATATAGTTAATCTCTTCTATAAGCGCCTTGGGATTAATGACCATACCGTTGCCAATGACGCACTTCTTATCCGAATAAAAAACACCCGACGGAATCAGGCTCAGCTTGTACTTCTTGCCGTCAATCAGTATGGTGTGACCGGCGTTATTACCACCTTGATAGCGTGCCACCACATCTGCGCTTTCCGCCAGAAAATCCGTGATTTTGCCTTTGCCTTCGTCTCCCCATTGTGTTCCCACAACGACTACTGTTGACATGTACATTACCCCCGTGGGTGCGTCTAATAGCGCACCTGAATTTTTGCATAATAATGAAGGATTCCATGCGCCCACTAATAGCGTATAGACTCCCTGATTCTTAAGAGAGTGGTTATTTCACACCACAGCCATTTTACTGCCCTAAAGCAGCACTATAAGTTTAACAGTCCATGTGAGCAAAGTCAAATTAAAAGCGAACAATTCCACGCATGTAATGCTTATTGTTCGTTTTTATGTCAAACTCCATTCGAATATTTCGCGAAAAAAACACCCTTTCCGGCTAATCCCTCAAATACTTGATCATTCTACCTTCATTTCGTATTTTTTGAGACTTGCCTGGTTAGGGTGGTTATCCATAAAGCATCTTATAAGGACATATTATGCTTAAGCTGCTCCGTGCTTATCCAGCAAAAGGATCGGCATGAGCCCGCTCATAATTGGCAAATTTATTGTAATTCTTCAAGAAGACCAGTTCAACGGTACCAACCGGGCCATTCCGCTGTTTCGCAATAATGATCTCGATGATGTTCTTCTTCTCGGTCTCCTGGTTATAATAATCATCCCGGTACAGGAACGCTACGATATCGGCATCCTGCTCGATCGAACCGGATTCCCGAAGGTCGGACATCATCGGCCGTTTGTCCTGCCGCTGCTCAACGCCCCGGCTGAGCTGGGACAAGGCAATCACCGGCACTTCCAGCTCCCGCGCAATTTGCTTCAGTGTCCGGGAGATCTCGGAGACCTCCTGCTGTCTGTTCTCGCCGGCTTTGCCCCGGCCGTGAATCAGCTGAAGGTAGTCAATGACGATCATGCCGAGGCCCCGTTCCTTCTTCAGGCGCCGACACTTGGCGCGGATATCCGCAACCGTCACACCAGGCGTATCGTCAATATAGATTTCCGCCTCGGCCAAGGCGGCGATGCCCATCGTCAGCTTCGCCCAATCCTCATCACTCTTGAAGTCACCTGTACGCATTACACCTGCATCCAGGTTGGCCTCCGCACAGATCATCCGCTGTACCAGCTGGGCGGCGGACATCTCCAGACTGAAGATCGCCACCGTCTCTTTGCTGCGTACAGCAGCATTCTGACAGATGTTCAGGGCGAAGGCCGTCTTACCTACGGAAGGACGGGCCGCCACAATGATCAGGTCATTGCGCTGGAAGCCTGAGGTCATCCGGTCAAGATCGACGAAGCCGGAAGAGATTCCGGTCGTATTGCCGCGATTCTGGTGCAGCACCTCAACCTTCTCGAATACCTCCATAAGCACGTCGCGAATATAGATAAAGCCTGTTCCCGAGCGGCGGTTGGAGATCTCCAGGATGCGCCGCTCCGCATCGCTCAGCATGCCGGCGACATCTTCCCCGCCGGTATAGCCATCGCTGACAATCTGCGTGGCGGTGCGAATCAGACGGCGGAGCATCGACTTCTCTTCGATAATGCGTGCATAGTAATCCACATTAGCCGCTGTAGGCACGGCATGGGCCAGCTTCGCTAAATAGCTGACGCCTCCGATGCTCTCCAGCTGGCCTTTATCCTGCAGCCGGGCCGTCAAGGTTACAAGGTCTATCGGCTGGCCGGCTTCACCGAGTTCCACCATGGTCTCATAGATCAGCTGGTGGGCCGTACTGTAGAAATCCTCGTCCCGCACCCGCTCCATCGCGGTAATGAGAGCTTCGGATTGAAGCAGAATCGCACCGAGCACGGCTTGCTCTGCTTCTAGGTTTTGCGGGGGGATCCGATCAAGAAACAGATCGCCGCCCATTCTTATTCCTCCGTAACTTGGACCTTCAGCGTCGATTTGACTTCAGGATGAAGCTTTACCGGCACTTGGGTCACGCCGAGGCTGCGAATAGGTTCATTCATTTCAATCTTGCGTTTGTCGATCTTAACGCCAAGCTTGGCAAGCGCTTCTGCAACCTGTTTGCTTGTAATGGCTCCGAACAGGCGTCCGCCTTCGCCGGCTTTAGCCTTCAGGCCCACGGTCATCTCTTCAAGCTTCTTGCCGAGCGCAATCGCTTCTTCCTTCTCCTGCTGCTTGCGCTTCTCCTCAGAAGCCGTCTGCACTTCGAGCGTCTTCATATTGCCGTCCGTAGCCGGCTTCACCAAGCCGCGCGGAATTAGGAAGTTCTGTGCATAACCTTCAGATACATTTTTAATCTCGCCTTTTTTCCCCTGGCCTTTAACATCTTTCAAGAATATGACTTTCATTCGAATAACCCCTCTTCCCTCTCAATTTCTTCAAGCACCTCAAGCAATCTCTTCTCTGCTTCCGCCTGAGTGCCTTCCAGCTGAACAGCGGCATTGGTTAAATGTCCGCCTCCGCCTAGACGTTCCATAACAACCTGTACATTCATGCCCCCGAGCGATCGGGCGCTGATTCCAATGAGCCCGTCCGGCCGTTCACTAATGACGAACGAGGCGAGCACATTGGTCATATTCAGCAGCGTATCCGCCACCTGGGCGATCAACAGCTGCGGGATTTTGCGGTTTGGCTCGGTTACAGCGAGCGCGATATGCCCGTAAATCATCCGGGCATGCTTGATAATTTCAGCCTTCTCGATATATTCCTGCAGGTCTTCCTTCAGGATTCGCTGCACCATGACGGTATCGGCTCCATTGCGACGCAGGAAGCCGGCCGCTTCAAAGGTACGTGAACCAGTATGAAGGGCAAAATGCTTCGTGTCCACGGTAATTCCTGCAAGGAGTGAAGTCGACTCCAGCGGGCTCAGCTGGACCTTCTCATGAATATACTGCAAGAGCTCTGTAACCAGCTCACTGGCAGAGGATGCATAAGGCTCTAGATACACCAATACCGCATCATTGATAAACTCTTCCCCCCGGCGGTGGTGATCGACCACGACAACTCGCCGGGCAGCTTCTACAAGCTGAGGCTCCATCGTCATGGAAGCCTTGTGCGTATCGACGACCACAAGCAGTGTGTGCTCCGTCATCAGGTCAAGCGCCTGCTCCGGTGAGATGAACCGCTTGCGAAGCGCTTCCTCCTGCTCGATCCGCTCCATCATCCGCTCGATAGCCGGATTGCTATCCTCCAGCACGATATGCGCCTCTACCTTATACATATCGGCGGCCTTCATGACCCCGATCGAGGCGCCGATCACGTCCATGTCGGGGATCCGGTGCCCCATGATCAGCACGCGGTCGCTCTCCTGCATCAGATCGCGCAGCGCATGCGCGATAACGCGGGCACGCACCCGCGTGCGCTTCTCTACGGCGTTCGTCTTACCGCCGTAGAAGGAGAGCCGCTGACCGGCCTTCACCGCGGCCTGGTCTCCCCCGCGCCCGAGCGCCATGTCCAGACTCGACTGGGCGAGTTCACCCAGCTCGCTGATGCGCTCGGTGCCAAAGGCAAGGCCGATGCTAAGCGTCATCGGCACCTTCAGGTCCGCGGTCATCTCGCGGACCTCGTCCAGAATCACAAAGCGGCTCTGCTCCATCTCCTGGAGCGCTTTGTGATTAAACATCATCAGGTAACGCTCCGAGGAGAGGCGGCGCAGATACACTTGGTACTGCTTCGCCCAATCGGTCAGAAGCGTCGTTACCCGCGCAATCAGCGCGGCCCGCTGCTGGTCATCCATTCCCTGAGAAGCCTCATCCAGATTGTCGAGCATCACAATCCCCAAGGCAAGGCGTTCGTAGTCATAACGCTGTCTCAGCGTCGCCAGCTCGGTCATATCATGGAAGTAAATCATCCGCTCTTCCGGCTGGGCAAAGACCTCAAAGTATCGTTCGCCCAACTTCACCTCGGCGGATATCCCTCCCCCGTCGGCCTCCTTCTTAAGCAGCTGCGGAAGCTCCGGCAGCAGCTCATTCAGCGGAAGCCCAACCACCGTCTCTCGGCCAAGAATACTGGCCATGAATCGGTTATGCCATTCCACGGTCCTGTCCTCACTGTACAGGATCAGACCAAAAGGCAGACGGCTAACGGCCTCGCCTTCAATCCTCTTGATCCGGTACGTCAGGCCGGTCACATAATCCATCAGATCGCTGCGGAACCTTCGTTCCGACTGCAGCATCGTAAAAGCAAGCACACAAACCAGAACCAGCCCCAGTAGACCTACAGCCCAGTTATAGTACGAGACGAATATGACAAGCAGGAGCTGCAGCATGAACGCCCACACGGTGTAATATCCGTGCCAGCGCTTTTGGAGTAATTTAGGCATGCCTTCTCACCCTATCGTCTAGTTCTCGTGAAGAATTCGCGCAGCGGAAACAGAATATCGATAATGCCGATAATTCGAAGCGGCTGGAAGAATACCAGCAGAATCGTGAGAAAGATCGGAATTACCGGATTCCACTTGCGCACATGTGCGGCGAAGAAGAAGAATCCTGCCGTCTGTACCATAAAGCAGAATAACAGCATCGGCATCAAATTCAGCAGAATCGTCCCTAGGAAGCCTTGGCTGGCATAGCCAGTAATCAGGCTCAGCAGCAGACCCACAATATAATACCAGACGAGTGACCGCGGCAGCTTCCACTCCCTAATCGGCGCAAGCTTCGGTGTAGTGATCCCCATGCTGCCTAGCGTAGGCCAGGCCAGCGCATGAGCCACGGTAGCCATAATGAGCGAGCAAATAATCAGCGTGAACGGAATCAGCCTTACTGTCAGACTAGAGAACTCCTGAGCCGCTTCAGCGGACCATCCCAGCGTATCCGCCAGCGAAGTTCCGCTGACCCCCTGAATCGGAGCCGCTGTCTTCGTAATGGTGTCTTCAATGGTGCTCGCAATATCAAAACCAAATAATGTAGTACTGACGAATAGCATCACCAGGAACTCAATTAGAATAGCTGCTGCGCCAACGGCGACGGTTCGGAATGCCGCTGCCCTCTTCTTATACATATACCCCATCAACATCGACGGGATCAGGAAGAAGATCGCCAGCAAAATAAACGTTGGCCCCAGCAAAATACTGACAATCGCCAGCACCGGAACAACATGCCACAGAAAAGATTGTGTCGATAGCATGGTATAGAGCACCACACCTGGAAGCAGCATGAAAAAAGCCGTGATTACAATCAGCGGCGTTCCCATAGACAGGAACAGCAGCAGATAGGCAGCGCTCCAGGCGATAGATGTCCAGCGTATTTTCAAATGTGTTCACCTCTTACGCATATGTTCTTCCAGCGCGGAAATATCCTGATACCAATCCTCAAGCTGGTGTCCTTCTTGCTTATGTTTGCGTAGCTTCTCAAGAATGCTCTCATCAAGATCACGGTAACTGATCCCTAATCTGCGCCCTAGAATATAACTGCTGACAATAAGACTTGCCAGACTGTCGGTTACCCGCATCGTGCTGCCTTCCCATAGAGATTTGAACAGGCGGGATACATGATCAACCACTTCCGTTTTCAGCCACTCAATGACTTTGGCGCGTTTGGCCACATCCATCTCCTTCGGCATATTAAACGCTCCCTCTCTCTTGGACAAAGCTTTATTCCCGATTATAACATAAAAGGGAGGGGCCACACGAACTTGGCTTCAAGATGAAGCCATAAGGCGGCCATTTACACTTCCGGTAAGGAGCCCTCCTTGGAGACAAGCTGTTCGCAATATTCAATGATCTGGCTCCGCCGGACAATGCCGATGAACCGATTCATATCGTCCACAACGGGCACAAAGTTCTGCACCTTAGCCAGATTGATTAAGTCCTCCATATCTTCATCAATCTGCACTGGCTTAATGTTCAAACGCAGAGGAACATCCTTAAGCAGGAACTTTGAAGCGTTCTCAAAGGTAACCTTGCCATTCGAGTTCTTCATGTACCACAGCAAGTCGCCTTCAGTAACTGTACCGGCGTAACTTCCGTCCCGTCCTATAATCGGAATGGCCGTATAGCGATGATGCTCCATTCTTTCCAGTGTCTGTCTAAGCGTTGAATCCATCGTAACTGAGGCCACGTCGCTCTTGGGCAGCAGGAAAAATGCAATATTCACTTTGCCTCGAACCTCCTCCATGCTTCTGAATGCTTCTATTTGTTACGCCTGAAGATTTGAATTGTTCCGTTTTTGTTAGCGCAAAATCGGCAGCCGGTGTTCCGGACTGCCGAAGAATTGCCTACCCTATCTGTCATTATATAATTTATGTTCGTGCACAGCCAATCATTCGATCTCCTGCTTCACAGGCCGCAGCAGCTGCTCCGGTGTATTGTCTGGATTTGTCCAGCTGTCGATCAGCTTCTTCGCCTGGTCAACATCTTCTTCATTGGCTAGATCATAGAACACTTTATCGATCCGGGTTCCCTTGCCCATGATCGTGAAGCTGCTGATTTGCGGACGCCCACTGGTTAAAATTTGCTTAGAAAGGTCAATAATAGAAGATGGGGGCATATCGGTCTTGAAATTCTGTCCCATAATATCCATCAACTCAGGAATTTTACCCACTTGATCCAAGGACAAAACTCGATCAACAAAAGCATTTAAGAAAATTTGATGCCTTTTGGTCCGGTTGAAATCACTGTCTTCCCGGTATCTTACATAATTCAGCGCTTCTTGGCCGTTATAGAGAGGCTTATTTGCCTTAATAGTAAACTTCTCATGTTCCTTCTGCTTGTTAACGATATCCTTGGTGATCGGAAGTGCGATCCCATCAAGTGCATTAACTACATCCTTCAGTCCATTGAAATTGATAGCCGCGTAATACTCTGCAGAATGACCTAAAAATGCCTGAACCGTATCCTTGGCCATCTTCTCACCGCCGAAGGCATACGCATGATTGATCTTGTCCTTCTTGCCTTTGCCGATAATCTCAGTATACGTATCCCGAGGAATCGAGATCAGTAGAACCCTAGAATCTTTAGGACGAACCACAGCGTAGATCATCGTATCCGAACGGGCCGGCTCATTATTGCGCTGATCCACCCCGAGCAGCAGTGCGGTAAATGGCTTTTCTTGTACAACTACTGGCTTAGGAGCCTCGCCTTCCAGCGGAGCATATGATTTCTCAAGCTTTTTCTCGACATGATCGGACAAGAAGAGGTCGAATGCCGCTATCGCCAGATCCTTGCGGAAGGTGTAGCCAAGCGTGCCCGCGATAAGGAGAACGATCAGTGTTATGCCTAAAATCTTACCTGTCTTTTTCTTCTTCTTTCTTCTCTTCCGGCTGCTTCTTTCTAACATACTTCGTCCTCCAATGCTAATCAGTTAAGCTGCTTCACCGCGATCTATGAACTGAGCTGCCCTTTAGAACAGACGTATTTTCAATATATTAACAACTATGAACCACCCTATTGTAAGCCTTATGCTTCATCATTTCACTACAAAAAAGTTAAAATTTCGAACTTCTTTGCGTCCCTCGAACAATATAACCGATTTTATGCATTTTCTCAATGCATTTAAGCATGAGTTCCCTGAGCTGACATATACATGAAAAGCGGGCACCCGAAAAAGGGTACCCGCACATTTATTGTAAATCTTGATATTTAACAATTATGCATAGTGGCAGGCAACAAAATGGTTGTTACCTACATCACGATACTCCGGATTCTGCTGCTTGCACAGATCGGTTGCCAATGGACAGCGAGTATGGAACTTGCAGCCTGAAGGCGGGTTCGCCGGGCTCGGAATATCTCCTTGCAGCACGATACGTTCGCGCTTCAAGGTTGGATCTGGAATTGGAATGGCAGACATCAATGCCTTGGTGTAAGGATGAAGTGGATTTGCGTATAACTCTTCCTTGCTGGCCAATTCAACCATGGAACCAAGGTACATTACGCCTACACGGTCGCACAAGTGCTCTACGACACTAAGGTCGTGAGAGATAAACAGGTACGTCAGCTGCTTCTCGCGTTGAAGATCGCTCAGCAGGTTAATAATTTGCGCTTGAATGGATACGTCCAAGGCAGATACAGGCTCGTCTGCTACGATGAATTCTGGATTCAGAATCAATGCGCGAGCAATACCGATCCGCTGGCGTTGTCCACCGGAGAATTCGTGTGGAAAGCGGTCATAGTGGTAAGAAGCCAATCCACAAATGCGCATCGTCTCCATAACACGTTCGCGTACATCCTTACGGTCTACCAAGCCATGGTCAATCAGCGCCTCGCCAATGGCCTCGCCTACCTTGATCCGCGGGTTCAAAGAACTGAACGGATCCTGGAAGACGATCTGCAGCTTCGGCCGAAGGCTGCGCATTTTGGACTTAGGCAGTTTATGAATGTCTTGTCCTTTGAACAGTACAGTACCGTCTGTCTTCTCATTCAGACGAAGAAGAGTACGGCCAATTGTACTCTTACCGCAGCCCGATTCACCTACGAGTCCAAAGGATTCGCCTTTGTTAATGGTAAAGGATACATCATCTACAGCTTTAACGTTACCAATTGTACGTGAGAAGACGCCGCCTGTAATCGGAAAGTACTTCTTCAAATTCTCAACTTGGATCAACGGTTCACTCATTGTACTTTCCCCTCCTCCTCATACAACCAGCAGGCTGTCTTATGTTTGCCATTGCCATGCGAGCGGAGCGGAGGCTCTTTGGTCTTGCAAATTTCCATGCAGAACTCACAACGATCATGGAAGTGGCAGTTATCGCCAAGCTCAACCGGGTTAGGTACTTGCCCGGGAATGGAGTACAGGCGATCCTGTTTTTGGTTAATAATCGGCTTCGCTTTCAGCAGGCCTTTCGTGTAGGGATGCTGTGGATCCTCGAACAGGTCAAGAACTGGAGCTTCCTCAATAACCTTACCTGCATACATAACAACTACGAAGTCAGCCATTTCAGCTACAACACCCAAATCATGCGTAATCAGCATGATCGACGTGTTCACTTTCTTCTTGATATCACGCATCAGATCGAGAATCTGTGCTTGAATCGTTACGTCAAGAGCGGTTGTTGGTTCATCTGCGATGAGCAGTTTCGGATTACAGCTCAGTGCAATCGCGATCATGATCCGCTGACGCATACCGCCGCTCAGCTCATGCGGGAAAGAGTGGAAGATTTCTTCCGCGCGAGGGATACCGACCATAGTGATCAGCTCAATCGCACGTTTCTTTGCTTCCTTGCGGTCCAGTCCCAGATGAAGGATAAGCGGTTCACAAATTTGTTCACCGATCGATAGAACCGGGTTCAAGGAGGACATAGGCTCTTGGAAGATCATCGCTACGTCGTTACCACGCAAGCGGCTCATATCTTTTTTACTTAGCTTAAGAATATCTTTGCCTTCAAAGAGAATTTCCCCTCCGACAATATCTCCAGGCGGGGTCTCAATCAGGCGCATTAATGACATGGCGGTAACACTCTTGCCGCAGCCGGACTCGCCAACTACGCAAAGCGTCTCGCCCTCACGTATAGTGAAGCTGACATCGTCAACTGCTTTGACAATACCAGCGGAAGTACGGAAGTGGGTTTTTAGGTTGCGAAATTCCACTAGTTCTTTTGCCATAGAATTGTATCTCCTACTTTTTCATTTTAGGATCGAGAGCATCCCGCAGACCATCACCGATCAGGTTAATCGCCGTAACGGTAATCAGAATACACATACCCGGTGGAATCCAAAGCCATGGACGCTTACGGAAATCAATCAGATTGTTGGCAGCAGAGATCATATTCCCCCATGATGGCGTTGGCGGTACAACACCAACCCCGAGGAAGCTCAGTGCTGATTCTGTAATAATAGCCCCAGCTACACCAAGGGTAGCGGATACGATAATAATTGGAATAGTATTAGGCAGCAGGTGACGGAAAATCTTGCGGCGGTCATTCAGACCAAGCGCTTCTGTTGCCTGCATGAATTCCTGCTCGCGGAGCGTCAGAATTTGGCCGCGGACAAGACGAGACAAACTCACCCAGCCCAGTGCACCGATAATCAGCATCAAGAAGTAAATCCGTTTGGACGGCTCTACTTTCAGTTCGGAGAGAATAGCTCCCAGCGTAATCAGAATCGGCAGCTGTGGCAAAGCCAGAAAAATATCCGCTATACGCATGATCACCGTATCTGTAGCTTTGCGGTAGAAACCAGCTAACGCCCCGAGGGTAGCGCCAATAATAACAGCAATTGCCGTAGCCACAAGGCCTACGGTCATAGAAATACGACCTGCAAGCATCGTACGCAGCAGAATATCACGTCCGAGCTTATCTGTGCCGAACCAGTGCGCAGCACTTGGCGGCTGATTCTTATCAATCAGCTTATATTGATATAAGCTGTATGGCGATAGAAAAGGTCCAATAATACAAATAAGCAACATCACTATCAAGATCAAAAGCCCCAGCAGAGCCAGCCTGTTGCGTGAAAAACGTTTAAAGGCTGTTCTCCACGGTGAAGCTGGCTTCACTACCGGTGCTTCTATATTCGTCTCTACAGGTGCAACCTCAACGGACAACTAAATCTCCTCCTACTTTAAGCGAATTCTTGGATCTGCAACTCCGTACAGCACATCGGAGAGCAAATTACCCAGGAGAGTAAGTACTGAAAGGAACATCGTAAAGCCGAGCATAAACGGATAATCCCGCATATTAATCGATTCCAGATATACTTGACCGATACCAGGCCATACAAACACTTTCTCCAAAATCATAGCGCCGCCGAACAGTGCCGGCAGTTCGAAGCCAAGCAATGTAATCGCTGGCAATAGAGCATTACGAAGTGCGTGCTTAAAGATGACAGTACGTTCTTTAAGACCTTTCGCACGAGCTGTGCGGATGTAATCCTGACGAATAACCTCCAGCATGCCGGTACGGAAATAACGAGTCAAGCTGCCTGTGCTCAGCATTACCAGTACAACCGTAGGAAGGAACATATGATTCGCTAAGTCTTTAATATAAGCCCAGCCTGTCAGAACCTGGCCGGATGTCGTCATCCCCGCTACAGGGAATATCTTCCAATCCAATGCAAATAGCTTAATAAATAGCAGACCTATAAAGAAAGAAGGTAAAGACATACATAGGAAGACTAGTAAGGTAACTATCCTATCAAATAGTGAATACTGGAACTTAGCAGAGAAGACACCCACAAAAACAGCAATAATCCAGCTGATGATCAAACTGGCGAATGCAATAATGAATGAATTCCAGACATAACGGTTAATAATTTTGGTTACAGGCTCTTTGTGTTGAAACGATTCACCTAAATTGCCTTTTACCATATTGCCAGCCCAATCGATGTAGCCTTTAAAGAAAGGCTTGTCGATACCGTACAATTCGCGAAGCTCAGCCTTTTTCTCAGCAGTCATATTCGGGCTGGCTTTCCCAGAAATATAGTCCCCCGGTACCATCTTCGAGATTGCGAACACGATCAGCGAGATGCCAATAAGCGTCGGAATCATTTGCAGAAGCCGCCGGATGATATATTGCCTCATCAAAATTCCTCCTGGCTACAAGTCGATATGCCCAGCCCTCCTAAGGGGGCTGAGCATATCCTGTGATGTTTTATTGTTGCAATTGAACTTGGTACAAGCTGTAGTTAAAATCTTTGTACGGGGAAAGATCAAAGCCTTGTGCACGAGCGTTGATTGCATACATGTTCGTTCTTTGGTACATGAAGATCAACGGAACGTCTTTGTTCAATTCACGGTACATATCAGCATAGATTGCTTTACGCTTCTCAAGATCCAGCTCTTTCTTACCTTTAGCCATCAGCTCGTCGACTTTCTTGTTAGAGTAACCGGAATCGTTCTGAGCACCGCCAGTAATATATACCGTGTTGTCCGGATCTGGAGTCAGACCCCAAGCAGCGAAGTACATGTCATAGTCGCCTTTGGTTTTCTTATCCATGATTGCGTTGAAATCAAGGGTATCAGCTTTTACATCAATACCAAGATCCTTGTAGTTCTGGGTCAAGATTGGAAGCAATGCTTCTACAACTTCGTTATCGGCTGTTGCAGAGAAGTTAATTGTGAATTTCTCACCATTCTTCTCACGAATTCCGTCAGAACCAACCTTCCATCCAGCTTCATCCAGGAGTTTTTTGGCTTTCTCTAGATCAAAGTTGTAATGAGTGATACCTTCATCTGTGTAAGCCCAAGATACTTTGGATTCTGGAATATCAATAACATCAGCATAAGTGCCGTATACGGACTCTACAATATCTTTACGGTTCAAACCATAAGTCAGCGCTTGACGTACCTTTTGGTCTTTGAACTTGTCACGTTTCAAGTTCATACCGATGTAACCATAACCATTGTTAGGCAGAATTTGCAGGTCGAGGAAGCCCAAATCTTTCAGCTCGTCTACATTATCCTGAGTTACAGAGATGTTATCCATATCTGTTTCACCAGTTTGCAGCAGGGACATGTTCGTGTTAGGTGTTGTCGCTTTGTAGATAATATTCTTCGTCTTAGCAGCACCCTTGAAGTAATCTGGGTTTGCTTCGAAGTCAACCTCTTGGCCTGCTTTGTAGGCCTTCATAATATAAGGACCGCTGCCGAGCGGCTTGTCGTTCAATGCTTTTACAGTATCAAGGTTGCCCTTCTTATAGCCCTTACCATAGTAATGTTCAGGCAGGAATTCAACTCCACCAAGGTATACTTGAGTCAGAGCGGTATAATCACTTACAGTAATTTGAACGGTGTTATCATCAATGATCTTAACACCGGAAATTTCTGTAGCTTTGCCTTCATGGTATTCTTTAGAACCTACAATGTTGGCTGCCATCAGATCGGACTCACCGTCATAAGCAGGATCAAGGTATAATTTCAAAGTGAAGTACCAGTCTTTAACAGTTACTGGAGTACCGTCTGTGAACTTCACGCCTTGTTTTAAATGGTAAGTATAAGTTTTCTTGTCTTCGGAGACATCTACGGAGTCAGCCAGGCTGTTCTCATATGTTCCGTCCGCTTTAACAGTTGAGAACGTATCGAAAATAATTCTGTTTACATATTGGTCATAAGATGTTTCTGCAAACAGTGGGTTGAACACGCCCTTAGGAGCAGTCATACCAACGATCATGGTGTCTTTACGAGCAAGTGCTGGTGCTGGGTTCTGGGATGGGTCAGCCGCTTTGATCAAGCCGCTCTCGTTCTGGCTCTTGTCAGCCTCTCCCTTGTTTGCACTTGTGTTCGTGTTCGTGCCGGAGTTCGCAGCGTTGGTAGCGCTCTTGTTGTTGCCGCTGGAGCAAGCCGAAAGTACCAGGGTCAGGGCCAGTACGGTCGCCAGCATTAGGTTCCATTTCTTTGTCATGCATGATCCTCCTCTTTTTAAATACATACTTCTGAAAATATATTATAGAATAATATATCCGACGGGTTACCCAGAACAGCCGCTGAATGACTAAGAGCCGTCCTGCTTCGAAAATGTGTCAGTTTTCTTAACAAGTAAAAACCTATTAGCTTACTCGGTTTTAACTGCTTCAAACAAAACTCATTCCCGGCTTGACCAGGGGTGATTTAGGATCAAATGTATGAGCTATACTTTGAATAAATAACCACAGGTCAATTAGTTGTAAAACAGATTCCGCTGCTCAGCGGAAGGGACTTAATTTAACACAGGGATCATGAATGACTGCCTCGTTCCTTCTGTGTTTTGATTTAGTAAATAATATACCTGATTACTACCAAAATTCCAATACTTTTTATTCAATTTTATTAAGAACTTTTTTTAATACCCGTATAAAAACTTTTTGGCATGGACGGATCATTCGTGAATGCATCAAGGAGTTGTCATCGAATGTTAAATCATATCCAATTGCAATTATGTATATTTATAATCAAAATCGTAAATTTATTCTCCGGGAGTTTAGTATATTTTAACGATAAAATTCATCATTTTTGCTGTAACTAACCTCAATTTCGTCCATAATCGGAACATCAATGTCCACTGGACACGCACAAAAAGGTGGGTCGTTTTATCCGTTTAGTTTCCCTATTTTATACGTCACTTATTGCAATATATCTTGATACAATCCTGTATCTACATGACATCAGTAGGCAGCTCTGTATAATACAAAAGCCGACAGTGGATAGCCACTGTCGGCTCTGTCTCCCTCAGACGGATATTATTCCGTAGTGTAAGGAAGCAACGCGATTTGACGAGAACGCTTGATAGCGATCGTCAAGAGACGTTGATATTTTGCACTGGTGCCAGTCACACGACGTGGCAAAATCTTGCCGCGCTCGCTGATGAATTTCTTCAGCAGCTCAGTGTCTTTATAGTCAATGTGAGTAATTTTGTTCACAGTGAAGAAACAAACTTTACGACGCTTGTTACGTCCGCCACGGCGTGCCGGTCTTTTGTCGTTGTCTCCGCCTTCTCTTTGCTTGAAAGCCATGTTTATTCAGTCCTTTCCAAGTTAAAATGGTAGATCATCATCCGATATATCAATCGGTTTCCCGTCGTCAGAGAATGGATCCTGATTGCCGCGCGAGTAGTTGTTGCCACCACGGTTTGCACCGCCGCCGCCGCCTCCATTAAATGGAGATTCTTCCCGCTGCTGTCCGCCTCCTCCGCCCTCACGGTTAGACTCCAAGAAACGGACATTATCGGCAATCACTTCGGTCACGTATACACGTTTACCTTCGTTATTCTCGTAATTCCGTACTTGAATACGTCCTTCCACTGCGGTCAAGCGACCCTTGCGCAAGTAATTGGCACAGGTCTCTGCCAGCTGTCTCCACGTAACGACCGGAATGAAATCCGCTTCTCGCTCTCCACCTTGCGATGTAAACGGTCTGTCCACGGCCAGCGTGAACTGGGTAACCGCAACACCAGCTGGTGTATAACGAAGCTCGGGGTCCCGGGTAAGCCGTCCGATCAGAATGACACGGTTCAACAATCCAATTCCCTCCTTTGGGCGATACTTTACAAACGGTTATTAAGCAACGTCTTTCGTGATGAGATAACGGATGATCTCGTCAGAGATCTTCAGGATCCGCTCAAGCTCGTTCACAACATCTGGCGTTGCAGTAAAGTTTACGAGTACGTAAACTCCATCACGGAACTTGTTGATCTCATACGCAAGACGGCGTTTGCCCATAACGTCATGCTTTGTAATTTCTCCACCGTTTTGGATGATGCCTTGGAATTTTTCGACAGTTGCTTGAACAGCTTCCTGCTCAACGTCTGGACGAATAATGTACATCACTTCGTATTTGCGCATATCTTTCACCTCCTCTTGGACTCACGGCCCCTAACTCAAGGCTAGGAGCAAGGAGCGAGCGTAAACTCGCACCATATTAATATAACAAATCGGCGATGTGGGCGCAAGTTTTCTTTTTTAAGTGTTATAAACAGCCAGTTTTCCCCGCTTATTGAGGGTTTAGGAATGGAGCATAATAGGAGGGCAGTCCAAAAATACTCTAAAGGAGGTATCGGGATCGTGGGTGAACGCACAGAGTTCGAACCTGGAGATAAGGCGCCGAATGACGGAATCTACACTGAAGTCGGCGAAGCCCGCAGCTTTCATACTCAGATTACCAATCCTAAGCGCATTAAGCTAAAACGGGGCGAGACTTTCCCAGAGACAACAAACAAGGATCGCAAGTGGAAGAAGGCCGAGAAAGCTTTGGTGCACTAATCGCCGGATTTATTTCTTCGGAGCATGTATAATCCTGTTGTTACGGGACATAATACTTTATGACGGTGCACGAAGGAGAGGTGTGGTTCCGTTGGATCAAGCCGCTGCAATACCGTTAGGAGTCTTATTCACGATTCACTGAGACAAGGTGCCTGTTAGGAAGTATCCTTTTCGGTAAACTGCCTTAAAAAAGCAGTTGTCCTCGTTTCCTGGTTGTGAGAGAAGAATTCCAATATGGTGTGCACCGTCAACCAGGGTCCCCTGACGAGGGGGCCTTATTTAAACAAACAAAAGCACGTAAGTTATTAAGTAAACATTTCTTTTTTGACTAGGATTTCTTTTTTGACTAGGATTTATTTTAGGACTTTAATTGTTCATAACTGCTATTGTTGAACATAGCTTCATCTTAGTATTTTAAATTTATATAAGCAGCCAGTCACTAAATTCCGCGACTGGCTGCTTATATAAATAGTTACTGCAAATCCTAGCTAACCGTCTTTAACTGCCACCTAATGTAAAGTTCCATTTAATTTGTCCCGTAAAAATATACGGTTCCTGTATAAACCGCATAGTACCAAACAACACCAGTGTTGTCACCCACTTGTTTTTCAACACTCTCTAGTTGTAGAGTACCCCTCCATGATCCATCCGCCGCAGGCTCTTTATAAGATTTTGTAGGCGGAATTTCCTTCCCTGCGACAATTCTATCAACAAACCTTACATACTTTGATTGCGCTGATTCAATAAAAAAACTAGATTCTCCGATTGTCGACGTCGAATTAGTTGAGGCAGAGGCTGAGGCTAAAGCCGATCCAGAAGTCATCCCCACTAAAAGCGATAGTGATAAAACTGACATACCAATAAACTTTTTAATCATCATTCTCTTCAACTCCAATCTTAGATTTTATGTACACTTGTAATATTATTCTATAATTTCAACTTATTGAATAGGTCGACAGTTAGGAATTATTAGTAATTATCTACCATTTTTTTGTTTTTTTGGCACATAATATGAACGTAATAAAGCTAGCTACGATATTTGGATCGCTCCCCGTCAAGTAGACAGTACAAATTTAGTTTTAGCGGCCTTGGTCCTGATTCCATTGTCTAAGGTCATTTAGTCTTGCTTGTAATCGTTCCTAATTGTAAAAGTATATGTAGTCATTAATATCCTTTTTGAGTTTCTCTTTAGGTCATTCATCAATTCAAATTTTTAGGGATGCCCTTCGCAATAGCTTCTCATTAGGACACCATATGACATACTCCCGTAAAATCGACGATGTCACATCTTTGAGCGTCGACTTCTCCAATAGATAAAATACTGCATGTTCTGTTTGTATCCGATAATCGTGCGTTCCTTAAGATTATTTGCTCGCTTAACTTTAATAAAATAATCCTGCGCCTCCTCTAGCGAGTACGACGGTAACGCCGTTACTTCAATCGGTACCCGCTGCCCCACCGTTTTTCTTCCCGTACGCTTATCCATAAACAAAAACCCCCTACGTTTAATTAACGTAAAGGGTTCGGAATCATCAAGGTATTATTGAATCAGTTTCCGTAAGGTCCGCTTCGTTTCCGTAAACATATCGTACTGATAACGTTACAACCATGCGGTTTTTTAAGTGGCGGAAAGAGTGGGATTCGAACCCACGCACGCCTTGCGACGCCTAACTGATTTCGAGTCAGCCCCCTTGGACCTCTTGGGTACCTTTCCGCAGCAATACTTATTTTATCATAACACTGTGCAGATTGCAATATTCCCAAAAAGACTCTACCACACCTTACCCTTCCACTGCTTCGTTGTCAATGGGCTCTACAGCAGAGCGAAGAACCTTCTTCATATTCTTCTCAAATTTAGCCCGGGGAATCAGCACGCTGTGCTTGCAGCCGACACACTTGATCCGTATGTCCATCCCCATTCGAATGATCTCCATCTCATTGCTTCCGCATGGATGGTTCTTCTTCATCTGTACGATATCACCCAATCCAAATACTTTCCGTTCCAATATGGCCCCTCCTTCTTCGCTAACCTTCACTGCCGGACTTCTGCTGCAATTGCCGCTGTTCTTCCTCTTCCAACGCTTGCTTGGCATACGTCTGAATCTCCCGCTCGACCTCTGCCTTCGTTCCTGGCGGACAGTCGGCAGTAATTCGAACAACAAATTCACTGGAGCTCAAAGACTGAATGCCTAGCACATGAGGTACTTCATTAATAGTTCCGCTGCTTTTCTGTAATTGAATCATAGCTTCTCTGAGCAGGTCAATGGCCTCCTCCAGTTTCTTTGCGCTCGCAAAGGGCAGGTCCACCACAGCCAAAGCGTTGTTAAGAGAATAGTTCGTCACCGTGGTAATGGAACCGTTCGGAATGATATGCACCTCTCCAGTCCAGCTTACCAACCTTGTTGACCTCAGCCCGATCATCTGGACCGTTCCCTTGAACGTTCCTGTCTGAATGACATCCCCTACTGCAAACTGATCCTCCAGAATAACGAAGAAGCCTGTAATAACATCTTTGACCAAACTTTGTGCCCCAAAACCAATCGCGAGACCAAGCACACCAGCCCCTGCCAGCAGTGGTCCGAGCTTAACGCCAATTTCCCCGAGAACAAGCATCAGCATAATAAAATTACTCGCAATGGAGACTACGTTTTTAAGCAGCTCTCCTACTGTAACAAATCGCCTTGGATTAACGCTCAGCCTATTGTTTTCCCGGCGTTCTAATGAACGGTCTATAAGTTTAAATATAATTTTAACGAAGAGTCTGGTAAGTAGAAAAATAACGATAATCCGTAATCCTGAGAATAGAATCGTCTCCCACATTCCCGGATCAGTGAGTCTATCCCACATATTCTGACTCCAGGTTTTTGCTGCTTCGACCGTCTCTTTAGCCCCCAGATCCTCTGTCTCCGCAAACATCATCATGCTCATGCCTTACGCCTCCTTCATGCCGATTGGTTCATAGCTGCCTGAATGATTACTATAAATGCCTCGTATTTCTACCTTCTCCTGACGGATGATCTCTATAACCTGATCCAAGCATTCCTTAGGAAATTGAATGGACAAAGCACAACCGGCCGTAATGGCCTTCGGAGTAGGGAACAAGTCATATTCCAGCTCCAGATAATCCATCAGCATTTCGGCCCTGAGCGCCTGCTGGGTCGAATCAAATGCCATAACCAGCCAGTGTTCCACAGCCCTTCCCCTCCTTTAGGGTGACAAGTATAAAATCCACTTAATTTCCATATACTAGATAGCAACTAGAATAAGCTGACCGCATAGAATGGTCCACTGCTGCCATATCTCAAATCCTGACATTAGCTCTTTATTTCCTATGTTCAAGCCTGGCCTTGTTCTTTCATATTGCTTACAGGAGAAAGGAAAGATATCATGTCACAAATTGAGCCAAAGACGCCGCCAGACAGTCAAGAAATTCCTTGTCTAAAAGTATCCCATACAGAGCCTGGCGTTCATACTGCGATTATCCACCGACTTCTTATGCACTTCTCTGACCAGGCTGCACACCGTCCTATTGTCGTCGTATGTATAGGAACTGACCGTTCTACCGGAGATTGCCTTGGCCCACTTGTGGGTACTTCCCTCTCCAAATTTGCCAAACTCCCATTTTATTTATACGGAACTTTGGAAGAACCTGTTCACGCCATGAACCTGCAGGATACCCTTACCCAGATTGAAACCAGATTCAATCACCCTTTTATTATAGGAATCGATGCTTGTCTAGGTCAATCTTCTAGTGTGGGGTGCATTCAAGTCGTAAAGGGGCCTCTAAAGCCTGGCGCGGGGGTAAATAAAGAATTACCGCCGGTCGGCGATATCCATCTTACGGGCATCGTCAACGTCGGCGGCTTTATGGAGTATTTCGTATTGCAAAATACACGGCTAAGTCTGGTCATGCGTCTATCCGAGATCATTGCCAGCAGCCTATATTCTGCGATGAAGGAATGGAATCGGGGCTTTAAGCCTCTTCTATGGCGAGAATGATTGCTTCTTGCTCTTCAGGTGAGAGTGTGTATTCAGAAGCTCCTTTGTTCAAGGGCTTAGCATAAACATAGGAACCATCACGATTGTAAATCCCTGTAACTACAACCCCATCCTTTGCTTCATTTATAATGGCCAAAGAGAAACTAAGATCACTCCCCCGCTCGGCAAAAGCGTTATACCGCTTGATGCCGATTTTGGCCTTTTGTTTTGGAATTGCCTTCTCCAGAAGCTCCAGTTGCCGCTGTTGCTTCCCATGTTCGTCTTCAACCTGATCGAGCTGAACTTTAAGATCAATTAACAGGGTCTCTAAATTCTCTACCCCTGTACCAGCCATCATGACCTCATACTTCTTACGAATTTTTTTTAGCTTGCTTCCTTGTACGATATTCCAAATGAGCAGCCATAAGATCAATACTGCAAAAATACCAACAATCCAAAACAATTGATCCATAATCAGCTCGTTCAAATCCTGCATGCCTATGTTCTTCTCCTTTACAGTTGCCCATCAAAAGCGGCTCTTGGTGTTTCATTTCATTGCACTACGATCTCTGCCTAATCTTTTGCACAGCCTCAACAAATGCAGTCAATTCTCGCTCCGTTGTCTCATAACCCACACTAGCTCTCACCGCTCCAGTAGTCTTTGTACCCGCAGTCTCGTGCCCCAGTGGAGTGCAGTGATATCCTGCCCGGACTGCAATCCTATACTCCCGATCTAATCTGAAGGCTGTCTCTGCTGGATCCTGCCCCTCAATCACGAATGATACAATCCCAGTCCGTTCTCGTCCTAATTCGGGACCGAGCAATCGGATATCAGGCAGCTTCTTAAGCTCGCTCATAATCCACTGAGTAGCTTTCCACTCCTGCTCATAAATATGTTCTATCCCCTGCTGAAGCACCCACTCTACACCTGCACCGAGACCCGCAATCCCAGGCGTGTTGGCTGTACCTGCTTCATAGCGATCTGGTCTCACTTCCGGCTGTTCCGGCTCCTCAGATTGGCTGCCGGTCCCCCCGTGCAGCAGTGGGTTTAGATTCAAGTCAGATCGTACGTATAGGCCACCTGTTCCTTGCGGGCCAAGTAAGCCTTTATGCCCTGGAAATGCCAGCATATCAATACCCATTTCATCCACTCGAATAGGAACAACTCCTGCAGTCTGCGCCGCATCGACTAATATAACTGCCCCATGGCGGTGAGCCAGCTCCGCAATTTCGTGAATAGGCAGAATACATCCAAGCAGGTTTGAGCTGTGAGTACATATAACTAACCTTGTATTTAAACGAAAAGCCGAGGCTAATTGTTTCATATCCAGGTCCCCTGAAGGGTTAGCCTGTACATATTCAACTTCGATCCCCAGGGTTCTTCTTAGATACTCCAAAGGACGCCGTACTGAGTTGTGTTCCAACATGGTAGTAATAACATGATCCCCAGGCTGAAGCCATCCTTTTATAGCCATGTTTAAAGCCATAGTAGCATTCGATGTGAAGACAAAATCATTGGGATTGGACGCTTGAAATAACTTTGCTAACAACAAACGCGTCTTCATTAAAACACGTCCTGCATGCAAAGCCATACTATGCGCCCCTCTTCCAGCATTTCCATTTATACCCACCAATGATTCGGTAACAGCCTTAATCACAGAATCGGGTTTGGGCCATGATGTTGCGGCATGATCCAGGTAAATAACTGAGCGATCTAACAAGCCTCTTCTCTCCTTTGAGCACCTTAGACCAAGAATGACATACCTGTCTTATTCCAAGACAAATATGTCATATCTTTTATTGAAGTAAATCGAGTAAACGCTGAAGATCTTGCTGACTGTAATAATTGATTTCGATTTTACCTTTTTCCTTATTTGATTTGATTTTTACGGTTGTCTTGTAACGTTCTCTAAGTGACTCTTCTACCTCTTCAATATAAGGGTCCCTTTTCTTAGTTTGAACCTTTGACTTATCCTTATTTTTCCTATCTAGCTGCTGTACAGCATCTTCCAGCTCACGTACACTCCACTCACTATCTATGCATTGTTTAGCAAGCTGCTTAAGAACTGCGGCATCCTTGATGCCCACCAAGGCTCTTGCATGTCCCATGGATAGTGTTCCACGTGAAACATATTCCTTCACTTCTTCTGGAAGTGCAAGGAGTCTTAAGAAGTTAGCAATGTGAGAACGGGATTTACCTACCTTTAAAGATAATTCCTCTTGGGTCAAATCGAACTGATCCATCAGGCCTTGGTACGCAACCGCAACCTCCATTGCATTTAGGTTCTCCCGCTGCAGATTTTCTATCAAGGCAATCTCCATCACCTGCTGATCCGTAAAGGATCTAACAACAGCAGGAATGGTGCTATTCCCACAATATTGAGATGCGCGGAATCTTCGCTCTCCGGCGATGATTTCATATCCTTTCAATACACTGCGAACAATGATCGGTTGAATCACACCATGCTGACGAATAGATTCGGCAAGCTCTCGAATGGCTTCTTCATCAAAAGTCTTTCTTGGCTGATAAGGATTTGCGCGAAGTTGACTCAGTGGAATGTCTACGACCTTATCATCCTCACTTACTGAAAGCGACGGAATAAGAGCATCGAGCCCTTTTCCCAAACGCTTACTCATAAGAAATCACTTCCTTTGCCAACTCTAGATATACCTCTGCTCCCTTGGATCGAGGATCATATGTCATAATGGACTGACCATGAGAAGGAGCTTCGCTTAATCGTACGTTGCGTGGTATAACCGTTCGGTATACTTTCGATTGGAAGTATTTCTTCACTTCTTCAATAACTTGAATGCCGAGGTTAGTCCGTGCATCAAACATGGTCAGCAGAAC
Source organism: Paenibacillus sp. CAA11 (assembly GCF_003060825.1). Classification (NCBI taxonomy): domain Bacteria; kingdom Bacillati; phylum Bacillota; class Bacilli; order Caryophanales; family Paenibacillaceae; genus Paenibacillus; species Paenibacillus sp. CAA11. The sequence continues at coordinate 4,875,129 of NZ_CP028922.1, forward strand.
ACCTTCAATTTCAAGGGAAGTATTCAAATGCTTTTGCACCAGCCGCACTGTATTTAACAGCTGACTTAATCCCTCAAGTGCATAGTACTCACACTGGATGGGAATCAATACAGAATCAGCAGCTGTAAGTGAGTTCAATGTCAAAATACCAAGAGACGGGGGACAATCGATTAAGATATAGTCGTAATCGTTCTTTACTAACTGAATGGCTTTCTTCAATCTGACTTCACGGGATATGGTGGGCACCAATTCGATTTCTGCACCTGCCAATTGAATTGTAGCTGGAATAACATCCAAGCCCTCAATTTGCGTGGCAACAATCGCTTCTTTAGGATGTACTTCATTAATAATAACATCATAAATGCAATTGGGAACATCCGCTTTGTTAACCCCGATTCCACTAGTTGTATTACCTTGAGGATCAATATCAATTAATAAAACCTTTTTACCTAATGTTGCCAGACCTGCTCCCAAGTTAACGGATGTCGTTGTTTTGCCGACCCCGCCCTTTTGGTTTGCAATGGCTATAGTTTTAGACAACCCTGTTCACCTCAATGTTATAAAGGAATCTTCTTGTAGTCAAAAGATGAGATTGCCTTGGCTGCAGCTACAAAAAGACGAAAAAGCGGCCCTGATTGCCGCCCCCCGTGTGCACACCTTATCCATTATCGCTTAGGAATCTGAATCACGATTTCATAATGATCCTCATGATCTTTTTCCGATGTCTTAATCTGCATCCCGGAACCAGATACCATATCAATGGATTGCCGAATTGTATTCAAGGCAAGACGAACATCTTTCGTAAAAGAGATACGCTTGGATTTTTTGGTTTTGGCTACTTCTTTATAAAAAGCTATTCTTGCTTCAGTTTGTTTTACATTCAGTTCCTTGGAAATAATCTCATTAAGAACCTTCAATTGAAGCTCTTCTGTATCAAGAGATAGCAGCGCTCGCGCATGCCTCTCTGTAACCTTCCGTTCCATCAACGCAGCCTTAACCCCATCTGGAAGCTGAAGAAGCCTGATTTTGTTAGCAATGGTTGATTGGCTCTTCCCCAGCCTCTGCGCGAGGCTCTCTTGCGTTAATTGATGGAGATCAATCAAATTCTGGTAAGCGATTGCTTCTTCTATTGAAGTAAGCCCTTCACGCTGTAAGTTCTCTATCAGTGCAATAGAAGCTGCTTGAGAGTCGTTAAAATCACGAAGAATTGCAGGGATCGTCTCGTAACCAAGCTTCTTAACTGCTCTCCAACGGCGTTCTCCTGCAATAATCTCATACGTGTCATTACGAAATCGAACAACGATCGGTTGAATCACACCATGGGTCTTAATCGTCTGGCAAAGCTCATCAATCTTCTCATCATCAAAAATGGTACGAGGCTGATATGGACTGCTGACGATATTATCCACAGGGATTTGCTTCACTTCATCTCCGCTACTTCGTTCGGTTAAACCAAACAATTTAGAAAATTGTTCTTTCATTCCGTAGATTACCACCTAATTTCATAGTTTCATAAGGCAATGCCTTATGATCGTCTTCAAGACAGGAACGCTAATTCCATCGTCTGCATACGTATATGGGGCAATAGGTACTGCCGTTAAATCCTTCCCATCCGGTGCGCCCTTTTATGTATTTCGATTTAATTGCAGCTAAATGAAATAGGGGTTAACCGCATCCGGGTTATCAATCTATAATATACATCTATTCTACCACTTTTTCCTCTATAATCCTATTCTATGTCTATAAGGATTTTTCCTTTATTATTCGCCTTGTTTCACGTGGAACATTCTGTCAATCAATTTATCATCTTCATCATTCATAAAAAAAAGGGCGCCTCAGGCGCCCTACCTCTTACAAAATTGGAGATTTCAAAGGAGTTCCGGCCTTACGCGGATACTTCGCAGGTGTCGCTCCTATTTTATCAATTATAATAATATGTCTGTCAGACTGCTCATGCGGAAGCTGGAATGGGAAGGTTTCCCTCCATATCCCTTTAAGCTCTTTGAAGCTTCTCTTAGCTTCCTTAAGCTCTTCGCTTGGATCGGTCCCCTTCATAGCTACAAAAATCCCGCCAGGCTTCACAAAAGGAAGACAAAACTCATTGAGAACAGACATTCTTGCGACGGCTCTCGCTGTAGCAAGATCAAAGCTGTCTCGAAGCCCCTTCTGTCTAGCAACATCCTCTGCACGCCCATGTAAGAAATTAACATCCGCTAATTGTATAGACTTGGTAATATGGTTGAGAAACTGAATCCGTTTGTTCAGGGAATCCACAATCGTCAGCTTCAAATGCGGATACACAATTTTTAACGGAATTCCGGGGAACCCCGCACCCGACCCAATATCTGCCATATTGTCAATCTTGGACATATCTACATAGAAAGCTAAGGTCACGGAATCATAGAAATGCTTCACATATACCTGATGACGGTCTGTAATCCCCGTCAAATTCATCTTCTCATTCCAGCTGACCAGCTCACGATAATAAATCTCAAACTTGTCAAGCTGTACTTCGTTCAGCTGAATCCCCCGCTCAGCGAGCAGACTAACCAGCTCTGCTTGTACTTCATCCATCTGTCTTACCCCTCTCTGGAAGCAGTAACCCGGTTATAATGCTCCAGGTATACCAGAAGGATTGAAATATCCGCAGGCGTTACACCTGAGATACGTGATGCCTGGCCAATGGAGATCGGACGGATGGCTGCCATCTTCTGTCTAGCTTCAATGGCTAAGCCTTGAATATCCTCATACTGGATATCCTCTGGGATCTTCTTCTTCTCCATCTTTTGCAGGCGTTCTACATGAATCAGCTGCTTCTCAATATAGCCTGCATATTTTACCTGAATTTCTACCTGCTCCTTCATTTCCTCATCCAAAACTTCTTCCGAAGGAGAGAGCGACTCAATCAGTGCGTAAGTCACTTCAGGACGACGCAAAATAGTCAGTAGATTACTTCCATCTTGAATGGGTGCAGATCCAACCTGTTCAAGCAGTGGGTTCACCTCGGAAGGACGAACCTTGGTCTGCTTCAGACGCTCGATCTCGCGTTCTACCTTTTCTTTCTTATCCACGAAGCTGGCATAGCGCTCTGGAGAAATTAGGCCAATGTCATGCCCAATTGGCGTAAGCCGCAAATCGGCATTATCATGACGAAGTAAGAGGCGGTATTCCGCTCGTGATGTAAGAAGACGATAAGGTTCATTCGTGCCCTTAGTCACGAGATCATCAATAAGCACTCCGATATATCCTTGAGAACGGTCCAGAATAACCGGCTCTTTCCCTTGCACTTTACGTGCTGCATTAATACCGGCCATAATTCCTTGTCCAGCAGCTTCCTCGTAACCCGATGTTCCGTTAATTTGTCCAGCCGTGAACAAGCCTGGCATCCGCTTAGTCTCCAGGGAAGGCCAGAGCTGTGTCGGAACCATGGCATCATATTCAATAGCATAACCAGTACGCATCATCTCTACATTCTGCAGGCCCGGGATAGAGCGCAGAATTTGCAGCTGAACATCCTCTGGCATGCTTGTCGATAGACCTTGAACATAGTATTCAGAGGTGTTCTTCCCCTCAGGCTCAAGGAAAATTTGGTGCTTCGGCTTATCGCTAAACCGAACAATTTTATCCTCAATGGATGGGCAATAACGCGGCCCCGTGCCTTCAATCACCCCTGAGAACATTGGCGCCCTGTGCAAGTTCGCGTTGATAATCTCATGGGTTTCAATGGAGGTATAAGTTAACCAGCAAGGAAGCTGCTCATTATTTGAATCTTTCGTTTCATAAGAGAAAAACTTAGGTTTCTCATCTCCTGGCTGAATTTCAGTTTGGGAGAAATCAATCGTATCTTTATGAACCCGCGGCGGTGTTCCCGTCTTAAAGCGAACCAGCTCAAAGCCATGCTCCTTCAGATTATGAGCAAGACCAACGGAAGGCTGCTGGTTATTCGGACCGCTCTCATACATGAGCTCGCCCATGATAATTTTGCCCCGAAGATAGGTTCCTGTAGTGAGAACTACAGCCTGTGCTCGATATTCTGCCCCGGTCTTGGTCACAACCCCTACACATGTACCATCTTCAACGATCAGCTCTTCAACCATACCTTGACGCATGGTCAGGTTAGGCTCCTTCTCCATCGTCTCTTTCATGGCATGCTGGTACAAGAACTTGTCGGCCTGTGCTCGAAGTGCATGAACGGCAGGTCCCTTCCCTGTATTCAGCATTCTCATTTGAATGAAGGTCTTATCAATATTACGGCCCATTTCTCCGCCCAAGGCGTCTATTTCCCGAACAACATGCCCCTTCGCTGGGCCCCCAATAGACGGATTACAAGGCATGAAAGCAATCATATCTAAGTTGATCGTCACCATAAGCGTGTTACAGCCCATACGTGCTGCAGCCAGTGCTGCTTCCGTGCCCGCATGGCCTGCACCCACTACGATGACATCATAGCTTCCTGCTGGATAGCTCATTTTTATCCCTCCTATGAATGGAACTAACACTGAAACCACCTGAAGAACATGGCAGGGAAAGTATGCATCCCCCTCCATAATCACAGCTTGCCGTGGTGTTAGTTCATCTGATAACGAATCATATAGTTAAGGATCACCTTTGGATCCTAATATTTAAAATTTTATATGAATACCGCCTTCTCATCATACCATGAAGTGGGCGTTCATAAACGTGCAACCCCTATTCTTTTACAGTGAAGCTTTATTTCCCAAGGCAGAATTGGGAGAAAATCTGATCAATGAGCGCATCCGGAGCCGAGTCGCCAATGACCTCACCCAACTGCTCCCAGGCATTCCGAACATCAATCTGCATAATATCGATCGGAATCCCTGCATCCGCTGCCTCATAAGCCTCCTGTAGAGACTGCTTGGCCTTTCGGAGCAGAGAGATATGGCGAACATTGCTTACATAGGTCAGATCGCTTGATTCAAGCTTCCCGCCGAAGAATAATTGAGTAATGGCCTCTTCCAAAGCCGGCAGGCCCTCCTGTGTTCTTACAGACAGCTCCACCATTTGGCTTTCTGAGAAGTGAGCCCGGATCTGTTCCCGATCAAGCTGCTGCGGCAGGTCTGTCTTATTGATGAGAACAATGACCTGACGGCCACGAAGGCTGTCCATCAGTGTAATTTCATCCTCATGCAGAGGCTCAGCACCATTAAGCACAAGCAGAATCAAGTCCGCATCGCCTACCGCTGCTCTGGATCGCTCAACCCCGATGCGTTCAACCACATCCAAAGTTTCCCGGATCCCCGCAGTATCCAATAGACGCAAAGGGATATTATTAATCGTTACAAACTCCTCAATCACATCTCTTGTCGTTCCCGGGATATCAGTAACAATCGCCTTGTTCTCTTGCGCCAGAGCGTTAAGCAGTGAAGACTTCCCGACATTCGGCCGGCCCACTATAGCTGTGGTAATCCCTTCTCTTAGGATCTTCCCCTGGTTGGCAGTAACAAGAAGACGGTCAATCCCTTCCATAACCTCAGAACACTTGCGCTTGATGAAGGCAGTCGTCAATGACTCCACATCATGCTCAGGATAGTCGATATTCACTTCAATATGAGCGATAGTCTCCACCAAGGAGTGTCGCAGTATGCCAATTTGACGGGATAGCTCTCCTTCAACCTGCTTTAGAGCTACAGAGAATGCCCGGTCAGACTTTGAGCGAATCAAGTCAATGACCGCTTCCGCCTGGGACAGGTCAATCCGTCCATTCAGAAATGCACGCTTTGTAAATTCACCGGGCTCTGCCAGGCGAATATTCGGCTGCTGCAACAGTAAATCCATAACCCGTTTGACAGAAATTACCCCGCCATGCGTGCTGATCTCGACGACATCTTCCGTGGTAAAAGAACGAGGTGCCCTCATCACGGTCACCAGCACCTCTTCCAGCTTGTCCTGAGTTGCCGGATCTATAATAAAGCCGTAATGAACCGTATGGCTATCCGCTTCTGTAAGCGGCGTTCGGCTCCGCAGCAGCTGGCCCACTTCCTTAATCGCATCCGGTCCGCTGACACGGATTACCGCAATACCGCTTTCTCCCACCGCTGTAGAGATCGCGGCAATTGTATCGCTTAACATATCTCTCACCTCTCCTCTCTATTGTTTCTAATAAATAAAAAACAATGACGTCCGCCATAAGGGCAGCACGCCATTGTATCTCTGATGTGTTACTTCGCCTTCAGGGTAATGACGACTCGCCGGTTCGGTTCATCGCCTTTACTGTACGTTTTGACTTCAGGGTGATTTTGCAGTTTGGAGTGAATCACCTTTCGCTCCAAAGCTGGCATCGGTTCAAGTGAAACCTCTTTGTGGGTTCGAACCACCCGATTGGCCAAGCGCTCAGCCAGCTCCTCTAGCGTCTTCTTGCGGCGTGCCCGAAAGTTCTCGGCATCCAGTACCAGCCTAACGAAGCTGTCTGAGTAACGATTCGCTACAATGTTAGCCAAGTACTGCAGAGCATCCAACGTCTGCCCTCTACGGCCAATCAGAAGACCAAGATTTGAGCCGGAGATATTCAGAACAGCTCCATCTCTTCCGCGCTTAATATCCACTTCCACCTGAAGGTCCATACTTTCGCCGACTTCACGAAGGAATGACGCCGCCGCTTCATAAGGGCTTGGCCCATCCGCCTTGCTGTCCACTTGCTCAGCGGCTTCAGCTACAGGCTTGGGTGCAGGCCTTAACTCCTCGGACGGCACTGATACAGGAGGTTCTTGGACCAGCGTAAGTTCCACTTTCGCTGCCCGAACTCCAATCAGTCCCAGGAATCCTTTTGACGGCTGCTGGAGCACATTCACGGCAACTTGTTCCTCGGTCGCACCGAGCTTGGCCAATCCTTGTCTAACAGCTTCTTCAATGGTTTTTCCCGACGTCACTACTTTGTTCATTTCGACTTTTTGGCCTCCTTAGCGCTCCGATTCGGAGTGCCGGCTTTTAAATTGGAACCTCCACGTTTGGACTTGCCTTTACCGCTTCCCTCATCAGGTCCGCTGTCAACAACAATGTTACTAGGCTTACGGTAAAGGAAGTAGTTCTGCACAATGGTATACAGGTTACTGTAGATCCAGTAAAGCGGAAGTGCAGACGGGAAGTTATATGCCATAAAGAAAATCAACACAGGATAAATGAACATCATGAACTGCATTGGACCCGCCACACTGGACGGATTCATGCTGGACATCATCTTAGTTTGGACGAATGTCGTAATCGCTGCCACGATTGGCAGAATAAACAAGTGGTCCGGTTTACCCAACTGCAACCACAGGAAAGTATGATCCCGGATCGCAGAGTTATGGATAATAGAGTTATACAAGGCAATGAACACCGGCATCTGAATCAACAGCGGGAAACAGCCAGCCATCGGATTGACTTTGTTCTCCTGGAACAGCTTCATCGTCTCTTGCTGCTGTTGCTGAGGATTGTCCTTGTACTTCTCTTTAATCTTTTGCAGTTGCGGCTGAATAGCCTGCATAGCCTTCGAACTCTTTACTTGCTTCAGTGTTAACGGTAAAATAAGCGTTCGTACAATTAACACCATGATAAGAATAGCAAGTCCATATTCACCATTGAACCATTTGGCGAAGGTATCGAGCGCTAAGGAGAACCAGTAGACGACGTTGGCATTCCAGAAGCCGCCATTCCTAAGATCCTCGGTGGTTGTAGCAGATTGCGCGCTTGTCCCGCAGCCTGCAAGAACAGCCATAAGCCCGATAGCAAGAATAAGCAGTATCCATCTGCTTCGGTTAGTCTTCATTCGAGACACTTCAAAACCCCTCTCTTAACCTATCCATCAGCCTAAATCATACCATATTTAAAGGGACAAAGAAAACAGGCTATTCACACCCGCGAGCCCTTGAGCAGCGAGGCTTTGCGCAGCGCATGAAGCACACTCTTCTCCAGCTCCCGATATTCCATATCTACAGCGCCTTTGCGCACAATGAAGATGATGTCAACATGATCGATCAGTTTCTCCTTATGCTGGCGAACAATCTCCTTAATCAGACGACGCATCCGGTTGCGGACAACAGCATTTCCAACTTTCTTGCTTACGGATACGCCGAGCCGGAACCGCTCAACCTCATGCTTGGTAGACCAATATACCACCAACTGCCGGTTTGCAAATGATTTTCCAAATCGATATACCCGGCCGAAATCGGCACGATTTCGTAAACGTAGTTTCTTATGCACGGCGATCTCCTTGACTTACCCGAACCACAAATGCGGAACAGTTGATAATTACCTTAATATATAGTCGGTTAGTTCTGCCGGTAAATATGCAGCACATCGCCCCCCGGGCATAGGCCACATACGAAAAAAAGACCACCGTAGTGGTCTTTACGCAGGCACGTATTACGCACTGAGTACTTTTCTGCCTTTAAGACGACGAGCTGCCAGCACCTTACGGCCGTTTTTCGTGCTCATTCTTTTACGGAAACCATGAACCTTTTTACGCTTGCTCACATTTGGTTTGAAAGTAGGTCTCATTTATTGCACCCCCTAACAGGAATTCTCTTCTTCTTCCTAGTTCTAACCGCAGAAAAAGCCTTTATACATTTAACCACGAAATCGAGTTAAAGTCAACTTGGCCCCGTGATTCTTTTTCTGGATTTATCCACAATATTTAGCCAGAAATACAGCAGAAAAACAGTTATGCACATGTGTATAACTCATTAAAATAGCAATTATACATATTTGTACAGAGTTATCAATATAAAATAAATTGTAATGCGCTTTCAAATTTGTATTTACAGTGAACATATTTAGAGTTAAAATGAGTACATTCTAACTTGTATACAAGTACACAGATTGAAGGAGTGATATTCTAGAAACACCACGTTCCTTTTCATGGTATGATCGTTATACGAATTAACATGGATTGGAGAGTTAATGAAGATGCAATATCCCGCTTCATGGCTGCAAGGTGTATCACTAGGTGAATCCATTGCCAGCGAGCTTCGTCTGCAAATTATAAAGGGATCTATTGAGCCAGGCCAAATTCTGTCCGAGAATCGGATTGCTGCTGACTTCGGTACCAGCCGATCGCCCGTTCGGGAAGCGCTTAAAGTGCTGTCAGCCGAAGGACTGATCCGTTTAGAACGGATGGGAGCTGTAGTGCTCGGTCTCAGCTTGAAGGATATCGAGGAATTATACGATGTCCGCTATTTAATTGAAGGTTTTGCTCAAGCAAGTCTAGCCGGCTCTAATCAAGAGGGCCTCATTGCTCAATTGAAGAAGATCACGGATAAGATGCAGCTAGCCGCAAAGCATAATGATCCTGAGGAGTTCTCTTTGCAGGACTTAACCTTTCATGAGACGATCATTCATGAAGCAAATCACTCTCGCATTCTGCATTTATGGAACGGCATTCGTCATATTGTCATGGCTGTGCTGCTGATCACCACAGAAGAAATATTCACCAAGGGCGAAGCACATCTGGAGATGGTTATCGGTAAACATCTTCGTCTGATCGAAGGGCTTGAATCCAGAGACAAAGAGCGGATACAGCAAGAGGTTAACGCTTATTTCACCGATTCCCGCCATACGCTTCAGCGCAGCCTTCCTCCATTATAAAGGAGGGCCAGAGAGGCTATCCTCTCACTGCGCACAAAGTTGTCGACAAGTATACAACAAATGAATTTGGAACCCGCAGCCCATACTAATGCTGCTATGTTTACCGGTTGTTTGTAAGCGCTGCATTTAATTTGCTATCACTTCTTAGAGGGGGTTTACTTCTATGCAATCCTTATTTGGCCTAAGTCATCAAACGACACTGCTAATTTGGACGCTGTTCACTATTGCCTTTCTAATTATTCTGATCTCCAAATATAAATGGAATCCTTTTGTTACTCTGCTCATCTCGGCACTCATGCTTGGTCTGCTGGCAGGAATGAAACCGGCGGACGCTATCTCTTCCGTAACTGGCGGGCTTGGCGGTACACTTGGAACAATCGCCATCGTTATCGGGCTCGGCACGATCCTGGGTAAGATGATGGCTGAATCAGGCGGCGCGGAGCGAATTGCCAATACGATGATCGAGAAATTTGGAGAACGCCGCGTTCACTGGGCCATGATGATTGTCGGATTTGTGGTAGGTATTCCGGTCTTTTTTGAAGTCGGCGTCATTCTGCTGATTCCAATTGTCTTTACCGTAGCCCGTAAAACCAAAATGTCATTGCTGCAAATTGGGATTCCGGTCTTGGCGGGTCTTTCCACTGTTCACGGACTTGTACCGCCCCATCCGGCTCCAATGATTGCTATCGATGCTTATAATGCTAATTTAGGTAAGACCCTTCTATACTCACTTATCATCGGTCTTCCGACGGCAATCCTTGCCGGTCCTGTCTTCGGCAAGTTTATTGGTAAGCGGATTCAAGTCACACCGCCAGAGAACCTTGCCAAGCAATTCGGGTCCAAACAAGGTGAAGACCTTCCTGGCTTCGGCATCACTTTGCTTACCATTCTGATGCCTGTTATTCTTATGCTGATCGGTTCGGTTGCAGATATCCTCGATCCAGATGCAACTAGCAGCTTTACGGTGTTCTGTGAATTTATCGGCCATGAAGTCATTGCCCTTCTGATTTCTGTAGTCTTCGCCTTCTTCACCCTTGGCTTCGGCCGTGGCTTCAGCAAGGAGCAGGTGTCCAAGTTCGCGAGCGAGTGCTTGGCGCCAACCGCTACAATTATTCTGATCATCGGAGGCGGCGGTGCGTTCAAGCAGGTGCTGATTAACAGCGGCGTCGGCGCAGCTATTGCCGACTTAGCAACCCATGCGCATATCAATGTCATTCTGTTTGCCTGGTTCGTAGCTGCTCTGATCCGTGTAGCTACCGGCTCCGCAACCGTAGCTATGACTACAGCGGCTGGCATCGTAGCTCCTGTACTCGCCCTAACCCCTGGAGCTAATGTCGAGTTGGTTGTGCTGGCAACAGGTGCAGGCTCGATCGTATTGTCCCATGTAAATGATGCAGGCTTCTGGATGGTTAAGGAGTTCTTTAACATGTCCGTACCTCAGACACTCAAATCCTGGACCGTCATGGAGACCCTCTTGTCCGTCGTTGGATTGGTGCTGATTCTTGTCCTAAGTGCATTTGTTTAATTCATTGATTACCAAGAGACGATTAACCCTTAGGCTAGGGCTAATCGTCTCTTGTTTAACCATACTATTATATAGAGATAAAAAAGCTGGAGAGAAGGTCTTAATATGTCGAAACAGAAAAATTATATGATTGGTGTAGATATCGGAACCACCAGCACGAAAGCAGTGTTGTTTGAAGAAGACGGCACGATTGTTGCTAAAGGCGGGGAGGAATATCCTCTATTCACCCCCACTCCGTCCATTGCGGAGCAGGATCCTGATCAAATTTTCATGGCAGTCTTAAGCTCTGTAAAACAAATTATGAATCAAAGCGGCATTGATCCGGCACAAGTCATGTTTGTTTCCTTCAGCTCTGCGATGCACAGCGTAGTACCTGTCGATGCAAATGGCGTACCTTTAATGAGAGGAATGACCTGGGCTGATAACCGGAGTGCCGAATGGACAGAGCGCCTCAAAATTGAAATGGGCGGTCACGAAATCTACCTAAGAACGGGAACCCCCATTCATCCTATGTCTCCGCTGACAAAGCTGCTGTGGATGAACCGGGAGGAGCCCGAGCTGTTCGCAGCAGCACACAAATTTATTTCTATAAAAGAGTACATTTTCTTCAAATTATTCGGGGAATATGTCATTGATCATTCCATGGCATCATGTACGGGCCTCATGAATCTTGAGCGCCTGGAATGGGACGAGGAGGCACTGCGCATCGCCGGGGTAACTCCGGATCGCCTGTCCCGCCTTGTACCTACAACAGAGCAAATGCAAGGCTTAAGCCCGGTCTATGCTGACCAAATGGGACTTCGCGTAGATACTCCGTTCATTCTTGGGGCCAGCGATGGTGTCTTGTCCAATCTTGGCGTTAATGCCACCGAGCCCGGGGTTGTTGCCGTTACAATAGGTACCAGTGGCGCGATTCGCACGGTGGTTGATCGGCCAATCACGGATCCGAAGGGACGTATCTTCTGCTACGCTCTGACGGAGAAGCATTGGGTTATCGGCGGGCCAGTGAACAACGGCGGTGTTATATTCCGCTGGGCAAGGGATGAGTTTGCCGCCGCAGAGGTAGAGACAGCAAAGCGTCTAGGAATCAGCCCTTACGATGTATTGACCAAAATCGTGGAACGGGTGCGGCCAGGTGCAGACGGCCTGATTTTCCACCCCTATCTTGCGGGCGAAAGAGCTCCTCTGTGGAACTCTAATGCACGGGGTTCCTTCTTCGGCTTAACGCTCAATCACCAAAAGGAGCATATGATCCGTGCGGTGCTCGAAGGGGTTATATACAACCTCTATACGGTACTGCTTGCCATGGAGGAACAGATCGGACAGCCTAAGCGCATCCTCGCTACAGGCGGCTTTGCCCGCTCCCCACTCTGGAGACAAATGATGGCCGATATCTTCGATCAGCAGGTCATCATCCCAGAGAGCTTTGAGAGCTCCTGTCTAGGTGCAGTTGTTCTCGGTCTGTATGCAACCGGAAGAGTGGAGTCTCTGGACGTAGTAGCCGATATGGTCGGTGCTACGCATGAGCATACCCCCGTTAAGGAGCATGCGGCTGTGTACAAGGAGCTGCTGCCGATCTTCATCCGCCTGTCTCGCAAGCTGGAAGAGGAATATGAGATGATCGCCAAATTCCAGCGCAAACTGGATTAGAAGCCGTTCTCTCAGATAACGAGCTTTCATTAATCACAGTTCAAAAGCCTGCAAACTTAAAGTTTGCAGGCTTTTTGTATTTTTACGTATGCCGTTCTATAGAGAGGCTCACACTAGCATCAGTGGATAACTTTTCGCGAAAAAAGGGTTCTGTTCTGACAACCTGTGCACAATTTTATAAGAGTTTTTTCGGCTTCTGTCGAAATTTAAACAAATTATAAACAATATGTAGTGGTGTGCGTTATTTTTATGCACAAGTTATTGAATTTGTGGATAAAAACCGTGAATTCATTGAAATGTAAGAGTTCTTTTGCTATGATTATATTGCTTTTCGGTGTGAATATCTTTCTTTTCCTCCGCATTTATCAACAGCCTGTGGATAAAAATGTGAACAATTTTCTTTTATCCTCTTTCACTATATTACCGCCTTGCTGACTATTGGGGATAAAATTCCCCTTTATTTATGTTTTTTCGACGTTTTTATGGCTCAAGCCACAATTGGAGTTTTAAAAGGAGTGACAGTCT